>JBDTTE010000030.1:0-20081 GCA_039930785.1 Betaproteobacteria bacterium | reverse complement strand
CGTATTCGAGGTCAGTTCGCCGCCGATTTCCTTTGCGCTGCCGGTGACGATGTTGATCACCCCCTTTGGCACGCCGGCGCGCTCGGCCAGTTCCACCAGCGCGAAGGCCGAGTACGGCGTCTGCGTAGCCGGCTTGATGACGACCGTGCAGCCCGCCGCCAGCGCCGGTGCCGCCTTGCGCGTGATCATCGCCGCCGGAAAATTCCACGGCGTGATCAGCCCGCACACACCGATCGGCTGCTTGATCACGATGAGCCGCTTGTCGCCCTGATGCTGCGGAATGACGTCGCCGTAGACGCGCTTGGCTTCTTCGGCAAACCATTCGATGAACGACGCCGCGTAGGCAATCTCGCCCTTCGCCTCCGCGAGCGGCTTGCCCTGCTCCGTCGTCATCAGCAGGCCCAGGTCATCCGTGTTCGCGATCATCAGGTCGAACCACTTGCGCAGGATGTTTGCGCGCTCCTTCGGCAGCTTCGCGCGCCACGCCGGCAGTGCGGCGCTTGCGGCGGCGATCGCCCGCTTCGTCTCGGCCGCACCCATTTTCGGAATCGTGCCGATCACCGATCCATCCGCCGGATTGGTGACATTGATCGTCGCCTTCGAATCTGCATCCAGCCACTGGCCGTTGATGCTGCCTTGCTGGCGGAACAGCTTCGAATCCGTTAGTCGGGGCGGCGTCAGGTTCTTTTCGTGAGGTGCGTTCATGGCGGGAGCCTCCGGGGGAACGTAAGGATGGTGAAAAATTATAGCGTGAGGGGTGAGGAGTGAGGGGTGAGGAAGACCCGAAAGCTTTTTACTCGCCCCTCGTCCCTCGCCCCTCTACCCTGTTCTGATCGACCCGCGGTCGATCAGAATGTTCCGGGATAAGCCCCACCGTCGATCAGAAAATTCATTCCGGTGATGTAGCCCGCCTGCTTGCTGCAAAGGTAGGCGCAGGCATCGCCGAATTCATCGGCATTGCCGAAGCGCCCGGCGGGAACGGATTTCATACGTGCCGCGTGCACTTCGTCGAACGGTTTGTTCTGCATCTTGGCCGCGGCAACGCTGCTGCTTTTCAGGCGATCGGTGTCGAACATGCCGGGCAGCAGGTTGTTGATCGTGACGTTGTGCGCGACGGTCTTGCGCGAAATGCCTGCAACGAAACCGGTGAGGCCGGTGCGCGCGCCGTTCGACAGCCCGAGGATATCGATGGGCGCCTTGACGGCACTCGACGTGATGTTGACGATGCGACCGAACTTGCGGGAGATCATGCCGTCGATGGTGGCCTGCATCAGCTCGATCGGCGTGAGCATGTTCGCTTCCAGCGCGGCTATCCACATTTCATGCGTGAACTCGCGCCAGTCGCCGGGCGGCGGACCGCCCGCGTTATTGATCAGGATGTCGGGACTGGGGCAGGCGGCGAGCGCCTCCTTGCGGCCCGCGGGCGTGGTGATGTCCGCGGCAACGACCGTTACCTTGACGCCGGTCGCATTGCGGATTTCCCCGGCGGTCGCCTCCAGCGCTTCGCGCCCGCGCGCCAGGATGGTGACGTTGACCCCTTCGCGCGCCAGCGAAAACGCGCAACCCTTGCCAAGTCCCTTGCTCGCCGCGCACACCAGCGCGGTCTTACCTTTCAGGCCGAGATCCATGCGTATTCCCTGGTTGGTTTGTTCGAATGCGGACACAGACGGTGGCTGCGCCCGGGGCCGCCAATCGTGAAGGAACCGGAAAGGTTTTGCAAACCACCCACAACGAGCGATGCCCGGGGCCGGGGCCGCGATATAATCGCGCGCAGATGCCTTTGGAAACCATGGCCATACGCAACCTTCTACTCTGCCTGCTCGCCGCCTGTTCGATCTGTGGTTGCGCCGCGGGACCCGACCCGCGCGATCCGATGGAGCCCTTCAATCGCAAGGTCTACACGTTCAACGACACGGTCGACAAGGCTGTTCTGAAACCCGCGGCGAAGGGCTACGTCGCGGTCGTGCCTAAAATCGCGCGCCGCGGCGTGACGAATTTCTTCAACAACCTCGGCATGGTCATTACCACGCTAAACGATGCGCTGCAGCTTAAGGGCACGAAGGTTCCCGTCGATGTGGCGCGCATCCTGACCAACACCGTGTTCGGGCTGGGCGGCCTGATCGATGTCGCCAGTGAACTGAAAATCGAGTATCGCAACGAGGATTTCGGCCAGACCCTGGGCTATTGGGGCGTGCCGAGCGGCCCCTACCTCGTCCTGCCATTTTTCGGATCGAGCAGTACGCGAGATGCGCCTGGCCTCGCGGTCGATTTTGTCGCGAGCCCATTTTTCTACTGGAATCCGGAACCCGAAGTACGCTGGGGATTGTTCGCGCTCGATGTCGTGGATACCCGCGCCAACCTGCTTTCCGCGGAAAAGTTTCTCGACACGGCGGCCATCGACCGCTACAGCTTCCTGCGCGATTCCTATCTACAGCGGCGCGAGTACCTGATCTACGACGGGAACCCGCCCGCCGGCACCGACAGCTCCCAGAAGAGCCTGAAAGAGCTGGAAGAAGACGACCTGCGCGATGATCCCGTTCCCCTGCGCGCGGCCCCGCGAGTCCGAAAACCCTGAGTTCCAACTGGGGCGAACGCGCATGGGCGCGCCACTATCAGTGGTGCGCTTTTTTTTCGCCGTCATCGAGTTTGCGCGGCAGGACGAAGTCGAGGGGATGGTGCAGGAAGCGGCGCAATAACCTGGTGCCGAGCACGGCAAGTTCCCTGCGCGCAAGGTCGTAAGCGCGGGAAGCCGTGTAGAGCGACAGGAAGAAACTGACGCTCAGGTTCAACACGAACATCGTCGCCACCCCGGCGAGCGCCCAGAAAAACCATCCGGTCGTAAACCATCCGCGCAAGCCCGCCCCGGCAAATGCCAGCATGCCGGACGATAGCGTAACGTGGCGCACGTCGAGCGGCAGGCCGAAGAACTGGCCGATGACCGGCGTGAGACCGAGCAGGAAGCCGAGCGAGATATTGGTCGCCCAGGCAGCCATGTTGCGCGACACGATGCCTGCGGTCCGCGCCATGCGCGGGCGCCCAAAGCGTTCGCCCAGCCGGTGGTCGGCTATCGCCTGCGGCAGGCGGTGGTACACGGCCCAGTTGTCCATCCAGCCGCCGATCATCGCGGCCATCCACAGGATCACGCCGGTCAGCGCAGCGTAAAAAATGGTCCCGCTGTTGACCGGGCTCAGCGCCTCGAATACCGACTGCGCCTCCCGTTCGCCGAGGTAGTTGCGCGCCAGCACGAGCCGCCACAGAAAATTGAACAGGAACGCGCCGAGGAATACGACGCTCACGTTGGCCATCGCCGCGGCCAGCTGCGAGCGGCAGATGCACACGGTGAATTCCACCATATTGTCCATCCGCGCCGTGCGGTCCCGCCCGCGCAACAACGTGGCAAGCGTGGCCGCAGTCATCGCCGGCTGCTTGGTTGCCAGGATCAGATTGAAGTGATGCAGCAGCATGAAGCTCACGGCGTAGTTCGTCCCGGCCAGCAGCCCCTCGACGAACAATGGCAATCCAATGTGCGTGACCTTCAGCTTGATCGCGGCGGTCAATACTGTCAGCAGCCCGCCGCCGGCTGCGGCGAGCCATATATAGCGATATTCGTGGCGGGATTGCGCCACATAGTGCTCACCCATCTTGCCGGAGCGGTCGACGATCTTGCGCTGGAGCATCTGCAAATTTCCGCGCACGAGGTGGCGGATGCTGCGATCGTCGTGGGCGGCGACGATGAGATCGGCCAGCAGCCGGTGAACCGCTTCGGTGCGGGGGGTACCCGGCACGCTTTCAACGAGGTCGAGCATGGTCTCCATGCGCGACAGGCAGCGCGACAGCACTTCGAGGCCGTACACGATGTCGACGCTGACACCCTCGCTTTCCAGGCGATGCGAGATTTCGGCACATTCCGCCCGGCAGGCCGCGCACAGCGTGCGCCATGTTTCGGCGAACGCACGCACGTCGCCCCCGGCGCGCCATTGATCCATCACGTCCTCGCTGGCGTGCGCCAGCATGTGGAAGGGGGATTGCGCGACGGCACGCGGATGGCTGCGCGCACGCAGCTTGGAGGAAAGCCCCTGTGCCTGGACGCGTATCGCGAGCAATCGGAAACCATCGGCAAAAGCCGCCTTCAGCGGCGCGAATATTTCCGGCCGATCCGCCGGCGCGATGCATTCGACGATGCGATGAAAAAGCTCGGGCGCCAGCAATTCGAAACTTTGGCGGCCTGTGCGGCCAGCGTAGAGCCTCGCAACCAGTCGCGCGAGGTCGTGGTCGTCGCTGGGTTCCGGCAACACGCGCGACATGAAGCGATCGGCAAGCTCGGCGAGGAAGCCCCGATCGCCGGGAATCCCGGTTTCGCCGAACAGGTTCACGCCTTCGGTTTCGGAGAGAATTTCCGCGAAAGTCTCCTGAAGGCCGGCCTTCGCGGCTGGAATGTGTTCGAGCACCTCGATCGCTTTCACCAGCCTAGTGCGATCCGGACGGTCGCCTTCGTCAAGGGCGCCTTCACGGGTCCACTCGATCAGCATGATCAGCGAATCGAGCCGGTGTTCCAGGCTGGCCGCACTGGCTATGGCCTCGAAGCACGCACCCAGTTCATAGGCGTCGTGATCCGATCCATGTCCACGGTCAAGCAGTGCTACGACCTCTTCGCGAATGGTTATCGCGGGAATTTCGGCGTTCATCGATTGTGGAAAATTGTCACGGTGAAAGGGAAAGTATCACAACAGAGGGGCAAGAGATGAGTGATGGGCGATGAGCGATGAGTGATCAGGGAACTACAACGCTTTAAAGCTTTTACTCATTGCCCATTGCTCATTGCCCATCGCTCGTCATCGTGATGCGCCAGCACCTGTGGATGCGACGGTTGCGAAAATCCGGCGGCACCGTCCGCTCCGATATTTCCTCCATCGCGATGTCGTGCAACGAGCCGGCATCGAGCCGGAAATTACGCAGGTTGGTCGAAAACAGCAATTCGCCATTTCGCGCCAGCAAGCCGAGACAATCGCGTATCAATTCCACGTGGTCGCGTTGCACGTCCAGCACGCCCTGCATGCGCTTCGAATTCGAGAAGCTGGGCGGATCCAGCACGATCAGGTCGTAACGCTCGACCGAAGCCCGGCCCAGCGCGAGGAAGCGCATCGCATCGGTCTGTACCAGCCGATTGCGCCCCATGTCCACGCCATTGAGTGCGAAATTGCGCGCAGCCCAGTCCAGATAAGTCTTCGACAGGTCAACGCTGGTCGTCGAAGCGGCGCCGCCTTTGGCCGCGTAGACGCTGAAGCTCCCCGTGTAGCAGAAAAGGTTCAGCACGTGCCGGCCGGGTGCAAGCTGCCCCACCAGCGCACGCGTATCCCGATGGTCGAGGAACAGTCCCGTATCGAGATGGTCCGTAAGATTAACGATGAACCGATGCGCGCCTTCGTGCACCACGAAATCCCGCGTACCGCTCGCGAGCTTGCCGTATTGGTTATCCGGACTCTGGCCGTGCCGCTGCTTCAGTACGACGTCCGCCAGCGGCATGCCCAGGGCAACGGCCGCCGCCTGGTGCATCGCTGCGACCCAACGGCGTTGCTCGCGCACGTCGAGCGCCGGCCGGCTGTATTCCTGGAGGTGGGCACGGCCAGCATAGAGGTCCAGCGCGAAAGGCAGTTCCGGGATATCGCGATCGTAGAGGCGAAAGCATTCGATGCCGGCTTTTTTGGCCCATTTTGCGAGGTGCTTGCGGTTTTTTTCGATCCGGTTGGCAAACATTTCCGCCTGTTGAATCGTGCGGAGGCCTTGCGCGCCATCGAAAGTGTTGTTTTGTTGCGAATCCACGTAAAAATTGAATAGTCGGTGTGGTAAAAATCACTAATATGGCGAAGATCATGGGGGAGCATCTCATCATGCCGACGCTTAGCACATCACTCAAGACGCTTGCATTGGCCGCGCTCGTGATGATCGGCGGCAAGGCCTTCTGCGCGCCGGGTGACGACCAATGGTATGGCGGCACCAAGTCGGGCTTCTGGGGCCTCACGGATTCGGTCGGCGTTCGCGGCGCCATGCCCGGTGCCTTCAATCCGCCGGGCAAGAATCCGGAAAGCCTGAACGCGCTGCGCCAGTACGGCGGCTACCGCATATCCAGCGCTTTCGCAATCGAAGGCTCGCAAACCCAGTTCGGTTCCAATTCATCTACCTGCAACGGCGACGCCACCGACACGCACGCCTGCAACGGAGCCGCGTGGAGCCTGTCGGGCGTGGCTACCCTTCCCTTCCGCTCAGGCCTCTCGTTGCACGGCAAGCTTGGCCTGCATTATTGGCAACGCGGTTTCCAGGACGACGCCTCGCATCGTAACAACATGGACGAACCCGGCGGCATCGGCAAGGTGTACGGCATCGGCTTGAGCTACGGATTGACCAAGGCGATTACGCTCTATGCGGAATCCGAGCGCTATTCGGAACTGACGGGCAATGCCGCAGCGGGCCTCAATCCCGCCTACGGCCTCGATTCATCGGTCCATTCGATCGGATTGACCTTCAGGTTCTGAAATACCGTAAAGGCCGTGACTGGCGTGACTGGCGTGACGCCGTGACTACCGTGACGGTCGTGACGATCGTGATCGCCGTTCTCAAGCACTAACGACAGTCACGCGGTCACGACCGTTACGGCGTCACGCCCGTCACGGCAGTGACGGCCTGATCCGCGTTGTCAGCCAGATCCCGCCGAATATCAGCGCCGCCCCGGCGTAGTGATACGCGTACAGGCGTTCACCCAGAAATATCACGGATAGCAGCGCGCCGAACAACGGCATCAGGTGGACAAAGAGTCCGGCCTTGTTCGGACCCACCTGCGCCACGCCACGATTCCAGAACAGATAGGCGACGATGGACGGAATCGTGCAGTAGTACGCCAGCGCCGCGACCGTTGCAGGCGTAAGCGCAAATCCCCCGCGGTGGCCCAACTCCCAAAGGTAAAACGGCAATAGGAACGGCAGGCTCAGCAACAGCATCGCCGAGAGAAAGGCGAGCGCCGACAATTCCGCCGGCCGGCGTCGCAACACAATCGTGTACAACGCCCACAGCAGCATGGCCGTGATGAGCCAGAGATCGCCGGGATTGAAATGAAATGCCGCGAGGGTCGCGAGGTCGCCGCGTCCGATGATTGCAGCCACGCCACACAACGATAACGCCACGCCGCACGCCTGCAGCCCGGATATGCGTTCGCGCGCTATCAGCCAGGACAGCAGGATGATCATGATCGGCGAAATCGAATTGAACAGCACGCCATTCGTTGCCGCGGTGTATTGCAACCCGATGTAGATGAGCGTGTTGAAGGCGACCGCGCCAAGGCATCCGAGGAGCGTCAAGGTCAGCCAGTTGGCACGTACGACGGGCCACTTGCGCTTCAGTTCTCCGGCGGTGAACGGCAGCATGAGCGTGAGCGCGAGGGTCCAGCGCCAAAAGCCCATCGCCACCGGCGGGATATCGTTGCGCATCGCGCGCCCCACCACCCAGTTGGCGGCCCAGAACAGCGAAGTCAGTGCGAGCAAAAGATAGGGAGACGGGCTTCGCAACCACTGCAGATGTTTTTGTTCTTGTGCCATGGTCTGGAAATTGAGCGATGAGCGATGAGTGATGAGTGATGGGCGATAAGTAAAGGCATTAAGGCGTTGTAGTTCACTGATCGCTCATTACTCATTGCTCATTGCTCATTGCTCATCACTCATCGCTCATTGCTGATCGCCCATTGCTCATCGCTCGCCCAGACTAGTTCAACTTCGCCGCCGCCAAGCGCAGGTCTTCAATACGCCTGCGAATGTCGGCGGCGTCATCGCTTCCGGCAGACCGCAGCAGGTAGGCCTCGAAATCCGCGAGCGCGGCGCGCGGGCATTCGAGTTCCTGGTAGATCATGCCCCGGTCCCGCAATTCCAGGGCCTGCTCAGGCGTGATCTCCACGATCCAGTTGACGATGGGCAGCGCCTTGTCGAGATTCTGGTCGCGAAGATAAATGGCTTTGAGGTTTCGCAGCAAGCGTACGAGGATGTCCTTGTTGCTCGCCGAAACCAGCAGTTCTGCGACGATGGCGCGCGACACCTCGCCTCCACGTACGTCGCGCAATCGCGTCTGCAAATCCTTCAAACCGAGGGAAATGCCACCGGAGTACGGGTCGATCACCACCGCGCCGTCGGCTACGGGGCACTTGACGAGGAAATGTCCCGGGAAGCTCACACCCTGCAGCGGTAACCCCACCCTGCGCCCCAGTTCAAGGTAAATGACCGAGAGGGTGATGGGAATGCCGACGCGGCGTTCCAGCACTTCATTCAGGAAGCTGTTGCGGGGATCGTAGTAGTTCTCGGCGTTCGGACCGAATCCGAGTTCTCCGAACAGGAAGTGATTCAGCGCGGCGATGCGCCCGGGCAGATCTTCGTCCTCGGCGATTCGCAGCCTCAGCATGTAGGCGAGCTCGTCGATGCGATTCAGGTACGCGGAAACATTCAAGCCCGGGTTGCCGTGCCCCGCGATCAACAGGGCGGCTTCGGCAAGGCTGATATCTTCGTCCGGCCCGGCGACGATCTGTCGCAGGCGCTCCGACATCGCATCCGGCAGGCGTGGCTGCGTCGCAGTCGACGGCGTCGCGGGCACGGGCTCCTCGATCAGGCGTCCTGCTTTTCCGCGGGAACCGGGGGCAGGAAAAGTGCGGCGACTTGTTTTTTGGTGCCTCGCGAGGCGGGCGCGGGCCTGCTCGCCAGGGCGCTGCCTTCGGAGGGAACATACGGTTTGGAAAACAGCGGGTCGGCCGGCACGCTGGCAGGACGCGATGATGAGGAACGCGACGATCCGGCGCGCGGTTCAGTGCTGCGCGGCGGCCGCTCCCGGCGGGCCGAGCCATCGCGCTTGGCGGGGGCGCGATCATGCTCGCGTGCGAAGGATTCGGGCTCGTGCTCCGGCAGCTTGATTTTCAGCAGACGTTCGATCGCGGCGAGTTCGTCGCGCTCTTCTTCGGATACGAGCGAAATCGCCTCGCCGGTCATGCCGGCGCGACCGGTTCGGCCGATGCGGTGGACGTAGTCTTCCGGCGAGCCAGGCAGATCGAAATTGATGACGAACGGCAGTTGCTCGATGTCGAGCCCACGCGCGGCGATATCGGTTGCCACGAGCACGCGCGTCTTGCCTTCCTTGAACGCAGCCAGTGCCTGCATGCGTTCGCCCTGTGTGCGATCGCTATGGATTGCCGCGGCGCCGATGCCGTCCTTGTCCAGTTTGTAAGCGAGCCGGTTGGCGCCGATCTTGGTGTTGCAGAAGACGAGCACCTGCTTCATGTCGCGCGACTGGATCAAGTGCGTGAGCAGATCGCGCTTGGCGGCCGACTCCACTTTGTAGACCAGATGCGTGACGGTCTCGGTAGCCGCGTTGCGCCGGGCGACCTCGATGCTGATCGGGTTCGTGAGGAACTGGCTGGCGAGGCCGCGGATTTCGTCGGAGTAGGTCGCCGAGAACAACAGGCTCTGCCGTTTCGCCGGCAACGTCGCCAGGATGCGCTTGATGTCCGGCAGGAAGCCCATGTCGAGCATGCGATCGGCTTCGTCGAGCACGAGAAACTGCACTTGCGAAAGATTGACGGTTTTCTGCTGCAGGTGATCGAGCAACCGCCCCGGCGTGGCCACGAGGATCTCGACGCCCGCGCGCAATTCGGCGATTTGCGGGTCGATGTGCACGCCGCCATAGACGACGGCAGAGCGCAATGAGATGTGCTTGCCGTACGTTTTGACGCTGTCCTGCACCTGCGCGGCAAGTTCACGCGTCGGCGTCAGGATCAGGGCACGCACGGGATGGCGCGCGGGCGAAACACTGGTGCTGGCGAACTCCATCAGCCGATGCAGCATCGGCAGCGTGAAACCGGCGGTCTTGCCGGTGCCGGTTTGCGCGGCCGCCATGACATCCTGACCCTGCAGGATCGCGGGGATGGCCTTGGCCTGGACAGGCGTCGGCTCGGTGTAACCCTGGTCAGCTATGGCACGTAACAACTCCGGGGCAAGCCCCAGATCGGAAAACGACATTGACTCTCGGCTCCCGCGCCGCCACGACGGCAGCGCCATACATTATTGAATGCACCTTCAGCGCAAGGCGCGCAATGTTCGGTGGGGTGCAAAGCACCTGACGCGAACTGCGGCGGATACTACAACATAACTAACGAATCCGAAAGACTTTTTTGTGGCCCGCGAATGCGCCGGCGATGATCGCGCTGCAATGATTCGACCCTTGAACCGCCCTGTCGTTCTACCTGAGGACCAGGGAAACCCGGCGCAGCGGCCTAGCGCGATGCGCGACGGTCGTCGCGAGTTTCGTCATCCAGCCATTCATTGACCACGCGATAGCCCACGGCGAGCAAAGTCGGGCCGATGAAAATTCCCACGAAACCGAAAGCCGCGGCGCCGCCGAGTACGCCCAGCAGCACCAGCATGAACGGCAGATTGCTACCGTGGCTGATGATGATCGGCTTCAGCACGTTGTCGACCATGCTGATCGCCAGGAGGCCCCACAGTCCGAGAAAAATTGCCCAGCCGGTCGAACCCTGAACGTATAGCCAGATCGCCGCAGGGATCCAGATCAGCGGCGGACCGACGGGCACGACCGACAACATGAAGGTCGCGAGGCCGAGCAACGCCGCACCCGGGACGCCGGCAACCAGGAATCCGATGCCCGCCACCACCCCCTGCGCAAGCGCCGTGCCGAGAATGCCATAGACCACGCTCTTCACGGTCGTGCCGGCGACCTTGAGCATCTGGCGCCCGCGTGCGCCGCCGATGCGGCTGCTGATGTGCTTGATCTTCGCCGCGGCGGCTTCACCATCGCGGTACAGGAAAAACGCGACCAATACGGCCAGGCTGAGCTGCAGCAACCCGGCGAACAGGACGCCCCCGCCGGAGACGAGCACGGATTTCGCGGGCGCGATCAAGCCCTTCAGGTCGTCGAACAGGTGGCTGCTGTCGTGGGACAGGTTGATCCAGTAGGTGTTGAGCCGCTCGCCGACGAATGGCAAACCCGTAATCCAGTCGGGCAAGGCTGGCGGCCCGTCCGCGAAAGCCTTGCGCAGGGCTTCGACGAGCTCGGTCGCGCTGTCCGCAAGGCTGAAGGCAACGAACAGGAAAGGCGCGATCAGGACCAGGCAAGCGCCTAGCGTCATGAGCGCAGCCGCGAGCGTGCGCCGCCCACCTACGATTCGACGCAGGCGCGCATAAAGCGGCCATGTCGAATAAGTCAGGATCACCGCCAGCAGCAATCCCGTCATGAACGGGACCAGCACCACGAGGCAGCCGACCACCAGCACCGCAAGCGTACCGATGCCCAGCATGCGGTCGAGGCGGTTGGCCCGATTCACTGACGGACGGGGCGTGGCTGGCGGCATCGTTGAATCGAAATAAATTCCACAGGCTTCGCTGCATCAGGCCATACGGCCACCCGGCCGTCAATCGACGGCCGGCTCACGCGCTATCCTGCGTGCGCATTGCTTCCAGCTCTTCCCAGCGCGTCAGGCAGCCCGTCAACTCGTCGTCGATGGCGGCGTAGCGCTGCTGCAATTGCCGGACTTCCTCGGCCGGCTTGCTGTAGAGCCCCGGCTCGGCGAGACGAAGCCCAAGTTGCGCCTGTTCCGTTTCCAGCGCCTGGATGCGGCCAGGCATCGCCTCGAGTTCCTTCGCCTGTTTGAAGCCCAGCTTGCGCACTTTCGGCGCGGCCGCGCGAGCTCGCTCCACCACCGGCTTGCCGCCCCGCTCCTCTGCGGATGCGGCTTTGGTCGCCCGTTCATCCCGCAAGCGTTTCCAGTCGGAATAGCCACCCGGATTGCGGACCCAGCGACCATCGCCTTCTGGCGCGATCGTATCAGTCACGACGTTGTCCAGAAATGCGCGGTCGTGACTGACCAGCAGCACGGTCCCCGCGTAATCCTGCAGCAGGCTCTCGAGCAGTTCGAGCGTATCGATGTCGAGGTCGTTGGTCGGCTCGTCCAGCACCAGCATGTTGGCCGGCTGGCTGAACAATCGCGCCAGCAGCAGTCGATTGCGCTCGCCGCCGGACAAGGCTTTGACTGGCGCTCGTGCGCGCTCAGGGGGGAACAGGAAATCCGCAAGGTAGGTCATGATGTGTTTGCGGGCGCCGTCGATTTCCACGTAATCCGATCCCGGCGCTATCGTGTCCGCGACGGTCTGCTCTTCGTCGAGCTTGGTGCGGAACTGGTCGTAGTATGCGACCGCCAGGCGCGTGCCGCGACGGATGGCACCGGCGTCAGGCTCCATCTCGCCAAGGATCAACTTGATCAGGGTCGATTTGCCGGCGCCGTTCGCGCCGATCAAACCGATCTTGTCACCGCGCAGGATGCGGGCCGAAAAATCCCTGACGATCTGGCGATCGCCGAGGCGCTTGTCGACATGCTCCAGCTCGGCCACAAGCTGGCCGGAGCGCTCGCCTTCGGCCACCGAGATGGACGCCTGGCCGACGCGTTCGCGCCGCGCGGAGCGTTCGTTGCGCAAGCGCTCCAGTCGCCGCACGCGGCCCTCGTTACGCGTGCGGCGCGCCTCGATGCCCTTGCGTATCCAGACCTCTTCCTGCGCGAGCAGCTTGTCGAACTTCTGGTTATTGACGGCTTCCACTTCCAGCTGCGCAGCCTTGCGCTCTTCATAGGCGGAGAAACGCCCGGGATACAGTCCGAGGTGGCCGCGATCGAGTTCGGCGATGGCGGTGACGACGCGATCGAGGAACGCGCGATCGTGCGTGACAACGAAGACCGCGCCGGGAAAATCGACCAGCGTGCTTTCAAGCCAGAGGATCGAATCGACGTCGAGGTGGTTGGTCGGCTCGTCGAGGATCAGCAGTTGCGGATCCGACGCCAGCGCGCGTGCCAGCGCGACGCGCTTGCGCATGCCGCCGGACAACGTCTCGATGCGGGCGTCCTGCTTGAGATCGAGCCGCGCCAGAACCGTCTCGACGCGGTACTCGACGCTCCATCCGTCATTGCGTTCCAGCGCTTCCTGCGCGACCTGCATGCGCAGCAACGCTTTCTCGTCGTCCGGCGCGATTTCCAGTTCGTGCGCGGCGGCATGGTAGTCGGAAAGCACGCGGGACAGTTCGCCCAGGCCGCCGACCGTCGCCTCGAACACGGTCTGCCGCGGATCGAGTTGCGGCTCCTGCGCGACGACACCGATGCGCAAACCCGGTTGTCGCCAGACGCGTCCGTCATCCGGCGGCGCCGTGCCGGCAAGCAGCTTGAGCAGGCTCGACTTGCCCGCGCCGTTGCGCCCTATCAGGCCGATGCGACTGTTGGATTCGATGACCAGGTCGATGTGATCGAGCAGCGGCACGTGGCCGTACGCCAGGGAAACACTTTCGAACGTTGCGAGGGGCATTGCCGGCTCTGTGAAAAGGGAGGCGGCATTCTAGGCCTGAACGGCTGCGAATGCCGTAACTGCGGTAAATGCCGTGACGACGTGACGGTCGTGACGGTCGTGACGGTCGTGACGCATGGGACTCTCGAGCCCTCCCGCAGTCACGCAGTCACGCCAGTCACGTCGTCACGGGTGTCAATACATTCATGTTAGCCACGGCAGTCACGGCACTTACGGCCGCTCGTGCGGACTCCGGCGCCGTCGCGTCTGCGTGCCACGCGGCATGCGCGTCCGGCGATGACCAGACCTGGAAGTGCAGCCGCGACAGCGTCGCGGGATCGCCGAGCAGCGCTACCTTCTGCGCATTGCTGAGCACGGCAGGGCCTTTGGCAACGGCCTCCTCGATCAACTGGTCGCGCGATTCGCGCAAGTTTGCCGGTTGCGATCGACGCATGTTTGCGGATGCGCAGGCCAGGGCATGCGCCAGCGGATCGACGACGGCCTCGGTGAAACCGGGTAACGGCGCGGCGAGACGGGTGTGGCGCTGCATGCGGCGCAGCTCTGTCGGCTGATTCACTTCCTCGGGGATGACAAATAGCCCGATCTTGCGCAAACCACGGCCCAGATCGATGCGGCTCGAATACACGGACATGGGAATCGAAAGCATCAGCGCGCCAACCACCGGGAGCAGCCACCACAGGAACGACGGGTTGAGCCAGTAAACGCCAGCGGCCCATACCACACCGATCAGCGAGTGAACGCCGTGGCGGCGCAGGGCTTCGCCCCAGCTCGTTTCTGCATCTTCGCGCGGCGGCGACTTCCACTTCGCGCGCAATCCCACCAGGGCCGTGACCACAAATTCCGTATGGAACAGCATGCGGACCGGGGCGAGCAGCATCGAACTCACTGCTTCGAGGATCATGCTCAAGGTCAGACGAATGGGCCCGCCGAATTCATCGGCACCCTTGACCCAGATCAGCACGACGCTGAGGATCTTGGGCAGGAACAGCACGACCGCCGTCGCGCTCCACAAGGTCAACGCACGTTCGACATGCCACTCCGGCCAGATCGGAAACAGCTGTTTCGGATTGATGAAATATTGCGGCTCAACCAGTGTGTGCACGGCCAGCAACGCCGTCGACAGCAGCAGGAAAACAAACCAGAGCAGTGCCGAGCAGTAGGCCATGACGCCGGTAACGAACACGGCGCGATGCGCGGGATGCAATCCTTCGGCGAGGAACAACCGGAAGTTGATCAGATTACCGTGGCACCAGCGCCGGTCGCGCTTCAGTTCATCGACCAGATTCGGCGGCATTTCCTCGTAACTCCCCGGCAGATCGTAGGCAAGCCATACGGCCCAGCCCGCGCGCCGCATAAGCGCGGCTTCGACGAAATCGTGGGACAGGATTTCGCCGGACAGCGTGCCGCTCCCTGGCAACCGGCCGAGCGCGCAATGTTTGATGAAAGGCGCCACGCGAATGATCGCGTTATGCCCCCAATAGTGCGACTCGCCGAGTTGCCAGAAATGCAGCCCGGCCGTGAACAAGGGCCCGTATACGCAGGTCGCAAACTGTTGCATGCGCGCGTACAGCGTGTCGCGTCCTGCCGCGCGCGGCGCGGTCTGGATGATGCCGGCGTTCGGATTGGCTTCCATCAGCCGCACCAGTGTCGCCAGGCAATCGCCGCTCATGACGCTATCGGCATCGAGCACCACCATATAGCGGTAGTTCGCGCCCCAGCGACGGCAGAAGTCGGCGACATTGCCGCTCTTGCGCTTGATCCTGTGCTGGCGCCAGCGGTAATACACGCGCCCGAATCCGCCCACGGCGCGGCACAGCGCCAGCCAGGCATGGCGTTCCTCTACCCGGATGTCGGCGTCGCTGCTGTCACTGAGAACGAAAAAATCGAAGTGACGCAGGTCGCCGGTCGCGGCAAGCGATTCGTATGTGGCGCGAATACCGGCGAACACGCGCGGCACGTCCTCGTTGCAGATCGGCATGATGATCGCGGTGCGCGCGGAGTCGTCGATGGGCGCATCGCCGGCTGCCGTGCGCGAAATCGCATAGCGATCGCCGCCCTTGATCTGCACGAAAAATCCCATGACCGCGGTCCAGAATCCGGCGGAAACCCAGCAGAACAGAATCCCGAATAGCACCAGGATCGCGATTTCCAACGGCTGCGTACCGTGATAAGGCAGCACGGCCGTCATGAAATCCGTCGCGATTACGGCCTGTATCAACACCAGCAGGCCGAGCACGATGCGGCGCACGGCACCGGCGCGGTGCCAGCGCCCGAGCGGATCGGGTGAATCGGCGCGTCGATCGAGGGCGGGCCGACGCCACCAGGATTTAACCTGCCAGAATTTGGGCGGCCAGCGCCGCGGAATCATCGAGGAACGATTGAGCGTCGGGCCGGTGCTCAAGCGCAGCCGGCCCTGGGCATCGCGCACGAGGGCCTGGCGCGCTTGTGGAGCGTAACCGACACCGACCGCGGTTTCGAGGCGGCGCTCGTAGGAGGCTTCGGCGGGATCGAGTGGATCGACTTCGCCGTCCGCAAGCGCACCGTGGATGTCCGCCATGGATTGCTGCGCTTCATCGCCCGCGCTGACGAACCGGCGTCGCCTGCCCGCGACAAATGCGAGTCGCTCCACGTAACGGCGGCACGCGGCGGCGGAATCGCGCACCAGCTTGTTGGCCGTCATTCCGTGGGAAGGATGTAGCTCCATGTCTCGGATACCGTTTCGTTGCCGTTGCGCAAGTACGCGCGCAATTCAGCGGGTTTGGCATTGTCCAGCCGCTTGACGCCCAGCGCGATGCGCCACCCGCCGGTCACGTCGTTTCGATAACTGTGGCGCTTTACGATTTCCACATTTGCATCACCTGACACCACCCCTTCGAGTTTCGTATCCGCAGGAAGTTTCTTAAGTTGGGGCCCTTCGAATTCAACAAGCAGGCTCACCGTGTTCTCGGGTACCTTTTCATAGCCGTGGCCGCGCCGCGTTTGCGCAACCCATGCCAGGGGCGGGCGCGCTTCGGTCTCTTTCTGCCAGAGGATGCGATATTCCAGATCCCATCCCTGCTTCGGCTGCGGCGGCGTATCCGGTACCCAGTAAGCGACGATGTTGTCGTTGGACTCGTCGGGCGATGGAATCTGCACGAGTTCTACCCGTCCCGCCCCCCACGATCCTTTGGGCTCCACCCAGGCGCTCGGTCGATTTTCATAGCGGGAATCGAGATCCTCGTAGTGGTCGAACGCCCGGTCGCGCTGCATGAGTCCGAATCCCAGGGGATTGGCAGTGGCGAACGATGTCACGAGCAAGCGCTTCGGATTGACCAACGGTCGCCAGATCCATTCACCGTTGGCGGCGTGCAGCGACAGCCCGTCTGAATCGTGTACTTCGGGACGATAGTCGTCGGTTACGGACTTCTGGTTTTCGCCGAAGAAAAACATGCTGGTCAGCGGTGCAACGCCTAGTTTGCCTACAGGCTCGCGCAGGAACAGGCGGGATTTGACCTCCATGACCGTTTCCGGTCCGGGCTTGACGTTGAAGCGATAGGCGCCGGTCATGCGCCGCGAATCCATCAGTGCGTAAATAACCAGTTCCTTTGCCCCCGGCGCCGGGCGCTCGATCCAGAATTCCACAAAGCGCGGAAACTCTTCCCCGCCCGGAAGGCCGGTGTCCACCGCCAGCGCACGGGCCGACAACCCGTACGCCTGGTCCTTGCCGAGCGCGCGAAAATAGCTCGCTCCGAGAAACGACACGACTTCGTCCTTGACCTTGGAATTCATCGGGAAGTGCACGCGGAAGCCGGCGAAACCGAGGCCCGCCATCTTTGCAGGGTCGACCTTGCTTGCGCCATAGTCGAACATCGCGGGATCGAATTTGATCTCGGCGGCGCCCTGCTCGTTAATTTCATTGATGCGCACGGGCTGGTCGTAATACATGCCGCGATGGAAGAAGCCGATCTCGAACGGCAGCTTCGCGTCGCGCCACCAGGCCGCGTCCTGCCGATAGCGGATCTCGCGGTATTGCTCGTAGGTCAGTGCGCCCAGTTCCTTGGGCAGGGAATCCGGCGGTTTTTTGTATGCGGCCCCCGCGAGCTGTTCAGCGTTATGCGCGACGTCGTCAAAACCAAACGACCACGCCTCGCCCGCAGTGCTGCCCAAAACCAATAATGAAAATGCCGCCCAGCACAGGGCGGCGCCAATATAGCGAAAGAAGTGGCGCACGGAAATCACCGGAACAAAAGGGGGAGCCAGCAGGTAGATCGACAATTCGACTTGCGGATGGGCCACGTTTATTTTCCTATACTCGGGCCACGCCTTGCAATGTTCATTCCAACTGCAAGTTGTCGACGCAGGGCGCCCGGTCCCTGCTTAAGATCAATTCAAATGACGGAACGTTCGCCGGAGTGAGATGCAATCGCTATGCGTCGCTTGCAGGCAACACTGCGACGGGCCGCGGGCATCGGTTAGAATTCGCGCAACGCCCCGGTAGCTCAGTGGATAGAGCAACCCCCTCCTAAGGGGTAGGTCGCACGTTCGATTCGTGTTCGGGGCGCCAGCTCGTTTCCCTGACGGCCTACCGCCCATTCCGGTGCGGCGATCGCGCGATGCCAGTATTCAGTGCCCGGCGTCGGAGGCGGCAGGCGTTGCGCGAACGGGCGCCACGTCCGGCACATTGCCACCCTCGTTTTCCCAGGTCTGAACCTGGTCCTTGGCCTGCACGCGCGCACCGCGGCGGCGGCTGCGCGCCTCGGACAGCGCGTGGGACGTGAACGCAAATCCGGCCACGCCCGCCATCATGATCAGCAAGAGCTTGCGCATGCCCGTCGCCTTTTCATTTGCTTTTGCCATTGCCGGAGGAGCCGAGCAATGAGACGAGATCGTCGGCATGCTCTTCCTCCTTGGCGAGGATTTCCTCGAACATGCGGCGCGTGGTCGTGTCCTTGTCGCCGAGATAAGCGACAATTTCCTTGTAGCTGTCGATGGCAATGCGCTCGGCAATCAGGTCTTCCTTGATCATGTCGGTCAAGGTCGTACCTTCGACGTATTCCGAATGGCTGCGCCCCGCCAGGCCCTCCGGCGACAGGTTCGGCTCACCACCCAGTTGCACGATGCGCTCGGCAATGCGGTCAGCATGGGCCTGCTCCTCGCCGGCGTGTTCCAGGAACTCCGCCGCGACACTGTCGGCGTTAATGCCGTCCGCCATGAAGTAGTGGCGCTTGTAGCGCAGCACGCAGACGATTTCAGTCGCCAGCGCTTCGTTGCAGATTTTGATGACGGTCTCGCGATCGGCACGATAGCCCTCGGTGATGGCGCCCTGCTCGATGTGCTTGCGCGCACGGTCGCGCAGCGCCTTGATGTCGGTTACGAAAGGTTGACTATCCATATTTTCTTTTTCTCCATTGCGCGGTAAGGCGCTTCAGCGCCCGCGCGTAAGCAACAAGCCGACAATCAATCCCGCAACGGCGACGTAGCCCATCGACTTCCACGGGTTGTCCTGCACATATTCCTCGGTGGCGCGGGCAGCCTGCCTGCCACGCATCTTGATTTCTTCCTGCACTTCCTGCAGTCGGACGATGGAATTGGCCAGCCGGTCCTCAAGCTCCACGCGCACTGCCGCGTAGCCCTCGGCGCCGGTCGTCCTCGCTTTTTTCAGCATTTCCTCCGCGTCGGCCACCACCGCCTTGATGTCATCCACCAGTTTGTCTTTTTGTCCGCTCATTGCGTTCAGCTGCCTTGCTGCGATCGATTCGGTATTCATGATTTCCTCCAATAGATACCATCGGATTGGGTGTTGACCTTCATCGCCGCATCAGGCCCATGATCAGGCTGACGACGAACACGATCAGGAAAATGAAGAACAGGATTTTCGCGATTTCGGTCGCACCCGCCGCGATGCCGCCGAAGCCGAATACGGCGGCGATGATCGCGATAACGAAAAATACGGCAGCGGCTTGAAGCATGTTGTTCTCCTCGGTTGAAACTGACGTTGCGCCCGGTTGCTCTAACTGTTGCGTAAAGCTTCCTTGCAGTCATTTCAGCAACGACCGTGCCACGATTCACGATGGCCGTTCTTTCTTTCAAGCCGCTATTTAGAATGCCTTTTACTGCGAGCGTCGCTCAGATGTGGCTCGCCCGAGTGTGAGTGTCGGGAAGGAATTGCAGCGGGCCTTGTAACGCTTACCTGCGCCGCAAGAATGTCTGGTGGATTGTCTCGACAAAGAAGCGAGGAATGACGCGAACAGAAATAGACCCACGTCACATGACGCGGACAGCGCGCACGATGCTAGGCGGGAATATGCATTTCCACGATGCTTCCCTGTCCGGCCTTATCGCTGAGGATTTGCAGCGAACCGCCCGCCGATTCGAACACGGCACGCGCGACGACGAGATCGGTATTCCCGGGATTGCGCCGCCCGGGGCAGAACGATCGATCCAGCTCCTCGGTCGATGCATCGCGCAGGTCCGGCTCATCATTGCCAAAACGCATGCTGCACTTCAACACTTATCGAAGCAACTCAAAGCACGAGAAATTACCCGAATTTACCAGGCCATTGTGTACGGCGTCATGACGAGCGGCGGAAGATGCTCAGCGCGCGTCCGACGCCTGCCAGCAGCAACGTCCACGCCAGCGCGTTCATCACGACGTTCAC
The DNA here is from genome assembly GCA_039930785.1 of Betaproteobacteria bacterium. Lineage (GTDB taxonomy): Bacteria > Pseudomonadota > Gammaproteobacteria > Burkholderiales > JACQAP01 > JACQAP01. The sequence continues at coordinate 61 of JBDTTE010000030.1, read as the reverse complement.
AGGGAAGAGCATCCACATCCGCTCGGCGCGTCCCTCTTCGACGACGTGTCCTGCCATCCGG
>JBDTTE010000029.1:0-20915 GCA_039930785.1 Betaproteobacteria bacterium | reverse complement strand
GCTCGCAACGGAAACCGTGGCCCATAAGGCGCCGCCGGCGAACTGGGTTTTCGTCGGCCTGTTCGTCCTGGCGACGCTGTATACTTTTCATCTCGCGCGCGCGTTTCTCCTGCCGATTCTTCTGGCCGTGCTGTTCTCGCTGTTGCTATCGCCGCTGGTGCGCTGGTTGCGCAAGCATCACCTGCCCGAACCCGTCGGTGCGGCGATCGTCATGTCCGTATTGTTGTTCGGCGTGGGTGCCGGCGCCTATGCGCTCGTTGATCCGGCGGCGCAGTGGCTGGACCGTGCACCGGAAAGTTTCCGCCAGATCGAATCGAAGGTGCGCAAGCTCAAGCAGCCGGTAGCCGACGTGCAACGCGCCGCGGACAAGCTCGAAGCCATCACCCACGTGGCCGCGGGTGGCAAACCGCGCGAAGTCATCGTACAGACGCCGGGAATGGGGGCGCTGCTGGCCAGCCAGACGCCCTACCTGCTGGCCGGCTTCGTTTCGACGGTCGTGCTGCTGTACTTCCTGCTGGCATCGGGCGATCTGTTTTTGCGCAAGACCGTGCGGCTGATCCCGACGTTGCGAAACAAGATCCACGCGGTCGAGGTCGGACGCGACATCCAGCAGAAGCTGGGTCGCTACTTCTTTACCGTGACCCTGATCAATGCCGGCCTGGGCATCGCCACGACCCTCGCCATGAAGGTGCTCGGCATGCCCAACCCGCTGCTGTGGGGGGCGATGGCCATGCTGCTGAACTACATTCCTTACCTTGGCCCGACTGCGAGCCTGATGATCCTGGGCGCCGCGGCTGCGGTCACGTTCGAGGAGGCCAGCCGTGTGTGGCAGGTCCCCGCGGTATTTCTCGCGCTCATATTGCTGGAAGGACAACTAATCCAGCCGGTTGTGGTCGGACGCACCTTGAGGTTGAACCCGGTGATGGTATTCCTCGCCTTCCTGCTGATGGGCTGGTTGTGGGGCATTCCCGGGATGTTCTTCGCGGTACCGCTTCTGGTGACGCTGAAGGTAATCTGCGATCATGTGGGGCACTTCGCGACATTAGGGGAGTATCTCGGCAGGGATTGAAGGCCGGACCAGGGCCCCAATGTGTGGCGTGCCGGCCGCATCGAACGGTCAGGGCGCGCCGCAACGGGTGCGCCGATCGCAAGAAGCGCGGCCGCGGCCATCATAAAAATAGAGGAAAGCTGAACTATGCCGCATGCACTGCTCGTCGACGATGATGTCGACACCCTCGAAAGCCTGCAGGAACTGGTCGCGCGCGAGGGCTTTACCGTCGCGACCGCCTCCAGCCTGAAGGCGGCGCGCGAGAACATGGCCTTGCAACGTCCCGACGTGGTATTGCTCGACCTCGTGCTGCCCGATGGAGACGGCATGGACCTGTTCCAGGACGTCGAATCGCGGGCGACCACCGAGGTCGTCATGATCACCGGCCACGCCAGCATTGAAACCTCCATCGAGGCGTTGCGCCTCGGCGCGTCCGATTACCTGATCAAGCCGGTCAATATCAAGCAGCTCAAGGCGATTTTGTCACGGGTCGCGCGCCCAACCGACCTGAAAAAGGAAATCAACGAACTGCGCGGCGAATTGCGCAGCCTCGGCCGCTTTGGGCGGCTGCTGGGAACATCCACGGTCATGCAGAGCGTCTACGACCAGATCCAGCGCGTGGCGCCGACGGTCGCGACGGTCCTGATCACGGGCGAAAGCGGTACTGGCAAGGAACTCGTCGCGCAAACGCTCCACGATCTGTCGCGCCGCCGCAAGAACCCCTTCATACCCGTCAATTGCGGCGCGATCTCGCCGCAGCTCATCGAGAGCGAGGTATTCGGGCACGAGAAGGGCAGCTTCACCGGCGCGGTTCGCGAACATAAAGGCTACTTCGAACGCGCCAACGGCGGCACCCTGTTCCTCGACGAAATCACGGAAATGCCGATCGAGTTGCAGGTCAAGCTGCTGCGCGTCCTCGAGGAGGGAACCTTCATGCGTATCGGCTCGGATCGCGAAATCGAGGTCGATGTGCGCATCATCGCGGCGACCAATCGCGTCCCCGAAGATGCGGTGGCGGACGGCAAGCTGCGCGAGGATTTGCTCTATCGGCTGCAGGTTTTCCCCATGCACCTGCCGCCGCTGCGCCAGCGCCAGGGCGATGTCAAGCTCATTGCCGAGGCCTTCCTGAAGGATCTCAACCAAAAGGAAGGCACCGCGAAGATATTCACGGCGGACGCGCACGACATGATGGGCGAGTGGCATTGGCCGGGCAACGTGCGCGAATTGCGCAATGTCGTGCAACGCGCCTACATCATGGCCGACGACATGATCAGCGCCGCCGTCATGCCACTCGAAGCCGGCAAGGCGCGCCAGGCGAACAACAGCGGGCCATTCCTGCAGATCCGCGTCGGCAGCACCGTTGCCGAAGTCGAGAAAGTGCTCACGCTTGCGACCCTGCAGCAATGCGGTGGCGTGAAGGAAAAGGCCGCGCAAATGCTCGGCGTGAGCCTGAAAACCCTCTACAACCGATTGCGCGAATACGATTCGCGCAACGAAGCGCCGACGACGGCCGAACCTGAGTAAGCGGCCTGCGGTCGCGACGGCTTTTTCATCCCGCCAAGCCCGGTTTTGCCACGATCGCTGCGGCAGCCTCGCGTAAGGGGCTGTGGCGACATATGTAAAGATTACTGGCGCGCAGTAATCTTTACAGTCCCTGCGTACGAACCCTTGCGATAATTCCAGCGTACACACGGAGTTAACGCTACGGGCGCGTGGCATCAAGCTTGCTCGATCCGCTACGGAGCCGTCGCGCGCCCCTGGTTCGATATGGATTGCGTGCTGGCATAGCGGCGCGAAATGCGTACCGGCGTGCAACTTCTGTCATTGGCCGAAAACATAATCCGCGCAAAAACAATTCGAACGCTGGTGACGAGGCGAGTCCTGAGTTTTGCGGAATCGGGCGCCGCCGTGTCCGATCCCACGAATGATCCCATTCGCGCGGAGCTGTTCAGTCCGGCGCGTCTGGAGGCACATGCGGAAAGCCTCGCCACCGCACAGCACGTCGCACTCGACGGATCTGTGGTGCCTTATGCGCTCGACGGGCGTGCGCGCGACAATGGTCGCAAGCTGCTCGAGTCCTACCACGCCGTCGCCGAAGCGGCGCGCGAGAAGCGTGCCATCACGCCCGCAGCCGAATGGTTGCTGGATAACTTCCACGTTGTAGAAGAACAGCTGCGCGATCTCGCACGCGGCCTGACGCCGCGTTTCGTACGGCGCCTGCCGGTACTGGTGGGCGGACCGCTCGCGCGATATGCCCGCGCCTACGGGCTGGCATGGGCGTTCGTCGCCCACACCGACAGCCGCTTCGACCCCGTCCTACTGCGTCGTTTCATTGCGGCGTACCAGCGCGTGGACACCCTGACCATTCGCGAGGTCTGGTCCGTGCCGCTCATGTTGAGCGCCGTACTGGTGGAGAACCTGCGACGCCTTGCCCGGCGCATGGCACTTGCCCAGGCCGGACGGCAGGACGCGGACGCCTTCGCCGACGAATTGCTGGCGCTCGCCGCGCAGTCGGCCCGTGCTGCGGACGAAGCGCTGCGCGATCTGGCGGAGGCGCGTATCTCGCGCGCATTTGCGGTCCAGTTGATCCAGCGACTGCGCTACCAGGATGTATCCCTGCACCGGCTCAACGAGCGCCTTGCGGCACTGGGCCTGGAAGCCGATTCGCTGGTGCAGTCGGAACACACCAGCCAGTCGGCAGCCAATCTCACCGTGCGCAACATCATTACCAGCATGCGTGCCATGGCCGCTTTCGACTGGCAGAACTGGTTCGAAGACGTGAGCGTCGTCGACGCCTGCCTGCGTGGCGATCCGGCGTTCGGTGGAATGGATTTCGCGACACGCGATCGCTACCGCCACGCCCTCGAGGAACTGGCCATCGGTTCGCGCCGTACTGAACTCGAGATCGCCCGTGCCGTCATCGATCGCAGCGCGCAGGCCGCCGCCCGGACTTCGGTCGAGGACGGCAGCGAACGACGCGGGGATCCCGGCTATTACCTGATCTCCGCGGGCAGGCGCGAGCTCGAACGCGATATACAGTTCCGCCCGACCCTGCGCCAGCGCATCCTGCGCTCGCCGGCAACGCATGCGCCAACCGTTTATTTCGGCACGGTTGCCACGCTGGCCCTCGCCATTGTCGCGTTCCCTGCATGGCTCAGTGTGGCGGCCGGTGTTGCCGCGCCCGGCGTGGCCTTGCTCGCGTTGCTCGGATTCTTTCCCGCGTACGACGTGTCCGTCGTGCTCGTCAACCGGCTCGTCACCGCGCTGATCGGCCCGCGCCACCTGCCGAGGCTGCAACTGGTCGATGGCATACCCGCCTCATTGCGCACCTTTGTGGTGGTGCCCGCCATGCTGACTTCGGAAGTCGCCATCGCGCACCAGGTCGAACAACTGGAGGCACACTACCTGGCGAATACCGGCGGCGAAGTGTATTTCGCGTTGCTCTACGACTGGACCGATTCCGATGCGGCCGGTCGTGCCGACGACGAACGGTTGCTTTCCTACGCAGTGCACGCTGTTGCAGCCCTGAACGCGCGCCACCACGCGATGCCGGACGGCGCCGCGCGCTTCTACCTGTTTCATCGCGGGCGCCGATGGAACGAATCGGAACAGAAGTGGATGGGGTGGGAGCGCAAGCGCGGCAAGCTGCATGAATTCAACCGGCTGCTGCGTGGCGATACCGGCACTTCGTTTCTGGCGATCGCGGGTGGCACGCTCTTCGTTCCGCGGGACGTGCGCTATGTCGTAACGCTCGATTCCGATACCCGGATGCCGATCGACACCGTGCGCAGGCTGGTGGGAACGGCGGCCCATCCGCTCAATCGCCCGCGTCATGACGCGGCGAGCGGGCGCGTCGTGGAAGGCTATGGCATTTTCCAGCCGCGCATCACGCCCACCCTGCCGACAACGCTCGAAAGCTCCGTGTTCCAGCGCATCTTCTCCGGCGCGTCCGGCCTCGATCCGTATGCTGGAGCGGTGTCCGATGTCTACCAGGATCTGTTTGGAGAGGGCAATTTCACCGGCAAGGGCATCTACGATGTGGATGCCTTCGAGCACGCACTGCAAGGGCGCATCCCGGAAAACGCGATCCTCAGCCACGACCTTTTCGAAGGCGTCCTGGTGCGATGCGGATTGATCAGCGACATCGATTTGTTCGAGGAATTTCCCTCTCACATCGAAGTCGCCGCGTCGCGCCTGCATCGCTGGACGCGCGGGGACTGGCAGCTGTTGCCCTGGATATTTGGCCGTCGCCGCAAGCTCGTTCCGCAGCTCGGTCGCTGGAAAATGATCGAGAACCTGCGCCGGTCGCTGTCGGCCCCGGCAGCGCTGATGCTCCTGATAGCCAGCTGGTCGCTTGCGTATGCGCCGTCCGGCCTGTGGCTCGCATTCATCTTGCTGTCGCTCGCGCTGCCCGGGCTCTTATCGATTTTCGCGGGGTTGTTGCCGCGTAGCCGCGACACTTCGCCCAAGCACCACCTCATTGCCGTGGCGGATGACGTGCTGGTGGGGATTGCGCATACGATCGTGGCCTTCACCCTGCTGGCCCATAACGCGTTCCTGAGCCTGGACGCAATCGCAAGGACGTTCGTGCGCCTGCGTTTCACGCACCAGCGCATGCTGGAGTGGGTGACCGCAGCGCAGGCCAAGCGCCTGGCGAGTCCGGCCCTTGCCGATTTCCTGTGGCCGCTACGCGGCGCCAGCATTGTCGCCATCGGCGCGACCGCCATCGTGCTCTGGTCCAATCGCAGCGGCCTCGCCTTTGCCGCGCCACTCATCGTTTTGTGGTGGGGTTCGCCCATCGTCGCGCGCCTGATCAGCCTGCCACCGAGGCAGCTGGTCGCCGAGCCGCTGCCGCGCGAGGAAACGCTGCAACTGCGCCAGGCTGCGCGACGCCTCTGGCATTTCTTCGAGACCTTTGTCGGCGAAGCGGACCATTGGCTGCCACCTGATAATTTCCAGGAAACGCCGCGACCCGTCGTCGCCCATCGCAGTTCGCCGACCAATTTCGGCCTCTACCTGCTTTCCATTCTGGCGGCGCGCGATTTTGGCTGGATCGGAGCGGCCGACGTCGTGTCGCGGCTGGAATCCACGCTCGCCACGTTGCGGGACTTGCCGCGCTATCGCGGCCATTTCTATAACTGGTACGACACCCAGACGCGGCAACCACTGCTGCCGCAATATATTTCCGTCGTGGATAGCGGAAACTTCGCGGGCGACCTGATCGTGCTGGCCCAGGCCTGCAGCGAACTGGCGCTGCAGCCGCTGTTCAGGGCGCAAGACCTGGGCGGCATTCGCGACGATGTCGCGTTGTTACGCGGCGCCGCGGCCGGCATCGCAGACGGCGGCCGCACGCAGACCGTCTACGTCAGGGAGTTGCATAGCGCGCTGGACGGATTCGATGAATTGCTGGAGGTCGGCGACGAGGCGTCGTTGCCCTGGGCGACGCGCTGGCGCCGCCTGCAGGATCTGGCGTCCACGGTCCTGGACATGGCCACCACGCTTTCGCATGAAAGCGGGGCAGCGGATTTCGGGGAAATACTGGCGTGGTCGCAGGCGTTGCATGCAGACGTCGCGAGTCACGCGCGCGACCTCGCACTGTTACCCGCCCATGCGTCCGGCGCGCCGGACGCCAGGCGCATCGGCCATTCCCCGCAGCTCGCCAGCCGCCTGCAAGCCATCGAAGCAACGGCGCGCGAATTATTCACGGGGATGGAATTCGGTTTTTTGTATGACGCGGATCGCCGCCTGTTCTCGATCGGACTGCGCGTGGCCGATGGAGCACTGGACCAGAGCTATTACGACCTGCTGGCCTCCGAGGCGAGGCTGACCAGTTTCCTTGCGATTGCCAAGGGCGACGTGCCGGCCACGCACTGGTTCCGCCTCGGCCGCGCGCTGGCGCCGGTGGCGGACGGCGCGGTTTTGTTGTCCTGGTCAGGTTCGATGTTCGAATACCTCATGCCATCGCTCCTGATGTACACGCCGAAACACAGCCTGCTCGACCAGACCTGCCGGCTCGCGATACAGCGGCAGATCGAATACGGCAAACAGCGCGGCGTACCGTGGGGAATTTCCGAGTCGGCGTTCAACGTGCGCGACAACGCCTACACCTATCAATATTCCGCGTTCGGGGTACCGGGGCTCGGACTCAAACGCGGGCTGGCGGACGATCTCGTCGTGGCGCCGTACGCCACCGCGCTGGCGGCCATGTACGAGCCGCGCGCTGCGGCCGCGAACCTTGTCGACCTCGACGCCGCGGGCGGTCGCGGACGCTACGGCAATTACGAGGCGATCGACTACACGCGCGCGCGGTTGCCCGAGGACGGTCGGCCCGTCGCGGTGCAGGCGTATTTCGCGCACCACCAGGGCATGTCCCTCGTTGCGTTCGACAATGTCCTGAACGGGGCCGTCATGCGGCATCGTTTCCACCGCGAACCCATCGTGCGTTCCGCGGAACTGCTGCTGCAGGAGCGCACGCCGCGCGACGTGCCGGCGCGCGGCGTGCGCAGCGACAGGGTGCGCGGGTCCGGAATCGAGGCCGGTGTTGAGCAGGTTACCCGGCGCTTCCATTCCGTGCATCATCCGATTCCGTCGACGCATCTGCTCTCGAACGGCCGCTATGCGGTCATGCTCACGGCCGCGGGTTCCGGTTACAGCCGCTGGGGCGACCTCGCAGTGACACGCTGGCGGGAAGACGCCACCACCGATGCGTGGGGCAGCTATCTCTTTCTGCGCGATGTGGCCACGGGCTCGGTCTGGTCGGCGACACACCAGCCCACCGGCGTGGAACCGGATCGCTACGAGGCCGTCTTCCTCGAGGATCGCGCGCGCATCCGGCGCAGCGACGGGTCGCTGTCCACGCAGCTGGAAGTGCTGGTTTCGCCGGAGGACGATGCCGAGGTACGCTGGCTGTCGATCACCAACGACGGGGGCCGCGAGCGCGAGATCGAAGTCACCTCGTATGCGGAAATCACCCTGGCGCCGCAGGCGGCGGATGTCGCGCATCCGGCGTTTTCCAATCTCTTCGTCAAAACCGAATACCTGCCCGATGAGCACGCACTGCTCGCCACTCGCCGTCCGCGCAAGGCCGGTGACGACCAGTTCTGGGTTGCGCACGTGGTCGGCACGCGTGCCGCGACGACGCTGGAGTACGAAACCGATCGCGCGCGCTTTCTCGGGCGCGGGCGCACGATCGGCAATCCCGTCGCCGTGATGGACGGCCGGCCTTTGTCGAACACGGTGGGCCCCGTGCTCGATCCGGTATTCAGCTTGCGCGTGCGAATCAAGATCGCATCCGGCGCAACGGCGCGCATCGCGTTTTCCACCATGGTCGCGAAAACGCGCGAGGACATCGTGCTCCTGGCCGACAAGTATCGCGATCCGACCATTTTCGAACGCACATCCACGCTCGCGTGGACCCAGGCGCAGGTGCGATTGCACCACCTGGGCATCAGCTCCGACGAAGCGCAGCTCTACCAGTATCTCGCCAACCGCATCCTGTTCAGCGATCCGCAGATGCGCCCGCCCGCCGACGTACTCAAGCGCAATGCGCTCGGCGCGCGCGCACTGTGGCGGTTCAGCGTTTCCGGTGACCTGCCGATCGTATTGCTGCGCATCGAGGAGACGGAGGATCGCGCCATCGTCTGGCAGATGCTGCGCGCGCATGAATACTGGCGCAGCAAGCGCCTGCCCGTCGACCTCGTGATTCTCAATGACAGGAAGGCGTCGTACATCCAGGACCTGCAGGAATTCCTCGACGGCATGGTGCGCGGCAGTCGCGCGGCACCGGTGGAGGAGGGCGGCGCCGGCGGCGTTTTCGTGTTGCGTTCCGACCAGCTGTCGCCTGCGGAAAGCGACTTGTTGCAATGCGTGGCGCGAGTCAGCCTGAACGCCAAGCAGGGCACGCTCGCGGAACAGGTCACGCGCATGCGGCGGGCGCGCCCGGCGGGACGCCGTCGCACGCCCGTGCCGGTATCGCATACCGACGCTGCAGCGGCGGCCGCGCTCCCGCCACTGGAATTCTTCAACGGCCTCGGTGGGTTTGCACAGGACGGGCGCGAATACGTGATTGCGCTCGGAGCGGGCCAGCAAACGCCCGCGCCGTGGATCAACGTCATCGCAAACGCGCAGGCCGGGTTCCTGGTATCGGAGTCGGGCGCCGGTTATAGCTGGAGCATGAACAGCCGCGAGAACCAGCTCACACCCTGGTCGAACGATCCCGTCAGCGATACGCCTGGCGAGGCGATCTATCTGCGCGATGAGGACAGTGGCGAATTGTGGTCGCCGACCGCCAGCCCGATCCGCATCGAAAACGCCCGCTACATCGCCAGCCACGGCCAGGGTTACTCGCGCTTCGAGCACGTTTCGCACGGCATCGGAGCCGAACTCGTGCAATTCATGCCCGCGGACGATCCGGTAAAACTCGGCTGCCTGCGACTGGAAAACCGCACATCGCGTTCACGGCGCATCTCCGTCACGGGGTACGTGGAATGGGTGCTGGGTTCTTCGCGAGCCGCCAATGCGCCTTTTGTCGTCACTTCGATCGACGAGTCCACCGGCGCGCTATTCGCCCGCAATGCGTGGAACGCGGAGTTCGGCGCGCGCGTGGCCTTCTTCGACCTCGCCGGCGCGCAGAGCAAGTGGACGGCCGATCGCAGCGAATTCATCGGACGCAACGGCGGGCTCGCCGCCCCCGCGGCACTCGCGGCCAACGCGCAGTTGTCCAATCGCATCGGCGCGGGCATGGACCCTTGCGCCGCGCTGCAGGCATTCATCGAACTCGCGCCGGGACAGAGCCGGCAGGTCGTGGTGATGCTGGGGCAGGCGGAGGATCGGGACGCGGCACGCGAGCTGGTCGGTCGTTATCGAGCGGCCGACGTGCAGGCGCTGCTGAAAGAAGTCACGCAGCGCTGGGACGACATGCTTGGTGTCCTGCAGGTGCGAACGCCCGAGCGCGCCCTTGATTTGATGTTCAATCGCTGGCTCGTTTATCAGACACTGTCGTGCCGGATGTGGGCGCGCGCGGCGTTCTACCAGGCTGGCGGTGCTTTCGGCTTTCGCGACCAGCTGCAGGACAGCATGGCGCTTGTCCTGGCGCGGCCCGATCTCGCGCGCGAACAACTATTGCGCGCGGCGTCGCGGCAGTTTCCCGAAGGTGACGTACAGCATTGGTGGCACCCGCCGACCGGGCGCGGCGTGCGGACGCACTGCTCCGACGACCTGGTCTGGCTGCCCTATGCCGCGGCCCACTACATAACGGTGACCAACGACATCGGCGTGCTGGACGAAGCCTCTGCCTTCCTGGAGGGGCCCGCCTTGCTCGTGGGACAGGAAGACGCGTACTTCGAGCCGCAGCAGTCCACCGAGCGGGTAGCGCTGTTCGAGCATTGCGCGCGCGCGCTGGACCACAGCCTTGCCACGGGCGCACATGGCCTGCCATTGATCGGCGCGGGCGACTGGAACGATGGCATGAATCGCGTCGGCCATGAAGGTCGCGGCGAGAGTGTATGGCTGGCGTGGTTCCTATATTCCACTTTGCGTGCATTCGCGCCGTTCGCCGTCGCACGTGGAGAAAACGAGCGGGCCGAACGCTGGCTGCGGCACGCGCAGTCGCTGCAGGCGGCGGTGGAGCGAGAAGCCTGGGACGGCGCCTGGTATCGACGTGCCTACTTCGACGACGGCACGCCGCTTGGCACTTCCGCCGCCGCAGAATGTCGCATCGATTCGCTTGCGCAAAGCTGGAGTGCGATCTCGGGCGCCGGCGATCCGGCGCGCGCGCAGCGCGCAATGCTATCGGTGGAGGAATATCTGGTACGGCGTGGCGACGACCTCGTGCTGCTGTTCACGCCGCCGTTCGATCGCACGCCGCTCGATCCCGGCTACATCAAGGGCTATCTGCCCGGCCTGCGCGAGAACGGCGGCCAGTACACCCACGCGGCGGTCTGGTGCGTGGTGGCCTGGGCTACGCTCGGCGATGGCGACCGCGCAGGTGAACTGCTGGACATGCTCAACCCCGTCAATCACGCCTCGACCCGCGCGGGCGTGCACGCGTACAAAGTGGAACCCTACGTCGTCGCGGCCGATATCTACGGCGAACCGCCGCAGGTCAGGCGTGGTGGCTGGACGTGGTACACAGGCGCGGCCGGCTGGATGTATCGCGCAGGCACGGAGTGGTTGCTCGGGATACGCAAGGAGGGCAATACGCTTCGCATCGACCCCTGCATTCCGCGACATTGGAACGGCTTCGACGCGTCGCTACGCCATGGCAGCGCACGCTACGAAATTCGCGTGGACAATCCTGCAGGCGTCAGTACGGGCGTGTCGCGGATCGAAGTCGATGGTGCATCGATCGAAGCTGGCTTCGTCACGCTGGTCGACGATGGCGGGACCCATCGCGTGATGGTCACGCTGGGGCCCAGGCACTAGGCGCGAGGCACTAGGCACGAGGGTTTAAACCCTGGCGCCTAGTGCCTAGTGCCTCGCGCCTGGCGCTTCGCGCTGCAACGCTTACACCCCCAATGTAAGTCTTACTTGATGGCGCCAAAAAAAACTACGGCGGCGCGTTCGCGAATCGCTTGTAGGTCATTGGCGCAGCAGCGTGTAGCCCGCCGTTCGCGCATTCACCAGTCTGTTGGCATGTCACTTGCGATGGTGAGGGTGGGCAATCGGCATTGGCCATCTGTCCGGCAACACTGTAGACAACGCTCTGCAAGCAGGGCACAGACCGAGGAGATACCCATGAGAAATTCACAGAGCATTACCTGGATTGCCGCCGTCGTGCTGGCCACTGCCGTGGCTGCGGGCTGCGATCGCAATAAACCCGCAGAGACGGCGGGCCAGAAACTCGACAGCGCGACCGAACGCGCCGGCCAGAAAATGGATCAGGCCGCTGCCACCGTCAAGGAGAAAACGGAGCAGGTAGGAGACAAGCTCGGCGACGCCGCCATAACCGCGAAGGTCAAGACTGCGCTGATCGGCGAACCTGGCCTGAAGGCCCTCAAGATCGACGTCGATACGGCCAACGGCGTGGTTACGCTGACCGGCACCGTCGATTCGTCGCAGAACCTGGATCGCGCAACGCAGGTCGCGCAGGGCGTCGAAGGCGTCAAGTCCGTCGACAACCGCCTCAACGTCAAGGCGGCTTAATCGAGCGCCTCAGCTGCCCGCGCTTCGTGCGCGGGCGGTCCACCCTGGAGGATTGATCATGTTCAAGAGCTTCATTGCAATTCTGGCACTCGCCGGCTTCCTGGCGGGTTGCAATACGATGGAAGGCGCCGGCAAGGATATCAAGCAGGGCGGTCAGAAGATTGAGGATTCCGCGCAGAAACACAAGGACAGCAACTAGCGCGGCATCGAGTCGGCGCAGACCCGTTACGGATTCATTGCGATCGCGTCTGCGCCATTAGTCCCGGCGTAGCCGCCGCCAGCGGTTCGCGTCCGCGTTGGCCTATCCTGGTGATAACGATATGAAGGCGGCATCGTCGCTGGCGATCCTGTCCCTGGCCCTGGTGGCCGGCTGTGCATCGCTTCCCGAAGTATCTCGCGCCCATCGCAATCCCGAAGCCGTTCGCTTCGAGGATGCTCACGGGCCGCTGTCACGCGCGCAAAGCGCAGCGATCCTCGACAAACTCAAAAACAGCAGCGGTGAAAGCAGCCTGCTGGATCGCCATGTGGCGGTCGAGCAGTCCCTCGTTGACACGCCGATGGTCGTGGGAAATCGCGCGACGCTGCTCAAGGACGGGCCGGCCACTTACCGCGCCATGTTCGCCGCGATGCGCAAGGCGCGCGACCACATCAACATGGAGACTTACATCTTCGAGGATGACGAGGCCGGCCAGAAGTTTTCCGACCTGTTGATCGAGAAGCAGAAGGAGGGGGTCCACGTCAGTCTGATCTATGACAGCGTCGGCTCCTTCAACACGCCGCGCGCATTGTTCGACCATCTCCGCGAGTCAGGCGTACAGGTCGTCGAATTCAACCCGGTCAATCCGCTGGAGGGAAAAAACAAAAGCGCGCTCGATCACCGCGATCACCGCAAGCTGCTGATCGTCGATGGACGCGTGGCTTTCCTCGGCGGCATCAACGTCAGCAGCGTCTACTCGTCGGGATCGGCGCCTGGCTCGCGGTCGAAACCGAAGACGGATAAAAACGGCAAGTCCACGGCGTGGCGCGACACGCACGTGCAGATCGAGGGGCCGGTCGTGGCCCAATACCAGAAGCTGTTCCTGACGACCTGGCAAAGCCAGAAGGGCGAGCCGCTCACCGGCGGCGATTATTTTCCGAAGGTCCCGGAGGCCGGCAAGGAGATCGTGCACGCGATCGGCAGCGCCGCGGACGAACCCTATAGCCAGATCTATGTGACGCTGGTTTCGGCGATCAACAGTGCCGAAAGCTATATCTACCTGACCAATGCGTATTTCGTTCCGGATCCGCAGTTGCTCGCTGCATTGAAGGACGCGGCGGCGCGAGGGGTTGATGTGCGCATCATCCTGCCCAGCCACACCGATTTCTGGGCCGTGTTCCACGCCGGGCGATCGCATTACACCGAACTGCTGGAGGCGGACGTGCGCATCTACGAGCGCCAGGGTGCATTACTGCATTCCAAGACTGCGCTGATCGACGGCGTCTGGTCGTGCATCGGGTCCACGAACCTCGACTGGCGCAGCTTCGTGCACAACAACGAAATCGACGCGGTCATTCTCGGCGACAAATTCGCTGACCAGATGCATGCGATGTTCGAAGACGATGTGCAGGAATCCCGCGCGATCGATCTGGCCACGTGGAAGCATCGCTCGCTTTGGTTGCGGACCAAGGAGTGGTCCGCACGCCTCTGGGAATACTGGTTGTGAGTGCGCAAACCGGCGATAACGGCAGGCGCCCCGACGGGAAAATTTTCACGCCGTTGGTAGTTCTTACGTTGTCGAAAGGGTTTGGTTTTATTAACCGTTGGATTCTATTTGGAAAATATTCTGGCACGACGGTTGCAACATGTGTGGTACCGGAGGCGACGTGGTCGCCTCTACCCCAAGTAGCAGAAGCGCAAATGCACTGCCAGCCAAACCAAAGGCGGCACTGACGTACGTAAAGGAGAGAACATGAATTGGGATCGCGTAGAAGGTAACTGGAAACAATTCGCCGGCAAGGTCAAGGAACAGTGGGGCAAGCTGACCGACGACGAACTCGACAAAATCGCCGGCCGACGTGAACAGCTCGCCGGGAAGATCCAGGAATCCTACGGCATCACCCGCGACGAAGCGGAACGCCAGGTCAAGGATTGGGAATCGCGGCTCTGAGCGTTGCACGCGACGCTAGCCCCGAATCATTCATTCAGGAGAATCGAAATATGAACATGCAAAATAAGCTTGACCACCAACCGCGTTGGAGCACCCGATTGATGACCGCAGGCGCTGCCGTTGTGGTGGGCTTCGCCCTTGCAGGCCCGGTGTTCGCGGATGAAATGTCCCACGCTGCAAAGGGCGAAGCGGACATTAAATACGACCAGACCGTGCATCAGGCGAAGCTGGACTACAAGGCAGCCCGCGCGAAGTGCAATGAACTGGGCGGCAATGCCAAGGACGTGTGCGTCAAGGAAGCGAAGTCAGCCGAGACCGCCACGATCGCCGATGCCAAGGCCGCCAAGAAATCGACGGATACCGGTGCAGCCGCAGGCGCAGACAAGCGTGAAGCCGAATTCAAGGTCGCACGCGAGAAATGCGACTCCATGAGCGGCAATACGAAGGACATCTGCAAGAAGGAAGCGGAAGCCCAGTATCACCAGTAAGGTTCAAGGATAGCCGGGGCGGGCACCTCTGTAGCGAGGTGACGCTTCCGGTTCCGAATTTGGGTTCCGGCAATCAGCCGCCGGAATCTGGTGAGACCCCCGTTAGCCCTCGGTTCGCAAGAGCCGGGGGCTTTTTTTATGGGGGGAACGGTGAATGGTGATCGGTGATCGGGGAATGGCTGGCCCTCATCCCAGCCCTTCTCCCGGAGGGAGACTTGCACGGTGATCGGTGACCCTGATCCAAACTGCCAATACAAAAAGGCCGCATACGCGGCCTTTTTGTATAAAGCTTTACACCGTTCACTGTTTACCGATTACCGTTCACCGATTTTCATTCACCGATTACCGTTCACGGGTTTTACTCGCACGCAAAATCGCGTCGGTGAGTTCGTCGAGGTTGACCGGCTTGGCGACGAATTCCTGGTAGCCGGCATCCAGAGCGGCTTTCTGGTCCTGCTCGCGTGCGTAGCCCGTCAAGGCCACCGCCGGCGTCGCACCGCCCTTGGTTGTATCGAGTGCGCGAATCTTGCGCACCAGGTCATGGCCGTCTTCTTCGGGCAACCCGATGTCGGATACCAGAACGTCTGGCCGGTGTGTGAGGAGTTGCGCCAACGCTTCCTGCGCCGACGCCGCGGAAATCACTTCGGCACCGCCGCGCTGCAGCGCTTCCTGCAGCATTTCGCGTGTGTTGGGATCGTCGTCGACCGACAGGATGCGCAGACCGGCGAGGCGCTGTCGGGCGCGCGCACGCGCGGGCGTGAGCGGCGACGCGACGGCCGGAGCGCGAGGAGCGACCTCATCTGCCGTCGCGGACGACCGCGCTGGCGGTTGCATCGGGAGCAGCACGGAAAAACGCGAACCCCGCCCTTCGCCCGGGCTCTGCGCGGATACCGTGCCGCCGTGGAGTTCCGTCAGATGCCTCACGATGGCCAGCCCGAGGCCGAGGCCCCCATGCCTGCGCTTGATGCTGGCATCGGCCTGGCGAAAGCGATCGAACACATAGGGCAGGAAGTCGGCGCTGATGCCTTCGCCGTCGTCGCTGACGGCGATTTCAATTTGGGCATCGGCGCGTGCGAGGTCGATACGGATATGCCCGCCATGCGGCGTGAATTTCACGGCGTTGGACAGCAGGTTCCAGACGATCTGCTGAAGCCGCGCCGGGTCGCCTGAAAGCTTTCCGGCTTCGGGTTCGGCCGTAAACGTGAAGGCAAGGCTGCGCGCAGCCATGGCCGGACGCAGCGATTCCACGATGGAGTCGACCAGCGGGACGATATCGATCGGCTGGACGTCGAGGCGCATGCGCCCGGACCCGATGTCGGCGACGTTGAGCAGGTCGTTAATGAGCCGCGCTTGCGCATTGGCGCTCGCGTCGATCTGCACCAGGGCGCGCTGCACGGTGGCGCGGTCGGCGTCGCCCTGCTGGAGCGTTTGCGTCCAGCCGAGGATCGCGTTGAGCGGTGTGCGCAGCTCGTGTGAAAGGGTCGCCAGGAATTCATCCTTGGCCCGGTTGGCGGCTTCGGCCTGCGTGCGCAGCCCGTGCTCGCGTTGCAGGAGTTCGGCGCGTCCCTGCTCGGCCTGCTTGCGTTCGTGTATGTCGATGAGCACGCAAAGCCATTTCTCCGCACGGCCCGATGCGTCGTGGACCGGCACGCCGCGCGTCAGGTGCCACCGATAGCCGCCGTCGGCCGCGCGGAGCATGCGCAGTTCCGATTCGTAAGGCATGCCGTGGTCGCGCGCCGCCGACCAACTCGCCTGGATTTTATTGCGATC
Organism: Betaproteobacteria bacterium; assembly: GCA_039930785.1. Taxonomy (GTDB): domain Bacteria; phylum Pseudomonadota; class Gammaproteobacteria; order Burkholderiales; family JACQAP01; genus JACQAP01. The sequence goes on along the minus strand of JBDTTE010000029.1, from coordinate 4,320 downwards.
GTCGGGATGGATCTGCTGCGGCCAGCCGCGCGCGCTTTGCTCGAGCGTCATGCCGCTGTATTCGATCCAGTACTGATTGACATACTGCAGATCGCCGTCGGTCCCGACCAGCCAGACGCCCTGGGGCGTGATCTCCACCAGCGATCTGTAGCGTTCCTCGCTTTCGCGCAGCGCGTTTTCCACGCGGCGCCGGTCGGTGATGTTCCTGACATTGCACTGCATGACGCGCTTGCGGCCGGACATGTATGAATTGCACGTGAACTCCACGTCGTGGCGCCGCCCCGCGGGCGTCACGATCGGCAGGTAGTCGTAGCGCCGATAGCTCTTGTCCCGCAGCTCCTCGAATGCAGTGCGGCCATGCGCCTCATCGCTGAACAGGCCGATATCCCAAAGGGACCGTTCCAGCAATTGCTCCCGGCTCTGGCCCAGTAGCTCCGCCACCTGCGGATTGACGTCGGTGATGCGACCTGTCTCTGCATCGAACAAGAACACGCCGTCGGGCGAAGCCTCGAACAATCGCCGATAGCGCAGTTCGGACGCATTGAGCGCCGCGCTGGCGCGACGTTGCACAAGGTTGATGCCGGCGAGCAGGAGGCTCAGCAATACGCCGATCAGCGCAACATTCGGTGCGACGTTGCGTTCGGAGGCCTGGTCGAATTCCGGCCGCGTGTTGAAGACCAGTCGCCAGGCCCGGCCCGGAACGTTGGCAATGACGGTGCTCGAAAAGCGCGGCCGGTAACCGGTGTCCCAGTTCTGGCGTGTTCCATCCGAACGGAACAGCAGGGCGGGGGCGGATTCGCTGCCGTCGTAGACCTGCAGGTCGATCTGCCCGGCCTCTTCGGCGTGAACGACATCGAACATTTCGTCCGATTGCACGGAAGCCTGGATGAAGCCGCGCAATGCGGCCCGTCGCGCGGCAATGCTGGAGGGCGTGCCGACGCCGTCATACACGGGCAGGAAAATGTGAAAGCCGGTGCGCTTCTTCGACCAGAACTCGCGAATGACCGTTTCCTTGCCGGAGAGGACCGCCTTGCCGCTATCGCGCGCGCGCTCCATGGCGGCGCGTGAGTCGGCATCCGTGAACATGTCGTCACTGGCATCGATCTGCTTTCGCCAGTCTTCCGGCTCAACGAGAACGAAATCGAAACGGCCAACCGGGCCGCTGCCAAGCACGACGCGCGGCAGGACGGCATCGCTGCCTGGCAAACCGTTCGCTGGCACCGGACGCGGCCTGCGACCTTCCGGGTCCGTGTCCTTTCGGACCCAGCTGACGCCAAGAATGCCGGCATAGCGGCTCTCAGGTGTTGCGGCTGCGGAATCGGCGGCAGCCGGCGATTTCTTCAGGTTGATTTTCGCCACATACGCGCGAAATTGAGCGGGTGTCGGTTCGTGCCCGCCGCTGAACAGGGCCGTCCCCTCGCGCAGGAACGCAAGATAAGCCTCGATCTGGTCATCCAGTGCCGCTTGTGCCCCCGCGACGTACTTCTCGAAGCGGATGGTGTCTTCAGCCTCTGACATGCGCACGAGCTGCCAGACCACCGCGGCGGTCGCGCCGAGCGTGATCAGGAGAACCAGTACCGGGCCCCAAAGATATTTTCTGGAATCGGGTCTCATCGCAATTTGGAATGCCGCGGTCGATGCAACGAGCGGGCCGCAGCAGTAGACCATTCAACGAAGGGATAGTGCTACTTCGGCCGTGTCGGAAATGCGCTCGTCGCAAGTAAGCCTTACAACGCCTTTTTGTAATGGTTACCGCAGCGCCATTTTCAGGCTTATGTAAACCCTCATAAATGAAGTGTAATTAATTGAATCGGGGTAAGTTTTAATTTTTACGTTTAATGGCATGGATGCTGCTGAATAACCCTCGACAGCGAGGTAACCCATGACGCGATCGCCACGGGAGTTCTCGCGACAAAAAACGAGGACAGGCAATGACCCGGATGATGATGATGTGGATGTTTGGCGTACCGCTGTCTGTGATGTTGCTGTTCATGGTCTTCGGAATCATCTGACAACAAATTTCCGCGGTTGGCATCTGGACCGTGGATCGAGGAGACGCAAATGACTTTGGGAACCCTGCTGCTGATAGTTGTAATCCTGTTGCTGATCGGCGCTGTGCCGAGTTGGCCCTACAGCCGGAGTTGGGGATACGGTCCCAGCGGTGTACTCGGCGTCGTTGTACTGGTCGTGGTTCTAATGGTGGTGATGGGACGACTGTGATCGGTATCGGGTAGCAAGATAGAGAAGAATCGAGCAAGCGGCGCGGCTTCGCGGCTGCGACGGAGAGAAACGGTAAAGGGAGATCACAATGAACGCCAGGCTGTCTTCTCGAATTCTGATGTCAACGCTGCTATACGCGACGTTGTTGGCCACCACCACCGCGATACCCTTGTTGCTTGCGCCCCATGACAACATCGCGTTCTCCGGGTTGATCATGGACGCGTCTGCGGCGCCGATGAAGCCTGACCTGGGCGCGCGCTCGCCGGTTGAGTCGAAACAACCTCGCGGCCAGGTGTGGGATCGATTTCCGGGGCTCGATGGATCGGGTGCCGCAACCGGAACCGACCTCCTGCGCACGCCGCACGCGGAACTTCCGGCGGCGCAACAGCCCGACGCGCGGCGGCCACGCGTGGACCGCACCGGTCCCGACGCGGAAATGATTCGTACGGGAAAAGTACGAACCAAGACCATCAGGGTTTAGCAGCCAGGGTAGCAGTGGTGCAGTAGCGGCATTGCATGCGTACTGCAACGACCGGACGGATGGCAGGCATTGTGGATGTGCGCCGTTCGCAAACGGAGGGCAAAGATGACAACTATCATCGCAGGAATGTTCAAGACGGCAACGCAAGCGGAACGGGCGGTGCACACGCTGCTGGACGGCGAATTTGCCGACGACGATGTGTACTCGTTTGCCAACAATCCGCCGGGCCAGCATGCCGCGTCTCCGATCGGCGGAGATGAGGACAAGGATCCGGGCGCCACGAACGCCGATGCAGCGGCAGGCGCGGGCGCGGCCGCGGGAGCCGGAACCGGAGCGATAGTGGGCGGCGTTGTCGCGGGTCCGCCGGGCGCGGCAGTCGGGGCGGGTATCGGCGCTTACGTTGGTTCGTTGGTCGGCGCATTGCACGGAATGAAGGACAGCGGTTCCGACGAGCAACCGGTGCGGCGGCCGGCGGGCATTGTGGTCGCGGTGAAAATCGAAAGTGGAAGCGCCGAGGAATCGGCGATCCATACGCTGCGTACGCACGGGGCAATTCACGTGGAAAAGGCCGATGGACGCTGGCGCGAAGGGCAGTGGATGGATTTCGATCCCGTATCTGCACCCGTGATCGTTTGAGCAGGAAGTGTAATCAGAGAAAGCCAGAATAGCTGCTGCCGAATGCGGCGCAACGCGCACGGCGGACCGGATCCAATTGGATCGGTCCGGTGCGCGGCGTGGCGTGCCAGAATGGGACTGGCCCTTCCGGGTTCAGAATGAGCGAATCATAACGATGAGTACGAAAACCACAGGCAGCGAGCGGCGGGCGTGGTTTCGCGCACTCTCGGACCTCGCCGGCGCGCCGGCCATCCTGCTCGATGCCGACGGACGCCTCCAGCATGCCAGCGACCTCGCCTGCGAACTCTTCGAATGTGGGGGCGAAGACGCCCTGGCGGCCAGGTGGCCGTCGATCTCGCCGTTATTCGGTGTGCCGCCGGCATCGGGCAGCGCGACCGTACCCGTCGGAGAGGGATCGCGTCGCATCGGACTGGAATTGCGTGCGCTTGATGCCGACGCCGGCGGCGGTTTTTTGGCCCTGCTGAAGGATCGAGGTCGTTTCGATCCCCTTGAGCGCGAGTTGCTCCTGGCGAGCGAGTGCAGGGCCTGGACGCATGAAAGCGCAGTCCTCCTGCATGACCTCAAGGGCATCCTCAATTCGATGCAAATCTCCCTCGAACTGATGTCCGATCCGGACGCGGAACCGACGCAGGTGACGCCGGAGGCGGCCAGGCGGGAGCGTCGCATCGTCATGTTGAAAGGCGATCTGTCGCGACTGAACCAGGGATTGCGCGCGCTGCCCGGAAGCGACCGCGAAGGCGATCCGCCGATGGAGGAATTCGACGCGCGCGACCTCCTGAAGGAAGTCCTCGGCACATTGCGGCTGCTGGCCCGACGCAACAACGTCGAAGTCAAGCTGGAGTCGCCCGACTTGCCGCTGCCGATTCGTGCGCGCCGACAGTGGATCAGGCAGGCGTTGCTGAATGTCGCCACGCATCGGCTCAATGCAATGCGAGCGGGGGGCAAGTTATCCGTCGTCGCCGCCGCGCGCAACGGCACACCGG
>JBDTTE010000028.1:0-22000 GCA_039930785.1 Betaproteobacteria bacterium | reverse complement strand
TCACGGCAGTCACGGCAGTCACGATAGTCACGGCCTCTATCCTACGTTGCGCAATCCGTCGACGATGCGCAATCGCGCCGCCTGGATGCTCGGAAAGACCGCCGCGACCAGGCCCACAAGAAGCGCCGCCGCGAACTGCATCGCCATGGTGTAGCGCGACACACCGAATACGGGAAACAGGGTTCCCAGCCTTTCGGCAAACCAGCCTGCCACCGGATGCGTCGCCACAATTCCAATCGCGGCGCCAAACAGCGCGACGGCAAGGGACTCCCCGAAAATAAGCGCGATCAACCATCCCGGCCCGAACCCCAGCGCCTTCATGGTCGCGTGTTCGGCCAGCCGCTCGCGCGCCGTCATGGCCATGGTGTTCGCCATCACCGCCATGATGACGAAGATCACCAGGAAGGAAACAATTTGTATGGCGATTACGATCGCCTCGGTCATGGCGACAAATCCGAGCTGGAAGGCTTTTTCCGTTTCGGTCAGCGTCTCGGCCAGCGAGTTTTTGAACAGCTCGTCGATCGCCGCGCTGACCGATGCCGCGTTCTGCGGACGATCGATGCCGACCACGTAGACACCGACGGAATTGGCACGACGCGGCACCGTCTTCTTCAGCGTTTCATTCAGGTAATCCCAATGGAAGAAAAACTGTGAAGTGTCGGTATTCGCGGCGGCGCCGTCGTAAATCGCTTCGACTGTAAATTCCCAGGCGCCGGGGAAAATTGTCCCGCGCAGCGGCACGACGTCTCCCACCTTGAAACCGTACTGTGTCGCCAGCTTGCGCCCGACGATGCAACCCTTGCGATCAAGCAGAAAGGCCTTCATGCGCGCGTCCGGAATCCGGTATTCAGGATAGAGCGGGAAATAGCTGGCCGGATCGATCGCGAACTGTGGAAAGAAGTTTTTCGCATCGACGTAGATGCCGCCGAACCAGTTCGCGTGGCTGACGCGATTCACGCCGTCGACCTGGCGAATGCGGTCGCTGTAAGTAATTGGCAGCGGGAACACGAGGGAAATGGCGTTGCGCGTGATCAGCCGCGTGGTCGAGGCGTTTTCCGCGCCGGCGAACCACGCCTCCACCACCGTGCGCAGCAGGCCGAATGCCACGATGGCCACGAAAATACCCAGCACCGTCAATCCGGTGCGCAACTTGTGGCGCAGGGCATTGCGCAGGACGAGCTTCAGGAAATACATGAACCGGTCGCCCCCGGCGTCACGCGCCGGCCAACGGCGCCAGCGACTCCACCAGTTCACCCTTTTCAAGATGCCTGATGATCCGCGCGCGGTCGGCGGCACGCTGGTCATGCGTAACCATCACGATGGTCTTGCCCAGTTCGACGTTCAGGCGTTCGAGCAAGCCAAGAATGTCGCCCGCAGAAACGCGATCGAGATCGCCGGTGGGTTCATCGGCCACGATCAGCAACGGATCGGTAATGATCGCGCGCGCGATGGCGACCCGCTGCTGCTGGCCGCCGGAGAGTTCGTTCGGATAGTGCGCCGCGCGGTCGGACAGGTTGACCATGCTTAAAGCCAGATCGACACGCTCGCGCCGTTCGCGCCGGCCCAACGCCGTGAGCAGCAACGGCAGCTCGATGTTCTCGAACGCGGTCAGCACTGGCATCAAATTGTAGAACTGGAAAATGAACCCGACGCTCGCGGCGCGCCAGTCGGCGAGGGCCGTTTCGGAAAGCCCGGAGATCTCCTCGCCGCCGACACGCAGTTCCCCGCTGTCGGGCTTGTCGATTCCGGCGATGAGATTCAGCAGGGTGCTCTTGCCCGAACCGGAAGGCCCCATCAGCGCGACGAACTCGCCCTCCGCGATGTCGAAACTCAAGTCATGCAGCACCGGCACTTCCTGTCCTGCCCGCCGGTAGGATTTGAAGAGATGGCGAATCTCGACCATCGCGGTTTCGCCCATTTATTTCGACGCCGACTTGACCGCCATGGCATCGCGCAGCTTGTCCACGGGTTTGAGTACGACCTTGTCGCCAGCCTGGGGACCGCGCCGGACTTCCACCAGGTCGCCCAGCGCCGCGCCCGTTTCGATACCGACCTGGGCCACCCGGCCGTCTTTGACGACGAATACCACGTCCTTGCCGTCACGCTTTGCAATCGCCGCGGGATTGATCGCCAGCAGTGCCTTGCGCTCGGAGTCGGCGACTTCCTTCGACAGGAAAGCGACTTTCGCGCTCATCTCGGGCAACACCCGTGGGTCGGGCTCGAGGAAGCGGATTTTCGTCATAACCGTGGCCTTGGATCGATCCACGGTCGGCACGGTGCGGTTGACCTCGCCCCGAAACCGCGAGTCCGGCAAGGCATCCAGCTGGATTTCCACGGGCTGGCCGATGCGCACTTTGGAGAGACTGCCTTCAGAAACATCGGCCTCGACTTCCAGGGTCGTCATGTCGGCCATCGTGACTACCGCGCCCTTGCTATCGAGCGCGGATGAAAAAGGCGTCACGATATCGCCTACATTTGCGGCCTTGGTCAGCACGACGCCGTCGAACGGCGCGCGGATCAGCGTTTGTTCGACGGAGACTTCGGCACCGCGGCGATTCGCCACGGCGGCCGCGATGCCAGCCTGCAGGCTCGCGATCTGCGCCTTCGATTTATCGTAGCGGGCGACGGCAACGTCATGCGACGCTTGCGACACAAAGCCTTTATCGAGCAGCCCTTTGGAGCGGGCCAGCGCGGTCTCGGCGTCCTTGAGTTCCGCTTCGCCCTGCTCGAGGTTCGCGCGCGCAACCTGCACATTTGCAGAAGCCTGTTCGCGCGTAGCCTTGACGTCGAGGTCCTCCAGCCGCGCGATGATGTCGCCCTTTTTGACGCGGCTGCCTTCCTCCACGCCAAGCCACACCAGCCTGCCGGTCGCCTTGGATGCGACCGCGGCCTTGCGCTGGGCGACGACATAGCCGGTCGAATTCAGCACGGTGAAAGATTGCGAGGGATACGCCATCGTGACCGAGGCAGTTTCCACCTCGACCGGCGCCGTCATCACACGCCAGGCAACGATCGCCGCCACACCGATCGCTATGGCGATCAGCGATGCAGGCACGAGTGCGCGTCGCCACCTGGGGGCGGACCGCCGCAGACTGCGCTCGCTTTTATCGCGATTGATCCTGAGTTTCGAAAGGTCTGGCGTGTCCACGAAGATTGGGGGGGTGAAAGTGCCGTCATTATGACGGAAGCACTGCGGCGCAAGACGCAGCGGCAAAAATGAAAAAGCGGCGCACATGCACCGCTTGGGGTGATGCAACGAAAAGATCTGGCGTGTGCCTACCAGTTCACCTCTTTCTCGGCGGTCGAGGAGATTTTGTGGATGCTGAGATCCGCGCCCATGAACTCCTCTTCCGCATCCAGCCTGATGCCCACGGTGACTCTCAACAGCCCATAGACCGCTAATCCGCCGACAAGTGCGATGCCGACACCTAAACCCGTCCCCACCGCCTGCGATGCCAGACTCACACCGCCGAGGCCGCCGAGCGCTTTGAGGCCGAAGACGCCGGCCGCGATGCCGCCCCATGCCCCGCACAGCCCGTGCAAGGGCCAGACGCCCAGCACATCGTCGATCTTCCAGCGGTTTTGCGTCACCGTGAACATGATCACGAACAGGACCCCGGCGATTGAGCCCGTGACCAGTGCGCCCAGCGGATGCATGAGATCGGAACCCGCACAGATCGCGACCAGTCCCGCGAGCGGGCCATTGTGAACGAAGCCGGGATCGTTGCGGCCGGCGATCAGGGCGCCGATGGTGCCGCCCGTCATCGCCATCAGCGAATTGACTGCGACGAGGCCGCTGATCTTGTCGATGGTTTGCGCCGACATGACGTTAAAGCCGAACCAGCCGACCGTCAGTATCCACGCGCCGAGCGCAAGAAACGGAATGCTCGACGGCGGATGTGCGGATATACCGCCTTGCTTGTTGTAGCGACCACGGCGCGCGCCCAGCATCAGCGCGGCAACCAGGCCAATCCATCCGCCAAGTGCGTGCACGACCACCGAGCCCGCGAAATCGTGGAACTGCGCGCCGAAATTCGATTCCATCCACGCCTGGACGCCGAAATTCCCGTTCCAGGCGATGCCCTCGAAGAACGGATAGATGAAACCGACGAGCACAAAAGTCGCGGCAAGTTGCGTATTGAATTTTGCGCGCTCGGCGATGCCACCCGAAACGATGGCGGGGATCGCCGCAGCGAACGTCAGCAGAAAAAAGAACTTGACGAGCTGGTAGCCATTTTGCGCGGCGAGCACGTCGGCGCCGGAGAAAAACGTCACGCCATACGCGATGGTGTAGCCGATGAAAAAGTACGCAATGGTGGAAACCGAAAAATCGACCAGGATCTTCACCAGCGCATTGACCTGGTTTTTTCTGCGAACCGTGCCGAGTTCGAGAAAAGCGAAGCCCGCATGCATCGCCAGCACCATCACCGCACCCAGCAATATGAACAGCGCGTCGCTGCCTGTTTTCAGATTCTCCATTTCGTCTCCCTGTTCTGGCTTTTTTTAAAAAATCGCCTTTTTTATGCAATTATTGTTCTTGGCATTTAGAAAATTGAAAAATAAGCCTTTTTCAGGTTTTGGCGGTATAAGAAAGTAGATAATGCCTCGTTACGGTGCTTGTCGTCGAAATAACGCACCATAACAGCGCCTGCGCGGATCAGGGTTCCGCCCGTCGCGCCGTTAGGTAGCACACGAGTTGGTTGCCGAAGGTCGCCGGTTTATAGTGCAGCCAGACCGATTCGAGACACCTGACCAGAGAGATCGATGCCCGCCAATAATCCAGCGCCCCCCGTCGCGCCCGCTGCTACGCAGAAGCCACCAGCCGGTGTCGCTGCGGCGGGCGCGCCGAATCCGCAAAAGCAGCCGGATAAAAAGCTGGCGCTGGAATCGTTGCTGGCGGATCTCGTTGCGGATGGCCTCATCACTACTGAGGCGTCGGAAAAGTTAGTCTCCTTGCGCCGCAGCCTGCGCGCGAGCGACATGCATCCACTGGTCCTCATAGCGGACCAGAAGTGGAAGGATCCGCGCAATCCGAAAAAACTGCTGACGCTCGACGCACTCAGCGAATGGCTGGCCGGCAAGGTCGGCCTGCCGTACCTGCACATCGACCCTTTCAAGATCGATTTCGCGGCCGTGACCAAAGTCATGTCGAACGCCTACGCGGAGCGCTTCAAGATTCTGCCGGTGCGAGTCACGACCGCGGAGGTCGTGATCGCTACCTGCGAACCGTACGTGCGCGAGTGGGAGGCCGAACTGGCGCGCATCATGCGGCTGGAGATCAAGCGCGTCGTCGCCAACCCGCAGGACATCAACGGGTTTCTGGTCGAGTTCTACAACCTCGCCAAATCCGTTAAAAGCGCGACTGCGCTGCACGGCACCGCAGTCTCGGACATCACCAATTTCGAACAGCTGGTGCAACTCGGCAACACCGGCAAGCTCGACGCAAACGACCAGCACATCGTTCGCCTGGTCGACTGGCTGCTGCAATATGCCTTCGAGGAAGGCGCCAGCGACATCCACGTCGAGCCGCGCCGCGATGTGGCCAATGTGCGATTTCGCATAGACGGTGTGCTGCACCAGGTCTACCAGATCCCCACTCCCGTGGTCGCGGCCATGACGAGCCGCATCAAGATCCTCGGACGCATGGATGTCGTCGAGAAACGCCGCCCGCAGGATGGTCGCATCAAGACCCGCACGTCCGACGGCGAGGAAATCGAACTGCGCCTGTCGACCATGCCCACCGCCTTCGGCGAAAAACTGGTCATGCGGATTTTCAATCCGGACGTGATCGTGAAGGAGTTCAAGGAACTCGGTTTCTCCGACGACGATCGCGATCGCTGGCAAAAAGCCGTGAAGCAACCGCACGGCATCGTGCTCGTCACCGGCCCGACGGGTTCCGGCAAAACGACGACCTTGTATTCGACGCTGAAGTCACTGGCAACGGTCGACGTGAACGTCTGCACCGTCGAGGACCCGATCGAAATGGTCGAGCCCACGTTTAACCAGATGCAGGTGCAGTCCGCCATCGGCCTGGATTTCGCGTCTGGCATCCGCACCTTGATGCGCCAGGATCCCGACATCATCATGGTCGGCGAAATTCGCGACCTCGAAACGGCCGACATGGCCATACAGGCCGCGCTGACGGGCCACCTCGTGCTTTCCACGCTGCACACCAACGACGCCGCGTCGGCCGTCACGCGTTTGCTGGACCTCGGTGTGCCGCCGTACCTGATCCATTCGACGATCCTCGGCGTCATGGCGCAGCGCCTGGTGCGCACGCTCTGCCCGCATTGTCGCGAGGTCGCGCAGATCGATGCCGAAACCTGGAACATGCTGATTGCCCCATGGCAGGCGGAAAAGCCGCAGCAGATGTACTACGCGAAGGGTTGCCTCGAATGCCGAATGACCGGCTACGCCGGCCGGGTCGGCATCTACGAAGTCCTGCTCATGTCGCAGGGGCAGCGGCCGCTTATCACGGAAAACGCCGACTTCACCCTGATCCGCGACCAGGCTTACCGCGACGGCATGAAGCCGCTGCGGATTTCAGGCGCGATGAAAGTTGCCGCCGGCATCACCACGGTCGATGAAGTTCTGAAGGCCGCACCGCCGCTCGGCGGCGATCGCCGCAAGAAAATTGGGTGAACGGTGATCGGGAACCCGTGAACGGTGAACGGTAATCGGTGTAAAGCTTAAAAAGCACAAACCGCCTGTGCGGCCCTGACTTTACCGATCACCGTTCACCATTCACCTTCCCCCGCCCCAACCATGAAGCCAACCCTGCAGCCGGGCCTGACCCATACCTTCCGGTTTACTGTGCCTCCGAACAAAACCGTGCCGCACCTGTATCCCGAATCGGAAATGTTCCGCCAGATGCCGGAAGTGTTTGCCACCGGATTCATGGTCGGCCTGCTGGAGTGGGCGTGCGTCGAAGCCATCCGGCCCCATCTGGACTGGCCGACCGAACAGTCGCTCGGCACCCACGTCAATTTCTCCCACGAAGCCGCTACCCCGCCTGGTCTGACGGTCACCGTCCAGGTTCGCCTCACGAACGTAGACGGCAGAAAGTTGCGCTTCGAGGTAGAGGCGCATGATGGAATCGACACCATCTCCCGCGGCACGCACGAACGGGTCGTGATCGATGCCGCCCGCTTTCGCGCAAAAATCGCGGAAAAAATAGCCCGCGCCTGCTAGCCGCCCCACTCCGAAGCGGTCGCCCCCGCCAAATCGGCCAGCCGCCAGGCTGACATAGGGGAAAACTCGCGCGCCAGACCTTAAGTTGCGCGAAAAAATGCCGCTTCCTTCCCTGTCTGGCAGGTGGCAACTCCGAAGTCAGGCAGCTTCCATAAAAATAACGGACCTGGCTTCATGTCTGGACTACTAAAACAGTTAAGGGAAATCCATAACGCCGAAAATCCGGGCGTCGCTCCAGTCAGCGTTGCGCCAGCCATTGGCGCCACCGCAACACTTCACGTCAATGCCGCGACCATCCTGCGGCTCCAGGCCACCCTCCTTTCGCGCGACGCCTTCCAGGATGCAGCCGCAGCATTCGCCGCAGAACTTGCAGCGCTGTTGCGTTTCGATCGCGTGGCCATCGGATTCCTGCACGGCAGGCACGTCACGGTAGCAGCAGTGTCCGGTGCCGCGGACATCAAGTCCCGCAGCGAATTCGCCGATCTCGCGCGTGCCGCCATGGAAGAAGCGGTCGAACAGCGCTCGGCCGTCGCGTTTCCGGCGTCGCAGGCAGACAAGCCGCGCATAACGTTTGCGCACGCGCAGTTCGTACAACGCATGGGCGGCGCCATTTTCTCTGTGCCCCTGGTGAGTCGCCGCGAAATTTTCGGTGCGGCCAGTTTCGTGCGTTCCGACGGCACCACGCCGTCGCAAGCGGAAATCACGCAATGCGAGCGGGCCATGACCCTGATCGCACCCGTCCTGCAACTCCGGCATGGCGCCGCACTGCCGTGGCAGACGCGCGCAACGAAAAGCCTGGGCAACGCCTTCGACCGGATTCGCCGGCCGGGCCACACCGCGGCCAAGGCGGCAGTGGCACTCGCTGTTGCGGCCGTGATCGCGCTTGCCGTGGTTCCGGTGCCCTACCGTGTCAGCGCGCCCGCCCGCCTGGAAGGCGCCGTGCAGCGCGCATTGGTCGCGCCGGCAGACGGCTTCCTGCGCCAGGTCAATGTCAAGCCGGGCGACAGCGTCCAGGCCGGCCAGGTGCTCGCGGAACTGGCCGAGGACGACCTACGGCTCGAGCGCCGCAAGTGGGAAAGTGAACTGGCGCAGTACGAGAATTCCGCGTCGGCCGCGCTCGCCCGCACCGATCGCACGCAGTTCGTCATCAACCAGGCCAAAGCCGACGAGGCCAACGCCCAGCTGGATTTGATAGGCAAGCAACTCGACCGCGGTCGCGTCGTCGCCCCTTTCAACGGCATCGTCATCCAGGGCGACCTGAGCCAGTCGCTCGGCGCGCCGGTCGAGCGCGGCGAAGTCCTGATGACCATCGCACCGGCGGGGGAATACCGCGTGGTGGTCGAAGTGGACGAGCGCGACATCGAGGATGTGCAAACCGGCAAGACCGGCTATCTCGCGCTCGGCGCGTTCGAGAAATCGTTGCGCTTTACGGTCGAGCGCGTGACGCCGATGGCGGCATCGCGCGACGGCAGAAATTTCTTCGAGGTCGAGGGCAAGCTCGTCGATGCCCCCGCATCGATGCGCCCGGGTTCGCAGGGCATCGGCAAGATCGAAGCGGAGAACCGCACCATCGCGTGGGTCTGCACGCACCGGCTCGTGCAATGGATGCGGACGACCCTGTGGTCCTGGGGACTGTAAGTTGACTCGCTCCCTGTTCAATCCCGCCTGGTACCGTGTCGCCGATCGTCGTGCGCGCCTGCGCGCCGACGTCAGGGTGCAATCCCAGCACCAGCGCGATCAGGGCTGGACCCTGCTTACCAGCACAACCGACGCGCAGCAATTGCGCCTCGACGAGCGCGCATGGCGTTTCGTCGGGCGCTGCGACGGGCGGCAGACGATCCAGCAGGTGTGGGACGCGTTGCTCGACGAGTATCGGGACGACGCCCCCACGCAGGGCGAAGTCATTCAATTGCTGGGCCGCCTCGACCAGGCCGGCATGCTCGCGCAGGAAACGGCCGGCGACACCCGGACGCCTGCGCGCGGCCGTCCCGGTCGCAAGCGGCGCACGGGCGCATTCGTCAATCCGTTCGCGCTGAAAATCCCGCTCGGCAATCCGGGACGCCTGCTCGACCGCTTTGGCCGGCTGCCCGCGTACCTGTTCAACGTGTGGACCCTGTGGCTCTGGATCGGCGTCGCGCTGTTCACCGTATTTGGTGCGGCCGGCGACTGGAATGCGTTGAGCACCCACGCGCGCGCGTACATGGCAACGCCGCGCCACCTGGTTCTGGCATGGGTGCTATTCCCGCTACTGAAAACCGTGCATGAACTCGCGCACGCGCTGGCCGTGCGCCGCTGGGGCGGTGAGGTGCGCGAAGCCGGTTTCAGCCTGTTCGTTCTGGTGCCCGCGCCCTATGTCGATGCTTCCGCGGCGAACGCGTTTCGCATCCGCTCGCAACGCGCGATCGTCGGCCTGGCCGGCATCATGGCCGAGTTCGCGGTGGCGGCGTTCGCATTGCTCGTATGGTTCAACGTGCAACCCGGCCTGGTGCAGGACGCCGCATTCGTGACGCTGTTCCTTGCCGGCGTGACAACCGTGCTGTTCAACGCCAACCCCCTGCTTTCGTTCGACGGGTATTACGTCCTGTGCGACCTGCTGGACCTGCCCAACCTCTCCTCGCGCAGCCGGGCGTGGTGGGCAGACCGGCTGCGTCGCATCGCGTTTGGCCGATCCGCGCAATCCGCCGTCCAGCCGGCGCGCGGGGAAGGCAAATGGCTGGCGTGCTACGCGCCACTGTCGATCGCCTGGCGCATTTTCGTCTCGGCACTGCTGGTACTGTGGATCGGCGCCCATTCTTTCCTGCTCGGCGCGGCAGCCATGGTCCTGCTGGCTTTCCTGCTGTTCGTCGGGCCGCTGTGGTCCGGTGCGGGCCGCATGCTCATGGAATCCGCCGCGATCGGCAAGCGCACTCGCGCGCTGACTGTTGCCGTGACAAGCGCAATCGCCATTGCGATCATCGTGTGCTTCGTGCCGCTGCCCTACCACACCGTTGCCGGCGCGGTGGTGTGGTTGCCCGACCACGCGCGCGTGCGCGCTGATGTCGACGGTTTCATCGTTGGACTCCCGGCGCATGACGGCGACGCGGTCGTCGCCGGACAGCCGCTTGTTGCACTGGAGGATCCGGCGCTGCTCGCCGAGCGCGAAAGACTCGCGAGTGAATTCGAACGCCTGCAGGCCACGCGCTTCGGCGCCCTGCGCAGGGACGCCCTCGAAGCGCGTAACGCGGACGAAGAAATCCAGCGCGTGCGCGGCGACCTGGAGCGCATCACGCAAAAAATCGACGGGCTCATCCTGCGTGCGCGGGTCGACGGCGTTCTCGTCATGCCCAGGCAACAGGACCTGCCCGGCACCTTCGCGCGCCGCGGCGCGACCCTTGGCTACGTGCTCGAGCGCAGGGAAATGCGCGTACGGGCCGCCGTTCCCGAATTCGACGCACCGCTGGTGCGCGACCGTACGCATGCAGCGGAAGCACTCACCGCAGAATCCGGCGACGCGGTCCCCGCGCAACTGCTGCACGATATCCCGGCCGCGACTTTCGAATTGCCGAGCGCGGCGCTCGGAGACCGTGGCGGCGGAGCGCTGGCCACCGATCCCGCGGACACCGACGGCCTCCGCACACTCGAGCCTGTCGTCCTGGTGGACCTGACGTTGACCTCCGTGAACCTGAAGCGCATCGGCGGTCGCGCCTGGGTGCGCTTCGATCATGGCGTCGAACCGCTCGCCGGCCGCTGGTACCGGCGACTGCGCCAGTTGCTTTTGCAGCACTTCAACCCGGCCAGCTGACCATGATCGCGCATGCAAGCATGAAGGCCGCAGCCCTGCCCGTTCCGGGTGTTCTGCTCGGCTCCTATCCCGAACGCGAGGAGCAATCGCAGCGACGCCTCGCGCTCCGGCGCCGGGCTGCGTGCAGCCCGGCCGGCTTGAAGCGCTTCCTCGTGAAAGTACATGCCGCCGACGCGGCGATGCCCGCTACCGTGCCCGCGACAAGGGTGCAAACGCTCAAGGCGCGCCTCGCGCGCGAAGGCCTGACCGATGGACTGATGGCCGAATGCTTCGCGCTGATCGGTAAAGCCAGTGCAAGTGCATTGGGCAAGACGCCATACGACTGCCAGTGGGTGGCTGCGCGGATCATTCTCGATAACCGGCTTGCAGAAATGGCAACGGGCGAAGGCAAGACGCTCGCCGCATGCGTCGCCGCGGCGACGGCCGCCCTAGCCGGCATTCCGGTGCACGTCGTTACCGCCAATGACTATCTCGCCGAGCGCGACGCCCAGGCGCTCGCTCCGCTATACCGCGCGCTGGGATTGACGGTCGGGACGATCCTGCAGCCGCTCGATCGCGCAGCCCGCCGGCAGGCCTACGAATGCGATGTCGTGTATTGCACGGCAAGGGAACTCGCGTTCGATTATTTGCGAGACGGGCTGACCGGTGAGCGCCATCACAGTGAACTGCATCGGCAAATCGATCGCATCCATTCCACCACTGGCGCAAGCGCGTGCGGCACGCTCCTGCGCGGCCTGTGCATGGCCATCGTGGACGAAGCGGACAGCATCCTGATCGACGAGGCGCGCGTGCCACTGGTCATCTCGGGACGGGCTGCCAACGCGCAAGCATCCGGCGGTGCGGTCCAGGCGATGCAGTTTGCTTCCGCGCTGGCACCGGAACGCGACTTCGTGCTCGACCGTCGCAACATGAAAGCAGAACTGACCGATGACGGCAAGGCGCGCCTCGAGGAGATGACTGAGCCCGTCGCGGGCGCGTGGCGCAACCGCTTGCACCGCGAGGAAACCATCGCAACGGCGCTCGCGGCCCTGCACCTGTACCAGCGCGACCGCGATTACCTGGTGCGCCGCCGTCAGATCATCATCATCGACGAGGCCACCGGCCGTGCCTCGCCCGGGCGCCAATGGTCGCGCGGCTTGCATCAGTTCGTGGAACTCAAGGAAGGTTGCCCGCCCAGCGACGAGATGACCACGCTGGCGCAGATAACCTACCAGCGCTTCTTCCAGCGCTATCTCTGCCTGGGCGGCATGAGCGGCACGCTGCGGGAGGCGCGCGCCGAACTGGCGTCCGTGTACGGACTGAAGGTCGTCGCGGTAGCGCCCCATCGTCCGTGCCTTCGCACGCATTCGCCGCTGCAGGTGCTTCATGATCGCCCGGCGCACACACAGGCCATTTTGCAAGCGACGCGGGAGGCCAGCCGCCACGGTCGCCCGGTATTGATCGGCACCGGCTCAGTGGCCGATTCGCAGGCGCTGTCCACCGCATTCGCCGCCGCCGGCATCGCGCATCGCGTCCTCAATGCCAGCCAGGATCGCGAGGAAGCCGGGATCGTCGCGAACGCCGGTGAGCGCGCACAGGTCACCATCGCCACGAACATGGCCGGTCGCGGGACCGACATTGCGCTCGGCGCCGGCATCGCGGAACTCGGCGGACTGCACGTCATTTGCGCGCACCGCAATGCTTCCGCCCGCATCGATCGCCAGCTCGTCGGCCGCTGTGCGCGCCAGGGCGATCCCGGCAGCGCGCAGTTGCTGCTGTACGTGGAAGGTTCGACCCGCGCCGATCGCCTCGCGCGCCGCATTGCGCAACCGGAATGGCTAACAGCACTTGCGGTGCGGTGGCCCCAATGGTTGCAGGAACGGCGCCAGCGATTGGAGCGCCGTGCATTGCTGCGGCGGGATTTGCATGCAGAAGAATTCTTGTCTTTCGGAAAACCCCATGAATAGAAAACGCCTTCGTTCCGGACCCATTGTTGCCGCGCTGCTCGCGCTGGCGACGACTACAGCATGGAGCGCGCCGCCCGCACTGCGCTGCGTGATCGAACCCGATCGCGTCGCGGAAGTGGGCAGTCCCGTCATTGGCGTCATCGAATCCATCCAGGTAGAACGCGGCGACGTGGTCAAGGAAGGGCAGATACTGGCCAGGCTGCGCGCGAACGTGGAACGCGCCTCGGTCGGCGCGGCGGAAGTGCGTGCGGAAGCGGATGCCGACGTGCGCGCCGCCCAGGCCAATTTCGATTACCTGCGGGAAAAGCAGCAGCGCTCCGAGGAACTGGTCGAGAAGAATTTCATTTCCAGGCAAGCGCTCGACCAGGTACGCGCCGAAGCCAGCGTCGCCGAACAGAAACTCGCGCAGTCGCGCGAGCAGCAACGCATCGCCAAGCACGAACTGGCGCTGGCCAAAGCCCAGCTCGGCCTGCGACTGATCCGCGCGCCGTTCGACGGCATCATCGCCGACCGCTACGTAACTGTCGGCGAGCGCGTGGAGGAGAAACCGATCTTTCGCGTCGCCCGGATCGATCCGCTGCGCGTCGAGATCATCGTTCCCGCGGCGCTGTACGGCAGCGTGCGGGCCGGCATGGTCGCCAAGGTGACACCCGACCTGCCGAATGTCGCGCCCATGGACACGAAAGTAGTCCTGGTCGACAAGCTCGTCGATGCGGCCAGCAACACCTTCCGCGTCCGCTCGGAGTTACCGAATGCGGACGGCGCGATCGCCTCCGGCTTGCGCTGCCGCGCTGAATTTACGGCGGGCGAACCGCTCGCGCGAGCGGACGTCCCGAAGCAGGTTTCCGGGGGCCGGCTTTCCACCGACCTGCAAACCGTTCCCGCCCAGGCCAGCAAGAAGAACTGACCCTTCGCCATGCACCTGCACGAAAAATTCCTGTCCATGCTGGGCCGTCGAGATAAGTCGAGGCTTGCTGCCGATCGATATCGCGCCATGGCGGTCGAAGCGCTCGAGCCGCGGGTGCTCCACTCGGCCGATGCCGCCGCGGCCCTGTTGCCGACCATGGCGACACAGGACGCCGGAGCACAGGCACCGGAAGTGCGAACCCTCGACGTAAACGGCGAGTTCGCGCCAGCCACGACGCAGGCACTGCATACGCAGACCGAAATCGTGTTCGTCGACACCCGCACGCCGGACTATCAAAAACTGGTCGATGATATCCATGCCGAGGCCGCTGACGGCCGGGCCATCGAGGTCTATCTGCTCGACAATTCGACCGACGGCATCAAACAGATTACGGATGTCCTGGCGTCACGTCACGACATCGGCGCGATCCACATCGTCTCGCACGGAAGCGACGGCAGTATCCAGCTCGGCGGCAGCACGCTCGACTTGCAGTCATTGCAGAACCAGCAGTCCGAGATCGCCAGCTGGGGCAACGCGCTGAGTCCCGACGCGGACGTGCTGATCTACGGTTGTAACGTTGCCGCTTCCGAACAGGGCCGCACATTCGTCGACGCGCTGTCGCGCGTGACGGGTGCCGATGTCGCCGCAAGCGAAAACCTGACGGGCAGTGCCGCCGCCGGCGGCGACTGGAACCTGGAATATTCCACGGGTTCGATCGAATCGACGCTCGCATTCGACGCGGCAACGCAGATGGCGTGGTCCGGCGTGCTCGCCAATTCCTCGCCGGTACTTTCCGGCGCGGAAAACATGCCGACCATTACGGAAGATCCGGCGACCAATGCCGGCACGACCGTGGCCACCCTGATCGCCGGACACGTGACCGACCCGGACGTCGGCGCGCTAACCGGCATCGCCGTGACCGCCGTCGACAATACGAACGGCAGCTGGCAATACTCGATCAACGCGGGCGGCACCTGGAGTGCTTTTTCGAGCCCCAGCGATACGAATGCGTTGCTGCTGCGCTCGAGCGACCTGGTGCGTTTCGTGCCGAATGCGGACTGGAACGGCACGGTCGCCAATGGCCTGACCTTCCGCGCCTGGGACCAGACCACCGGCACGGCGGGTTCGACTACCAATGCGGTCAGCACGACCTCCAACGTGCTCGATACCTTCAGCACCGTTTCTTACAGCAACAACGACGGCAGCGTGTCGTGGAGTTCGGGTTGGGTGGATGACGACGGTGACCCGTCCGCGGGCGCCGTGCAGATATCCGGCGGACGCTTGGAGTTGCAGACCTTGCTGGGCGGCGGCGACATCCATCGCTCGGCCGACCTCACCGGCGCTGATACCGCGACCCTGAGCTTTGCGTACGATAACCAGATCCTGCTCAGCCTCGGCGGGAACATTGCGCTGCAGGTTTCGAATAACGGTGGCGCCAGCTACACGACCCTGACGACGTTCTCTTCGCTTAGCAATACCGGCTCGGGCACGTACAGCGCCGACATCAGCGCGTATATCTCCGGTGATACGCGCATCCAGTTCGTTTCGACCGGCCTGGCCCTGGCGCAGTCGCTGTTCATCGACAACGCGCAGATTTCCTACACGACCCCGTTGTCGAGTGGCATGACCGCCTTCAGCGCGGCGACGGCGAGCAGCAGCATTGATGTGACCGCCGTGAATGACCCACCGGCCGGCACCAGCGCCAGCGTGACGACCGCGGAAGATTCCACCTACACCTTCGCGCTCGCGGATTTCGGCTACAGCGACACGCACGACACGCCGGCGAACAACTTCCTCGCGGTCACGGTCACGACCCTGCCGGGCGCGGGATCGCTGACCCTGAACGGTGTGCCGGTGGGCGCGGGCCAATCCGTCGCCGCCACCGACATCGCGGCGGGAAAATTGCAGTTCACGCCTGTGGCGGACGCGAATGGCGCCGGTTACGCGAGCTTCACCTTCCAGGTGCAGGACGACGGCGGCGGCGCCGATACCGACCCGGTCGCCCGAACGATGAGCATCAACGTCACCTCGGTGAATGACACGCCGATCGGTGCGGACAATACAATCAGCACGACTGAAGACACGGCGTACGTGTTCGGGGCATCCGATTTCGGATTCAGCGATACGCGCGACGCGCCGGCGAACAATTTCCTCGCCGTCAAAGTGACCACGCTGCCGGGTGCCGGATCGCTGACCCTGAATGGCACCGCGGTCGGCGCCGGCCAGTTCATCACGGCATCGGACATCACCGCGGGCAGACTGCAGTTCACGCCTGCGACCGACGCGAACGGCGCCGGCTACGCGAGCTTCACTTTCCAGGTGCAGGACGATGGCGGCGGTGCCGACCTCGATACGATCGCCCGCACCATGACCATCGATGTCACGGCCGTGAACGACGCGCCGGTGCTCGTGACCAACACCGGGCTGACGGTGAACGAGAACAGTTCGGCGGTCATCACCAACGCGAAGTTGCAGGTAACGGACGCCGATAACATCGCCACCCAGCTGGTCTTCACCGTCACCACCACCCCGGCAAATGGCCACCTGGAACTGGCCAGCGCGGCCGGCATCGCCATCACCAGCTTCACTGCCGACGACATCGACAATAACCAACTCGTCTACGTGCACGACGGTTCGCAAACAACGTCGGATGGATTCTCGTTCACCGTCAGCGACGGCGCGGGTGGCAGCATTGGCGCGACCGCATTCGCGATTACCGTGAATTCGGTGAACGACGCGCCGGTGAATGCAGTCCCGGGCGCGCAGGTGACGGCGCATGACACGCCGATCGTATTCTCTTCCGCGCAGGGCAATGGCCTCTCCGTCAGCGATCCGGACGCCGGATCGAGCGTCATCAAGGTCACCCTCACGGCCACGAACGGCACGCTGACCCTGGCAACGACGGCGGGCCTGACGTTCTCGATCGGCAGCGGCGCCAACGATGCGGTCATGGAATTCGGCGGATCGCAAGCCGCGATCAATACCGCGCTGGACGGACTGACCTTTGCGCCGACAGCCGGATACGCCGGCAGCGCGGCACTATCCCTGGTCACCAACGATCTCGGCAATACGGGCAGCGGCGGCGCGCTGACAGCGAGCAGCATCGTGGCGATCAACGTCACCGCGCCGCCGGGCAGCACCGGCTCGACGCCCAGCGCACCGCCGATCTCCACCGGCACGCCGATCGTCCCACCGCCGCCCGCAATCGACGTTCCTGTGCAAACCGCGCCGACCGTACCGTCGGTGCCCGGATCTACACCGGTCGCGCAAGCGCCGGTTGCTCCGCCGGCGGCGGAACCTGAAACCGCACCGAACGCGCCCTACGAGCCCGCAATCGGTTCGTCACGCTACTTTGCATCGGACACTTCATCGATACGCAACGGGCGTCTGTCGGGTGCCGGCTATTCTTTGCCCGCGGCGCAGTGGCTCATGGGTAGCGACGATGCCATCACAGGCATGGCGGAGGGATCGGGATCCTCGATCGGGCTCGGCGGCTTCGGCGACGGACGCAGTTCCCTGCAAAGCCCTGCCCTCCTCGACGCGCTCGACCGACTGCGCGACGGCCTGCAGGACCAGTCGCGCGCCGAGGCGATCGTGGTCGCCAGCACCGCGGCCGCCAGCCTCGGGCTTTCGGTGGGTTACGTGCTGTGGCTGCTGCGCGGCGGCGTGTTGATCAGCAGCATGCTGTCGTCGCTGCCGGCGTGGCGCATGGTCGACCCGCTGCCCATCCTCGGTCGGCTCGATGAGGACGAAGACGAAAACGCGGAAGATGATTCGCTGGAATCCATTGTCGCGAGCGGATCGGCGAAGACCGATCGGCCCGTACAGGGAGACGCCGCGTGATGAAGGTCTTCAACACGCGCGTCTACATCGCCCTCGGCCTGGTTTCGTTGATCGCCACCGTGGTGCTGGGCGCTTCCATGATCGGGTTGATTCCGGACCGCGCCGGCGCGATTCGAGAAGGCCGCGCCGCGCTGGCCGAGACGCTCGCCGCCGAAGCGACTTCATTGATCTCGCAGAATGACGTCGCACGCCTCGAAAGCATCTTGAACTTCGTGGTCAAACGCAATCCCGACATACTCTCGATCGCCATGCGCACCAACGGCGGCGACGTGCTGGTCGCGATCGGCAACCACGACACGAACTGGGTACCGATGAACGAAGTGCATTCGTCCGACTCGCAGGTACAGGTCCCGATCCTTGCCGGCACCCAGCCCTGGGGCCAGATGGAATTACGTTATCGACCGATCGCGCCCGCCGGGTTGGCCGGCATCCTGGCGAATCCGCTGGTGCGACTCATCGCTTTCGTGTCAATCGCAGGATTCGTCGCGTTCTACTTTTACCTCGGTCGCGTGCTGAGCCATCTCGATCCGTCGCGCGCGATTCCGGGAAGAGTGCGCGCCGCGCTCGACACGCTCACGGAAGGCCTGCTGATCATCGACCGCAAGCAGAACATCGTGCTTGCCAACGAAGCGCTGGCGAAGCTGGTCGGTAAAACGCCCGAATCCATGGTCGGCTTGCAGATCTCCCGCCTGGATTGGCTGACACCGGCCGGCTCCGCGCTGCCGGTGGACGATCATCCGTGGACCAGGGCGCTCGCCAGCGGCGGAGAGCAGGGCAACGGCATGATCAACCTGCGCGATGCGACCGGTGCTCCCCACACTTTCATCGTCAACTGCGCCCCTGTGCTCGGCAGCGGCGGCAAGGCCGCCGGCGTGCTGATCAGCCTCGACGACGTTACGCAGCTCGAGGAAAACAAGGTCGAGCTCGGCAAGGCCAAGGAAAAGGCCGAGGCCGCGAACCAGGCCAAGAGCGACTTCCTCGCGAACATGAGTCACGACATTCGCACACCGATGAACGCCATCCTCGGGTTCACCGAACTCCTCCGACGCGGCTATGGCCGCAACGAGACCGACGCGAAAAAGTACCTCGAAACCATCCATTCGAGCGGCAAGCACCTGCTCGACCTCATCAACGACATCCTCGACCTGTCGAAGATCGAAGCGGGCCATCTCGATGTCGAGCGCATCGAATGCCAGGCTTTCTCGATCGCCGCCGAAGTCGTCAACGTGCTGGGCGTCAAGGCGAAGGAAAAAGGCATTGCACTGACCTTCGCGGTGCAGGGCAAGATTCCTGAATCCATCCAGTCCGATCCGACCTGCCTGCGCCGCATCATCACCAACCTCGTCGGCAATGCCCTGAAATTCACGCAGCAAGGCGGCGTCGGCGTCGTGTTGCGTTTCCAGCAAGGTACATTGGGACCCGTGGTCGCGATCGACGTCACCGATACCGGCATCGGCATTCCCGCGGATCGGCTCGACAGCATGTTCGATCCGTTTACGCAGGCCGACAGTTCGGTCACGCGCAAATTCGGCGGCACCGGCCTGGGCCTGACCATCAGCCGGCGTTTCGCGCGCGCCCTCGGCGGCGACATCGTCGTCACCAGCACCCTGGGCAAAGGCAGCACCTTTACGGCGACGGTGGCAACCGGGCCGTTGGAAGGCGTGCGCATGCTGGAGCAATCGCAATTCGCGGCGACCGGTCCCGATACCAGTGCCGCGCGCATGCGCTGGCGCTTCGGTGCGAAACGCGTATTGGTAGTGGATGACGGACCGGAAAACCGCGAACTGCTGAAGCTGGTGCTCGGCGAAACCGGGTTGCTCGTTTCGGAAGCGGAAAACGGCAGCGTGGGGGTCGAAGCCGCGCGTCGCGAAAAATTCGATGTGATCCTGATGGACATGCAGATGCCGGTCATGGATGGCTTCACGGCTACGCGGACCCTGCGCGATGACGGACAGAAGATCCCAATCTTCGCGCTGACGGCGAACGCCATGAAGGGCGCGGAGAAACAAGTCATCGATGCGGGTTGCACGGGCCTGCTGACCAAGCCGATCAACATCGATCACCTGCTCAAAACGCTGGCCGACCTGCTCGGGGCCACGCGCGTCGAGATCGACGAAGCACCTGCAGTCACCGCAGGGGCGGTCGCAGAACCAGCGGCAGTCATCGCGGCGCCCATCGGCGCCCCGGTGGTCTCACGCCTTGCCGCCCATCCGCGACTGGGCCCCGCGATTCGGAAATTCGCCGGCCGGCTCGACGAACAGCTGGCGGCTTTCGAAAGCGCTTTCGCTGCGAAAGACTTCGCGGAACTGGCCCGCCTTGCGCATTGGCTCAAGGGCGCCGGCGGCACGGTGGGCTACGACGAATTTACCGAACCCGCGCTGAAGCTCGAACAGGCCGCGCTGGCGGGCAATGCCGACGAAACGGGGGCGATGCTGGGCGAAGTACGCAGCATTGCGGCGCGCCTCGTTGCGCCGACGGAACCCGTGACAGCGTAACTCACGGCAGAACATGAGCAACACGATCAAGGAAGCAACGATGGACACGGCACCAGAAAAAGAACCCTCACAGGACGACGGGCAGCAGAAACTGCTCGACGCCCTGGTGATGATGGTCGACGACGAACCGATCAATATCGAGGTGACGCAGATCCATCTCGAGGAAGCCGGCTACACGCGTTTTGTTTCGACCAGCGAGCCGAAAGATGCGCTCGCGCTCATCGGCGAACATCATCCCGACGTCTTGCTGCTGGATCTGATGATGCCGGGCGTAAGCGGCTTCGACATCCTCACGCGCATGCGCGCGGAAAACATCCTCAAGGACGTGCCGACCATTGTGCTCACGTCGTCGACCGACGCCGCCACCAAGCTCAGGGCACTGGAACTCGGCGCCACGGATTTCCTCGCCAAGCCGGTGGATTCCAGCGAACTGGTCCTGCGCCTGCGCAACACGCTCGCCGCGAAAGCCTACCGCGATCGCCTGGCGAACTTCGACATCCTTACCGGGCTGGCCAACCGGCGCATGTTCATGGATCGCCTGGATTGGGCGCTACGCCATGCCAAGCGCTATAACGGTACGGGCGCGGTGCTGCACATCGACCTCGACAAATTCAAGCACGTGAACGAAGCGCTCGGCCCCGGGATGGGGGACATGCTGCTGCAGGCCGTCGCGCGCCGCATCGAGCAATGCATTCGCACCACCGACGCGGTCGGGCGGATCAGCGAAGAAAAGCAGCCAGCCAGCCTGTCACGGCTCGCTGCGGACGAGTTCACGATCTTGCTCTCCGATATCCACGCGGCCGAGGGCGCCGCACGGGTCGCGCAGCGCGTACTCGAATCGTTCAACGCGCCCTTCCAGCTCGCCGACCACGAACTGCCGCTCACCTGCAGCATCGGCATCGCCGTCTTTCCGGACGATGGCGAGGAAATCGACAGCATCGTGAAGAACGCCGGCGTGGCCATGCACCACGCCAAGCAGAAAAAAAATTCCTACGAGTTCTATTCCAGCGAACTCAACGCGCGCGCCCTGCAGAAGTTGAGCCTCGGCAACGAACTGCGCAAGGCGCTGGAACGGGACGAGTTGCGCCTGTTCTACCAACCCAAGGTCGACGTCGCGACCGGCGCGCTGAGAGGCGCCGAAGCGCTGGTGCGCTGGATCCATCCCGAGCGCGGCTTGATCCCACCCAACGATTTCATTCCGCTGGCCGAGGAGAACGGCTTGATCGTGCCGCTGGGTGAATGGGTGTTGCGCGAAGCCTGCCGGCAGACGAAGGCATGGCGAGACGCGGGCCATAACGTGCCACGCGTGGCGGTCAACGTGTCGAGCCACCAGTTCCGCCAGCGCCGGCTGCCGGAAACCGTCGCGGAGGCCTTGCAGGGCACCGGTGCGCTAGCCGGCGACATCAGCATCGAACTGACCGAAGGCGTGATCATGGAGAACGCCAAGGCCAACGTCGAAGCATTGCAACGCCTGAAGGAAATGGGCCTCAAGCTATCCATCGACGATTTCGGCACCGGCTATTCGTCGCTGAGCTACCTGAACCGCTTTCCGCTGGACGAACTGAAGATCGACCGGTCCTTCGTGATCGACATCAAGGGCCCGGCGGACAAAGCCGCAATCATCGCCGCCATTATTGCCATGGCGCACAGCCTGGAACTCAGTGTCGTCGCGGAAGGCGTGGAAACAGAATTCCAGCGAGCCTACCTGCAGGCGCAGCATTGCGACGAATACCAGGGTTACCTGTTTTCCAAGCCGGTGCCGGCGGCGGACTTCACCGCGAAATTCCTGGCGTTGACGGCTCCTTGAAAGACCACATCTCGACGCAAAGGCGCAAAG
>JBDTTE010000027.1:0-22048 GCA_039930785.1 Betaproteobacteria bacterium | reverse complement strand
CGACTGGGAATCGCGGCGCTGGTACTCGCGCCGTACGCCTGGTGGCGGGCGGGCGCCGAAATGCGCGGGCTGGGACGTCGCGAACTCCTGCTGTGCGGGCTGTCCGGATTCTTGCTGGCGGTGCATTTCTGGGTGTGGATCACTTCGCTGGAATATACCTCGATCGCCAGCAGCACGGCGCTGGTGGCTACGAACCCTTTGTGGGTAGCACTCGCCTCCGCGTTGATCCTGGGAGAACGGCCCGGGCCGGCAGCACTCATCGGGATCGTACTGACCCTCTGCGGAAGCGCGTTGATCTTTGTAGCCGACGCGCACAGCGACTCCGCCAGCGCATCGCCGATGTTCGGCAATGCGCTGGCGCTGGTCGGGGCCATCGCCGCATCCGGCTATCTGCTGGTGGGTCGCGCATTGCGGGCGCGCGTTTCACTCACCGCGTATATCTGGCTCGCCTACGCCACGGCCGCGTTTCTGCTGGCCGTTGCCGCCCTTCTGAGCAGCGTTTCCTTTTCCTCGTTACCCGCCAGTGCGTGGCTGGCGATGATTGCCCTTGCACTGGGACCGCAGCTGCTGGGGCACAGTATTTTCAACTGGGCACTGCGCCGCTTGAGCGCGACTTTCGTGGCGGTGGCCATTCTCGGCGAGCCGGTCGGCTCGGCACTGCTGGCGTGGCTGCTGTTTGGCGAACGCTTCAGCGCGCCACAATTTGCGGGCTTTGCCTTGTTGCTATTGGGAATATTCGTTGCAGCGCGCGATGAACGCAGGTCTCGTTCAACCGTCGCCGCCTGAGGCCGGATGCCTCACACGAGGAATATGGTCGCCAGCCCGAGAAAAATAAAAAATCCCATGCTGTCCGTGGTGAAGGTCAGCAGGACGCTCGATCCAATCGCGGGATCGCGCCCCATCTTTTGCATGACCAGTGGCACGAGCATGCCAACTGTCGCACCGACGACCAGGTTCAGCAGCATCGCGCTCGTCATGACGAGCGAGAGCGCCACGTTGCGATAAAGCATCCACGCAAAAACGCCTGCGACACCACCCCACACCACGCCGTTCAGCAGGCTGATCGCGAGTTCCTTCGAAATCAGCCGGCGCGCGTTGTCCGGCGTGACCTGTCCCAGCGCGAGCGAGCGGATGATCAGCGTCGTTGTCTGGTTCGCGGAATTTCCGGCGATACCCGCGACGATCGGCATCAAGGTGGCCAGCGCGACCAGCCTTTCGATCGTTCCTTCGAACGCGCCGATCACGCGCGAAGCAAAAAAGGCCGTGCCGAGATTGACCGCCAGCCATAGCCAGCGGTTCTTCGCGCTCTTCCAGACGGACGCGAATATATCCTCTTCCTCGCGCAGGCCGGCGTGGCTCAGCTGTTCTTCCTCATTACGCTGGCGCAGGAAATCAACCACGGCATCGACGGTCAGTCGACCCACGAGTCGGTTGCCCTGGTCGACCACCGGGGCGGAAACCAGGTCGTAGCGCTCGAAGGCCTGCGCGGCCTGCTGGGCCTTGTCGTCCGGCGTGAGCGTGACGAAGTCGGACTTCATGACCGCGCCCACCAGCACGTCCGGATCCGTCACGATCAGGCGGTTGATCGGCAGGATGCCCTTGACGATGTCGTCGCGGTCCACGACGAACACCTGGTCGGTATGGTCCGGCAACTCGTCCATGCGGCGCAGATAACGCAGCACAACCTCGAGCGTCACGTCATCGCGCACCGACACCATGTCGAAGTCCATCAGCGCGCCGACCGCATCCTCCTCATAGGACATGGCCGCGCGCAGTTGCTCGCGCTCCTCGACCGACATCGAGTGCAACAAGTCGTCGACCACGCCCTGCGGCAGGTCGGGCACCAGATCGGCGATCTCATCGGTATCGAGCTGTTCGGTGGCCGCGACGAGTTCGTGCGCGTCCATGTTCTCGATGAGGGTCTCGCGAACCGCATCGGAAACTTCCAGAAGGATCTCGCCGTCACGCTCTGCCTTGACCAGATTCCAGACGATGAGCCGCTCTTCGAGCGGCAATGCTTCCAGGATATGGGCAACGTCCGCAGGGTGAAGCTGGTCGAGCTTCTTCCTCAGCTCGGCGATGTTCTGCCGATGGACCAGGGATTCGACGAGCTCATGGCGCGGCATGTCCTGGTTATGGACCATGTTCTCGACGATGCGATGCTTCTGGAGCAGTGTCCGGATCTGTTCGAGGGCCTCACCCAGGCTTTGCGCGCGCTGCTTTTTTTTGGCTGCCTTGGCCATGGCTGGGATCCGGGTCACGATCGGCAAAGAATACTGCATGTTCGCGGTCGCCCGGCTCCGCGTCCGCTAAAAATAAAAGCGGGGCTTGCATGCAAGCCCCGCCGCCGTGCGTCGATCCGTGCGCTTACTGTTTCGCCGGCGTGCGCGTCGCTTCCCAGGAAATGAATTCCAGGCCGTTGTCGCGCTTGGCCCAGACGCTGTGGAAACGAATTTCGACCGCCAGGTCCTGGCCCTTGACGGTCACATCGAAATTGCCGAGCCCGGTGATGATGGCGACGCAGCCATAGGTGCGCACCGCGACGTCGCTGCGCCGCATGACCCGGTATTTGACGGTGCCGGCCTTCTGCGTGTCGATGTAGCTCGCCTTGGTATCCACTACCGCTGACGAATGGATGTAGACCAGATCCTCGCCGATCAGCTTCTGCAACGCACCGAAATCGTCTCCCGTCTGCGCGGCGTAGCGCGCATCTTCCGCGGCCAGCGCCTCATCTTCCGTGACCGGGCCGCCGCAATCGCCTGCCATGGCCGGGCCGGCGATCGTCGCACCCAGGATTGCCGTGCCGAACAGCAGACCGTAAAACCGTTTCGTGATTCCTCGCTCCATGATTCACTCCCTGTGAGTTTATTGTCATCACTCCGTCTTGCAGTTCCACCACCGACTATCACGGCGCAAGTGCGCCGCTTCTTCAACGCCCGCCTATTTTGGCGTCAATACCGCCATTGGCTTTGCGTCGCACACCACTTTTTTCCCCGCGAGGCGCGCCGGCAGTATCGACAGTTTGCCGTCTTTCCAGCGATAGCCGAAGCGGTTCTTGTCGTCCTGCGCGCCGGATTTTGCCGCTTCAGGTTTGGCTCCGCTTTCGGTTTGCAGGTAGTCGCAACCGGCACCCGGGTCGTTCAGCGACAGTTCGTAGTTGAATGTGCGATCAGGCCAGGTGGCTTCGCCGCCCTCCGTGAACGTCCACGGCCGGCCCTTTTCGTCTTCGTACTTGCCGGCCAGGACGAAGTGATTCATCTGCGGACTCAGTTCGCCGGAAACCGGCACGTAGTCAGCCCATTTGCTTTTCATGAAATCGGGCTCGGCGACGCGCAGCCGGTCGAATTTCCCCTGGGCATTGCGGGTTGCCTCGAAGCGGATGAATTTGACGTCGCTGCCGGAGGTCGGCTTGTCGTCGCGCGCCACCACGAGCCGGTACGCACCGGGCTTGCCGTCCGGCTCAATGTCCAGCACGGCCTGCAGCGAAGCCTTGTTGAAATCCGTCACCACAATCGGAAACGCTCGACCATCGCGCCGGATCGCAATGACCACAGGGGCGGTTTTCTTGGCGGCCGCGTGCGGGCTCTTCAACGCCGCCAGCACGCTCAGATAGCCTTCGTTGATCCAGATGCCCTCGATGTCTTTCAGGAAGACCCGGTCCTTGCGCACGTGCGCGGGAGGCGGGTCCGTTGGAGTTTGCGCGATGGCGGGCGCGGCCACGATAACGACCAGTAGCGAGAGCGCCGCACGCAGCGATGCCAGAAAAACAGAGTCCATATTCGTAGTCCCAGAGTTACGTTGGTTGAGATTGCGCCAGCGCGGGATGGCGCTTCCAGAAACCGGTTGCCTGCTCGAAAGCGTGCGCCGCCTGCAGCACGCCGAAATCGTCATGCTGGCGGCCGACGATCTGCAGCCCGACCGGCAGGCCCGTGGCGCTGAATCCGCAGGGCACGGATAGCGCCGGCGCACCGGTAACCGTGATGTCGGAACAGGAGCGCATCCAGTCGATGTAGCTGTGCAGTTCGACGCCGTCGATGCGCGTAACGTACGGCTCGTCAACGTCAAATGGCAGCACCTGCACGACCGGCGCGATCAGGAATTCGTATTTTTCCATGAACTCCCGCATGCGATGGAATAACTGCGTGCGCTTGAGTTCCGCCGCGCCGAGCTGTGGGCCGGTGATCTTGCGGCCTTCCTCGATGTTCCAGATGACCGTGTCCTTGAGTTGTGCGCGCCGCGTGTCCAGCAGGTGGCCAAATGACATTTCGAAACTCCACGCACGCATGACGCCGAAAATCTCCGCTGCATCGCGTAGATCAGGCGTCGCCTCTTCGACGATGCAGCCCAGGTCGGCAAACGTCTGGCGCTGCGCGTCCAGGACGCGTGTGACTTCCGGCTCCACCGGCAGTCCGCCCAGGTTCGCGCTCCACGCAACCCGCACGCCCTTCAGGCTGCGCGCGAGCGGGCGAGTGAACATCACCCCCGATTCGGGCAGGGACAGCGGCGAGCGGGCGTCGGGTCCCGCAATCGCGGACATGACCAGCGCTACATCCTGCACGGTGCGCGCCATCGGCCCGACCACGCCCATGGAAAACCAGCCGGTGACCGATGGCCAGGTCGGCACGCGTCCGGTCGACGGGCGCAATCCAACGACGTTGCAGAAACTCGCCGGATTGCGCAGGCTGCCGCCCATGTCCGAGCCATCGGCGATCGGCAGCAGGCCGCAGGCCAGCGCCGCGGCGGCACCGCCGCTGCTGCCGCCCGAAGTTTTGGAGGGGTCGTAAGGATTGCGCGTGGCGCCGAACACGGTGTTGAAGGTTTGCGACCCGGCGCCGAATTCCGGCGTATTGGTCTTGCCGATCGTGATCGCGCCGGCCTTGTTCAAGCGCTCGACGATGATCGCGTCGGCGTCGGGGATGAAATCCTTGAAAATTGGCGAACCGAATGTCGTGCGGATGCCCTTCGCCGGCGTCAGGTCCTTGTGCGCCACCGGCAAGCCCGCCAGCGGGCCGGGATCTTCGCCGCGCGCGATGGCTTCGTCGACTGCGCGCGCCTGCTTGCGCGCCGGCTCCGGCAGGAATGTAACGATCGCATTGACCGCGGGATTGACGCGTTCGATCTGTGCGATGTGCGCGTCCATGACTTCGAGCGCGGACACTTCGCGTGCGCGAATACGCCGAACCAGCTCGTGGGCCGGCTGAAAGCAGAGATCTTCGGAGGGCATGGGGGAACCGCAAAAAGGCTGTCATGGTAGCCGAATCACGGCCGCCGCGACGCCCGGCGTCAGGGCAGCGGCCGCATCACCGCTTCGCGTTCCACCGCCCAGGGCGCGGAAGCGTCGTAAGTCACGCCGGTGGTCGTGCCGACCCCGACCTGGGCAAAAACCGCTTCATAGTCCGGAAAGCCCTCGGCGCCAAACTGCCGTCGCACGATCTCGCTGAACACCGTGCTGCCGGTCAATTCATCGATCCGCGCAATGATTTCATCGGCGGCCCAGCGCCGTTGTTCGCCGGCACAGCAGCGGTTGAGCTGGGCGAGCGCCGTATCCAGCGATTGCTTGCCGCCGCTCTGCTTGCGCAACCTCAAGTCGGCTTCCAGCATCAACGCCGCGCCGCCCCAGTACACCCGCAGGTACGGCCCGAAACCGACACGCTCGTTGGCACGCGCGAGGCTCAGGTGTGGCGCCGTCAATGCGCCGCGGCGGAACCCGGCGTGCATGCGTTCCCAGGCTTCGTCGGCAGAGATGGCCCCGCCGCGCGCCATCAGCGTGTTTTGCAGATAAGTCGGCACACCCTCATAGAGCCACGCATCGCGCGATACGATGTAGGGCAGGAACAGGTGCGACATCTCGTGGGTCAGGCTCCAGTCCTGCTCGAACTCCGCGGGCGGACGCGCAGGATTGACGAACAGGTGAATCGCCGGTCCTCCACCGCGTGCGACGTAGGCCCACGGCACCGGACCGCGGCCGCGCGGGGTCGGCGCGACCACGACCTGCAGGGACTCGACCGGAAATTTTCCGTACAACTGGATGGCGTTGTGCGCCGCCCCTTCTATCCATTTGTCGAAGCGCGCCTGCACGTCCGTCGCCAGTCCGACCAGCGCGACGTGCAGGATGGCGCCGTCGACTGCGATGTCGTGTGGAGCGAAGCGCCCGAACGCGACGATGCCGGACCAATCCGGAGGCGTCGGACCGACGAGGAATAAGGCGCCCGCGGCGTCCTTGTCGCGCTTCCAGGGCGTGGATACCTCGATGCCTGCCGGTAGCCGAAAGCGCAGTTCGAGAACCGCATCGGTGTCGGGTGCGCGCCAGAGCCATTCGCCGAACGAGGTGAGCATGCTGCCACCGATGCGCCGCGTTTCCGGACCGCCTGTCTGTACGCTGGTCTGCGCGGGCTGCAGCTTGACCGCGTAGTCGACACAGGCGTCGTCCGTCGACGCGCCCAGCGCAACTTTTTCGCCCCGGGCTTCGAGCGCGCGCGCGGCCGGGACGTTTGATTCGATCAGGCGCATCGATTCGAGATAGAAATGCGCACCGTCAGACTCGGCGATGAGATATTCCGGCGCCCTGCCCTGGAAGCAGGCATGAACGGTGAGTTGCTCCAGCCTGGCGTCGACCGTGACTTCGTAGCGATGCACGCCCGCCTGCGCGCCGGCGCAGAACAAAATCGCCAGGGCGGCGACGGCGGCCCCCATCGTCCCCGTTGCGCGATGTTTCACTGGCCTGTCTGCAATCCGATGCCGCGCGCCATGAGCGCGGCCATCAGCGGGATGAAAACGAACAGCACCAGTTCCGCATGGATATAGCGTCGCACCCGTGCAATCTGGTAATGCTCGGCGACGTTTTTTGCGCCGCCCTTCAGCCCGCGCACCCAGCGCAGGAACTGCAATGTCGGGGGAATGGACAACAGCCCGACCGCGAGAAAAAGCGCCAGCTTGATGTGAAACACAGGATTGTGCAGATAGAACGCCGCGCCCTTGCCGAACCAGACAACGCGCGCCACGCCCGTCACCAGCGCGACAATGGCCGCCGCGCCCAGGCCGGCGTCCATGCGTGCCAGAACGCGCGCGCGCGCGTCGCTCAATCCGGGCGTGCAATACATAAGCTCCAGGACCAGGACGACAGCGATCGAAATCATCGCCAGGTAATGCAGGTAAGCTACCAGCGCACTTGACACGCCGCTCTCCTCGATTGGCCTTCCATTCCTGTCAACAAGCGTTGCAGTTTTCCGCGCCGCCCATGATCGCATTGCGCAACTTCGATTCGCGCTCCGTATCGGATGACGCGGTGCCGTCTGCCACAATCGACATGCCCAGCGCCCGCCAGGTCTGCGCGAGATCCGGAAAGTCCTTTGACGCGACGTGGCGTTCGTAGAGTTCGCCGAAGATTCCGGTACCGGTCACGTCGTCCAGCCTGGCGAATACTTCGCGCGCCGTCCACGCCCGCTCGTTCGATCGGCAACACTCGTTCAGTGCCGCCAGCGCGGTATCGAGGGACTGTTTGCCCGCCGTCACCTGTCGCAAACGCACGTCAGCGATAAGCAACATGGCTGCGCCTTCCCAGTAAACACGCATGTAGCTCCCGTCGCGATACATGCTTTCCGTGGCCTGCGCCAGCGTCAGGCCCTGCGCGCCCTCGGCCCCGCGCGCGATGCCGGCGCGCAGCCGCTGCCACGCGTCCTCGGCGCTCGTCCTGCCGCTGCGCGCGCGCAGCACATTCTGATAGTACGTTGCCACCCCTTCCGACAGCCAGATGTCGTCCGGATTCACGTAAGGCAGCAGCAAATGGGAAAGTTCGTGGACGGCGGTCCAGTCCTCGAAAAATTCGCCGATCGGCCGGTGCTGGTTGATGAAAAAGTGCGCCGCCGGACTGCCGCCGCGCACGACATAGGCCCACGGCGTCGGTTCGTTACCGCGCGCGCCAGGAGCAACCAGGATCTGCGCCTGCGGTTGCGGGAAGCGGCCGTACAAGTTCGCGACGCTCCGCGCGGCGTCCTCGATCCACGACTGGATCTGGTCGACATTCGCGGGCGGCGTCCCGTCCAGCACGGCAAGGCGCAACCTGGCGCCACCGACGCGGATCTCCCGCTCGCGAAAATGGCCGAATGCCACGGACGCGGGCCAGTCATACGGACCGTGACCGATGCGATAGGCCGGCACGTCGCCCGCCGTCACGGGCGTCCACGGCGCCGAGACGCCGATACCTTCCGGCAGCAGGAAGGCGATCTCGATATCTTCGTCGTCCGCGAGCTGTTCGGGGCGCCACAACCACAGTCCGACTGACGTGATCACATCCCGGCCGATGCGGTGGATTTTGTCGCCGCTGCGGTCGTGCTGGCGGATCGGCCGCGACACATCCACCTGGTAGACGATGCAGCCGTTCGCCGGCACGGACTTCAGGCTGATGCTGCCGTTGGGCTCGATCGGTTTGCGCCCGCCCTCGAGGCGGACGTCGGATAGCGCAAGTGTGGCGTCGAGGGATTCCGCGGACAACGACGCGGGCGGTGCGCCGGAAAAGCACGCGCGCACGTTCAGCGTGGCAAGCCGGGCGTCGATGGCCACCGTATATTTGTGCACGCGCTCCGCCGCTGCGGCGCCTGCGGACACGCACAGCGCAAATGCGGTGATTCGCGCCAACATCGCCAGATGAAATGATCTTCGCCGTGCGCCAGTCTGCATTACGCCCAAACCGCCCGAGGTTGTTGCTGCTGCCAAATAGTACGCCGGAGCCCGCGCGCGATTTTCCAGACCCGCAATCAGGCGGCAATACGGGCACCGGGCTCGTAGGAAAGATTCGGCGCAAGCCAGCGCTCGATGTCCTGCACGCTCGCCTGCTTGCGCCGCGCATACTCCTCGATCTGGTCGCGATCGATCTTGGCCACGGCGAAATACTGTGATTGCGGATGCGAGAAGTAAAAGCCGCTGACGGCGGCGGTGGGCAGCATCGCAAAAGATTCAGTCAGCGTAATGCCGGCCTGACCGGTCGCATCCAGTAGCGAGAACAGCAGCGCCTTTTCGGTGTGATCGGGGCACGCCGGGTAGCCCGGGGCAGGCCGGATGCCACGATATTTTTCGTCGACCATCGCTTCGACGTCGAGGTTCTCGTCGGGCGCATAGCCCCAGAATTCGCGACGAACGCGCTGGTGCATGAGTTCGGCGAAAGCCTCAGCGAGGCGATCGGCCAGCGCCTTGAGCAAGATCGCGTTGTAGTCGTCGTGCTGCTTCTCGTAGGCCGCGACGCGCTCGTCGATACCGATGCCCGCGGTAACCGCAAAGGCACCCATGTAATCCCGCGCGGTATCCTTCGGCGCGACCAGGTCCGCGAGACAGTAGTTGGGCTTGTCCAGCGGCTTGACCATCTGCTGCCTGAGGAAATGAAAGGTTGTCACGACCTGCTTGCGCGACTCGTCCGCATAGATTTCGACGTCGTCGCCGACGGCATTCGCGGGCAGGAGTCCGATCACCGCCGCGGCGCCCAGCCATTTTTCCTCGATGATCTGCGCCAGCATTGTCTGTGCGTCGGCGAAGAGACTGCGTGCGGCTTCGCCGACGACCTTGTCCTGCAGGATCGCGGGATAACGTCCGGCCAACTCCCAGGTCTGGAAGAACGGCGTCCAGTCGATCAGCTTGGCAATTTCGGCCAGCGGGTAATCTCGAAAGGCCTGCAGGCCCGCGCGCACCGGTACGGGCGGAACATACGCATTCCAGTCCGTCTTGATGCCGTGGCGACGCGCCTCCGCGATCGCGTAGTGCGGGCCCTGGCCCTTCTTGTCCTTGTGCTGGTTGCGGGTCTTTTGCGCTTCCTCCCTGACCTTGCGTATGTAGTCGTCGCGCAGATCTTTCGACAGCAGGCTGGTGCAGACGCCGACGCTGCGCGACGCATCCGGCACCCAGATCGTCGCGCCGGAATAGTTCGGCTCTATTTTCACTGCCGTGTGCACGCGCGAAGTCGTAGCGCCACCGATCAGCAACGGCAGCTTGAAGCCCTGGCGCTCCATTTCGCGGGCCACGTGCGCCATCTCCTCGAGCGACGGCGTGATGAGTCCGGACAAACCAATGATGTCCGCCTTCTCATCGCGCGCCGTCTGCAGGATTTTTTCCGTCGGCACCATGACGCCGAGGTTGACCACGTCGAAGTTGTTGCACTGGAGCACGACCGAGACGATGTTCTTGCCGATGTCGTGGACATCGCCCTTCACGGTGGCGATGACGATCTTGCCCTTGGCCTGTCCGACCGTGCCGGAGCGTTTCTTTTCTTCCTCGATGTAGGGAATCAGGTAAGCGACCGCCTCCTTCATGACGCGCGCGGACTTGACGACCTGCGGCAGAAACATCTTGCCCGCGCCGAACAGATCGCCAACGACGTTCATGCCCTGCATCAGCGGGCCTTCGATGACCTGGATCGGATAGGTGAATTGCGTGCGCGCTTCTTCGGTGTCTTCGACTATATAAGTGGTAATACCGCGCACCAGCGCGTGCGTGATGCGTTCGACCACGCTGCCGTTGCGCCAGGACAGGTCTTCGATGTTTACCTTCGTCGCGCCTTTGTAGCCCTCCGCGAATTCGACCATGCGCTCCGTCGCGTCGGGCCGGCGATTGAACAGTACGTCCTCGACGCGCTCCAGCAGATCTTTTTTGATGTCGGCGTAGACGCCGAGCTGGCCGGCGTTGACGATGCCCATGGTCATCCCGGCCTTGATCGCATGGAACAGGAAGGCCGTATGGATCGCTTCGCGAATCGGATCGTTGCCGCGGAACGAGAACGAAATGTTGGACACCCCGCCGCTGATGCTGACATGCGGGAGATCCTGCTTGATGCGGCGCGTCGCTTCGATGAAATCGATGGCGTAGTTGCTGTGCTCCTCGATCCCGGTCGCGATGGCAAAAATATTCGGATCGAAGATGATGTCTTCCGGCGGGAAGTTCGCTTCCCGGATCAGCAGTTCATAGGCGCGTGTGCAGATTTCCACTCTTCGCTGCAGCGTATCGGCCTGGCCTTTTTCGTCGAAGGCCATGACCACGGCGGCGGCGCCGTAGCTCCGCACCAGGCGCGCCTGGCGCAGGAACTCCGCTTCGCCTTCCTTCATGCTGATGGAGTTGACGATGCATTTGCCCTGCACGCACTTGAGTCCCGCCTCGATGACTTCCCATTTCGAGGAATCGATCATGAGCGGCACGCGCGAGATGTCAGGCTCGGAGCCGATGAGATTCAGGAAGGTCGTCATCGCCTTCTTCGAATCCAGCATCGCCTCGTCCATGTTGACGTCGATGACCTGTGCGCCGCTCTCGACCTGGCTGCGCGCAACGACCAGCGCATCCGCGTAATTACCCGCGAGGACCAGGCGCGCGAACGCCTTGGAACCGGTGACGTTGGTGCGCTCACCGACGTTCACGAACAGCGAGTCGGCGCCGATGTTGAGCGGCTCGAGGCCGGACAGGCGCAGCTTTTTCTCGACTACGGGAATGCGGCGCGGCGGGATATCTTTCAGCGCTTCGACCACGGCGCGGATGTGGGCAGGCGTCGTGCCGCAGCACCCGCCCGCGATATTCAGGAACCCGGCTTGCGCAAATTCCTTGAGGAAGGACGCCGTGTACTCCGGCGTCTCGTCGTATTCGCCGAAAGCGTTCGGCAAACCGGCGTTTGGATGCAGGCTGGTGTGGACGTCGGCAACCTTGGACAGTTCCTCGATATAGGGACGCAGATCCTTCGCGCCCAGCGCGCAGTTCAATCCCACCGAAAACGGGCGTGCGTGCGAAATCGAATTCCAGAACGCTTCGGTCGTCTGCCCGGACAGCGTGCGACCGCTGGCATCAGTGATGGTCCCCGAAATCATGACCGGAACGCGCAGTCCATGGCGGCCGAGGTAATCGTCGATCGCAAACAGCGCCGCCTTGCAATTCAGCGTGTCGAACACTGTTTCGACCATCAACAAGTCGACATCGCCATCGACCAGGCCGCGCACGCACTCGGAGTAGCAGGCGACCAGCTCGTCAAAGGAGACGTTTCGGTAGCCCGGATCGTTGACGTCGGGTGAAATCGAAGCGGTGCGGCTGGTGGGACCGAGCACGCCGGCGACGAAGCGCGGCTTGCCCGGGGTGCGTGCTGAAATTTCTTCGGCCGCCGAGCGCGCGAGGCGCGCGGCGGCCACGTTCAGTTCGTAGACCAGCTCCGTCATCCCGTAATCGGCCATCGACACGGCATTGGAATTGAAGGTGTTGGTTTCGACGATGTCGGCGCCGGCCTCGTAATAAGCCGCGTGGATGCCGCGGATGATGGCCGGCTGCGTCAGGGTCAGCAGGTCATTGTTGCCCTTCTGGTCGCTGCCGTGATCGTGGAAACGTTCGCCGTGATAATGCAACGACTCCAGGCCCTGGCCCTGGATCATGGTGCCCATGGCACCGTCGAGGACGAGAATCCGCTCGGCAAGCAGGCTGTTCAGCAGATCGATGCGTTTTTCAGTCATGTCCAGATGGATAACAAAAAACCCGTTCGCTTCAAGCGGGACGGGTTTGTCGCGCTTTAGCGGTATTTATAAAGCGCCCGCAAGCTGGGGGGTCAAATCGGCGCTTTCACAAGGTAGCTGTCCGTTGGGACGCTGTCAATCCGCGGGATTTTGCCGCGCGTAACGCCTCCGCGTCAGATGCGCTCGTAGCGGCGATATTGCACGGCTTCGGCGACGTGCACCGTGGAAATTCCGGATTCACCCGCAAGGTCGGCAACCGTGCGCCCCATCTTGAGGATGCGATGGTAGGCACGCGCGGATAACCCCAGTCCGCTGATGGCCTTGCGCACCAGTTGCTCGGCATCCGCATCAGCCACGCAATGCTCGCCGATTTCCCGGACGGTGAGGTGCGCGTTCGGTTTCCCCTGGCGGGCAATCTGGCGCTCGCGAGCGGCCACTACGCGTTCGCGAATCATCGCACTGGTCTGGCCGGGTTGACGCGATCCCAGGTCCTTCTCCGGCAAGGCCGGGACTTCGACATGCAGGTCGATGCGATCGAGCAGCGGTCCCGAAATACGGTTGCGGTAGCGCGTCACCTGGTCCGGCGTGCAATGACACCGTCCCGAATAATGGCCGAGGAAACCACACGGGCACGGGTTCATCGCCGCGAGCAACTGGAAACGGGCGGGGAATTCGGCCTGGCGCGCCGCTCGCGAAACGCTGATCTTTCCTGATTCGAGCGGCTCGCGCAGCACCTCCAGCACATCGCGATTGAATTCCGGCAGTTCGTCGAGAAACAGCACGCCGTGCATCGCCATTGAAATTTCGCCGGGCCGGGGATTGCTGCCGCCGCCGACCAGCGCAACAGCGGAGGCCGTGTGGTGGGGCGCGCGGTAGGGCCGTCGTTTCCAGTTGTGCACGTCGAAGCCGGCGCTCCCCAGCGATTGCATCGCAGCCGAAATCAGCGCCTCCTCTTCTGTCATCGGCGGCAAAATGCCGGCGAAGCGCTCGGCGAGCATGGTCTTGCCGGTACCGGGCGGACCCACCATCAGCATGCCGTGCGATCCAGCGGCAGCGACTTCAAGCGCACGTTTCGCGTGCAACTGGCCCTTGACCTCGGCCAGGTCCGCGATCGCCTCAGGTTCGACGACCGGCGTCGCGACATGGCGCGGCAGCAAATCGCGGCCCGCAAGGTGCGCACATACGCTCAGTAGCGACGTGGCGGGATAAACGGTCGCGTCACGCACCAGCGCCGCCTCCTGCGCACTTTCCTCGGGTAGCACGAAAGCGCGCCCTGAGCGATGCGCGTTGTAGGTCATTGCCAATGCACCGCGAATGCGTCGCAAATCACCGGTCAGCGCAAGCTCGCCGGCAAATTCATAATCGCCGAGCTTGTCGCCGGGGACCTGGCCGGACGCGGCCAGGATGCCGAGCGCGATTGGAAGATCGAAACGGCCGCTTTCCTTTGGCAGATCCGCCGGGGCGAGATTGACTGTGATGCGGCGGGCTGGAAATTCGAAGCGGCAATTCAGCAGCGCGGATCGCACGCGATCCTTGCTCTCTTTCACCTCGATTTCCGGCAACCCGACGATGGTAAAGCTCGGCAGCCCGTTCGCAAGATGGACTTCGACTGTGACGGGGGGCGCTTCCATGCCGGAGAGCGCACGGCTGTACAGAACGGCGAGGGACACGGGTCGGGCGCGAGCCTAGTGCTTGCCCGCGTCCGCGAACAGCTTTTCCAGCTCCGTGATCCGTGTCTGCATTTCTTCGAGCTTGCTGCGCGTGCGCGCGAGCACCTCCTGCTGGATGTCGAATTCCTCGCGCGTCACCAGGTCCAGACGGCTGAACGCGCTCGACATCAGCGCGCGCACGTTTTTTTCGATGTCCTTCGCGGGTGAAGCAGCGATCAGATCACTGATTTTCTTGTTTAGTTCATCCAGAAATTTGGTGTCCAAAATATCTTCCTCCCGCGACAAAGTTTAACAAAGCAGCAGCAGGCAGCCCCCCGCACCGCATGGGTGCGGATCATGCGCCAGTCGCCTTGATTTGGTGCGTCGAGAATTTTGCCATTGTGATTTGTACCATTAACTCGCTGATCCTCGGGGAATTTCCGTTTGGCATGCTAAATGCTGACGCCGTTGGCAGCTGTTTTCCATTCCCGTCATCCCAATCACATAGGAAAAAATCGCCATGCTTAGGAACAAAATTTTAGCTGCTGCAGTGGTTAGCGCTTTTGCGTC
Source organism: Betaproteobacteria bacterium (assembly GCA_039930785.1). GTDB lineage: Bacteria > Pseudomonadota > Gammaproteobacteria > Burkholderiales > JACQAP01 > JACQAP01. Next base: position 7,368 of record JBDTTE010000027.1, on the reverse strand, counting down.
GCCGATGGTGAGCGCCGCCGATGAGGCAAAGCCCGCGGGACCCGCGATTCCAACGCTCAGCCAGATCCTGGAATCCTCCGGAATCACAATGAATGGTTACATCGATGCAACTTACTCGCATGCCAACAAGGAACCCATCGATCGCGCCTTCGATAACAAGAAGAATTCGTTCCTGTTGAATCAGGTTGGCCTGACGATCGCCAAACAGCCGAAAGAAGGTTTCGGTGGACTCGTTAACGTAGTCGCAGGTCAGGACGCGAAGATCATCAACGCGGCGGACGGCAATGGCGATTCGACATTCAACCTGACCCAGGCGTTCATCCAGTACGCGACCGGGGATTTCGTGATCATGGGCGGCAAGATGCTGACTCTGCAGGGCACGGAAGTCATCAACCCGACGCAAGACGTGAATATTTCGCGCTCCCTGTTGTTCTTCGGCGAGCCGGTGACCCATACCGGTGTGCGCGGTACCTACACGGTGAACGAAATGGTCAGCTTGACGGCTGGCCTCAACAACGGCATCTCCAGCAGCGCCTCCGATAACAACACCATGAAGACGATCGAACTGGGCGCCACGTTCACGCCGATCAAGCCGTTGGTGATCTCGGTATCGGACTTGAACGGCAAGGAAGGTCCCACGGGCACCGAGGACACCCGCAATAGTTTCAACGCGATCGTGTCCTACACCCCGATCGATCCGCTGACCCTGGGCGCGGAATATCTGCGCGTCTCACAGAAAGTCCCCGGCGCAGAAACACAGAAATACAGCGGTATTGCGGGTTACGCGTCGTATATGTTCATGCCGAAACTGCGTGGCACGGTGCGCGCGGAATGGGTGAAGGACAACGACGGGATTTTCCTGAATCAAGGCGTGACCGACAACAAGATCAAGGAATTGACGCTGACGCTTTCCTACTTGGCCACGGACAGTTTCGAATTGCGTGGCGAAGTACGCGGCGACCGCTCCGACAAGGAAGTTTTCACGGACTCGAGCGGCGGCAGCCTGAGCAAGTCACTGACGACGTTTGCAGTTGAGGGCATCTACAAGTTCTAACAACTCCGGGGACCAGTCAGCCAACTTAGGGAGCATGTCTAAAATGAAACTAGTTACTGCAGTCATCAAGCCGTTCAAGCTTGACGAGGTGCGTGAGGCCCTGTCCGCCATCGGCGTGCAGGGGATCACGGTCACCGAAGTCAAGGGCTTCGGACGGCAAAAGGGGCACACCGAGCTGTATCGTGGCGCCGAGTACGTCGTGGATTTCCTGCCCAAGGTGAAAATCGAGGCCGCGATCAAAACGGAACTGCTTGACCAGGTGATCGAGGCCATCGAAAAATCCGCCAACACCGGCAAGATCGGCGACGGCAAGATCTTCGTATTCGACCTCGAACAGGTCGTCCGCATTCGCACCGGCGAGACCGGCGCGGATGCGCTATAGGGAGAATGTCATGATTAGAAAAATTCTGATGCTACTGGCGCTGTGCGGAACCTTCGCACTGGCCATACCGGCTTTCGCAGATGACGCGAAACCCGCGGACGCGGCGGCCGCACCTGCCGCTGCGGACGCAACTGCCGCGGCACCCGCGGCGGCGCCGGCTCCCGTGCCGAACAAGGGCGACACTGCCTGGATGATCGTCGCAACCGTGCTCGTTATCCTGATGACGATCCCGGGCCTGGCGCTGTTTTATGGCGGCATGGTGCGCTCGAAAAACATGCTCTCGATACTGATGCAGGTGTTTGCGACGTTCTCGCTGCTCGCCATTCTGTGGGCGGTTTACGGCTACAGCCTGGCGTTCACGGAGGGCGGTGCTTTCTTCGGAGGATTCAGTCGAGCCTTCCTGAGCGGCGTGACGCCGGATTCAACAGTGGCAACATTCAGCAAGGGCGTGGTGATTCCGGAATACATCTATATCGCCTTTCAGCTAACGTTCGCGGCAATCACGCCGGCCCTGATCATCGGCGCCTTCGCGGAACGCGTGAAGTTCTCTGCCGTGCTGCTGTTCATGATCATCTGGTTCACGTTCTCCTACCTGCCGATCGCGCACATGGTCTGGTACTGGCCGGGTCCCGACGCCTTCACGACGGCCGATGCCGCCGCGAAAGCTTCCGAAACGGCCGGGTTCATCTGGAAGAAGGGCGCGCTCGACTTCGCGGGCGGAACCGTCGTGCACATCAACGCCGGGATCGCGGGCTTGGTTGGTTGCCTGATGATCGGCAAGCGCATCGGTTTCAACAAGGAAGCCATGCCGCCGCACAGCCTGACCATGACCATGATTGGCGCTTCACTGCTGTGGGTGGGCTGGTTCGGCTTCAACGTCGGATCCAACCTCGAATCCACCGGCTTTGCCGCGCTGGTCTTCGTCAACACGCTGCTGGCTACTGCGGCCGCGGCGCTGTCGTGGATGTTCGTGGAGTGGATGGTGCGCGGTCAGCCGACCATGCTGGGTATCGCTTCCGGCGCGGTTGCAGGCCTCGTTGCCATCACGCCGGCTTGCGGTTTCGTCGGTCCGATGGGTTCCATCGCGATCGGCCTCATCGTAGGTGTGCTCTGCCTGTGGGCTGTGGTCGGGTTGAAGAAAATGCTGGGCTACGACGACACGCTCGACGTGTTCGGCGTGCACTGCATCGGCGGGATTTTCGGCGCGCTGGCTACGGCGGTGTTCTGCTCACCGAAGCTCGGCGGTACGGGTGTGTACGACTATGTCACGAACGCCGTGGCACCCGACTACTCAATTGCGACGCAATTCGTCTCACAAGCCTGGGGCGTCGGTACCACGCTGGTCTGGTCGGGTGTCGTCGCCGCGATCGGCTACAAGATCACCGATCTCGTGATCGGGCTGCGTGTGCCGGAAGACCAGGAGCGCGAGGGTCTGGATTCGACCCTGCACGGCGAGAAGGCGTATCACATGTGATCTCCTCCGGTAAGTTCGCTTACCATTCAGCGGGCGCCTTCGGGCGCCCGTTTTTTTGTTCGAAACGGTTTGAAATAATCCGGCCTTGTACCCGCGAACGCGGCGGCCGGAGACACCCGGATTCAGAGATCGCGCAGCAGGCGCCGCCAGACGGACAGCTGGGTGGGCTGCCAGCGAAGCTGACGATAGAAATCGAGCGCGGACGCGTTGCCGCTGTCGGCGACAAGCTGCAGCCGCGTGGCGCCGTTGCGTCGCGCCCAGGCCGCGAGGCCGTCCAGCATCAGGCGGGCGATGCCGCGCCGCTGGAACGCCTTGTCCACTACCACATCCTCGACCCAGGCCGAGGGTGCGCCTTCCGCGGTAGAAATCACCAGTTGTGCGCTGGCCATGCCGATCGCCTTGTCGTTGTCGGCACGCGCGACGAGCACGACCGCGCGATCCTGCGGTTGCGCGAGCAGCAATTCCAGGCCGCGCTGCTGCTTCGCGCCGTCCACGGCAAAATCGTTCTCGATCGCAAACAGACTCGCGAGCAGTCCGGTCAGGTCGTGGATGTCCCCGGGTCGCGCTCTTTCGACGCGATACAGTCGCGCTGATGCCATGGTCGTTGTGTCCTCGCCGCGCAAACCCGGCTACTCGTCTGCGGCGCCGCTGTAGATGATGGTGGAAAGAAAGTGGATGGGCAGCTCGATCAGGCGCTCGGGTCCGTGCGGAATGTCGCCGCGAAACGTGAGCGAATCGCCCGGCTCGAGGACATAGGTCTGTCGACCATGGCGATACTCGATCCTGCCCTTGAGCATATAGATGAACTCGGTGCCCGGATGTTCGAACGTCGGGAACACTTCCGACGCATCGTCCATGGTGATGAGGAAGGGTTCGAACGCCTTGTGCGGCCCCTGGTCGTAGGCCAGCAGGTGATACGTGTGTCCGCGTTTGGTGCCACGGCGCACGACCTCCATGCCGGCGCCGTTCTTCACCAGCTGCGCGCCGCCAGACGGCATGTTGTAGTGGCGAAACAGATGCGCGAGCGATACGCCCAGTGCCTGCGCGATTTTCGACAACGTCTCCAGGCTTGTGGAGACTTGTCCGTTCTCGATCTTGGAGACCATGCCGCGCGAAATGCCGGCCTGCGCGGCGACTTCCGCGATCGTCAAATTATCCTTGAGCCGCAGGTCGCGAATGACGTTGCCTAGAAAGCGATCGAGCGATTTGCCGCTCTGTGCCACCGCGCCGGGCCGTTGCTCGGGCGGGGAATCCTCCTTGACCTCTTCCTTCACGTTTCGCGACACGCTAGCTGCCGGCTCCGGGAATCCAGCCGGTGCCCGCCAGCGGCACGCGCGCCATCGCGGCGGCTTCGACGGTCAATGCAACCAGGTCTTCGCGTTCAAGGTGATGCACATTCTGTTTGCCGCAGGCGCGCGCAATCGTCGTCAACTCCATGTTCAGCGTCTTGAGATAGTTGCGCACGCGCTTGGCGCCAACCAGCGGTTCGAGCCTCTGCTCCAGCACGGCATCCTGCGTCGTCACGCCGACCGGGCATCTTCCGGTATGGCAATGATGGCAAAAGCCCGGCGCGGTGCCGAGCTTCTCGTAATCGCTGACAGCCGAATGATGTACGCCCCCTTGCAGGTAGGTATCGCTGTTGCAGCCGAGCGAAAGCAAAATGCCCTGTCCGATCGACACGGCGTCCGCGCCCATCGCCAGTGCTTTGGCTACATCGGCGCCGGTGCGAATCCCGCCGGATACGATGAGCTGCACTTTGCCTTTCATGTTCAGGTCTTCCAGCGCATCGACCGCCTGGCGCAATGCCGCCAGCGTGGGAATGCCCACGTTCTCGATGAACACCGTCTGCGTTGCCGCAGTGCCGCCCTGCATGCCATCGACCACGACGACGTCGGCGCCGGAATGAACCGCCAGCTTGACGTCGTGAAACGTTCGCGTCGCACCGACCTTCACGTAAATCGGCTTTTCCCAATCCGTGATCTCGCGCAACTCCTGGATCTTGATGGTGAGGTCATCCGGCCCCGTCCAGTCCGGATGCCGACAGGCCGACCGCTGGTCGACGCCCTCCGGCAATACGCGCATTTTGGCGACGCGCGGATTCACTTTCTGGCCGAGCAGCATGCCGCCGCCGCCGGGCTTCGCACCCTGGCCGATGACCATCTCGATCGCGTCGGCGCGGCGCACGTCGTCCGGCTTGAAGCCATAACGCGAAGGCAGGCACTGGTAGATCAGCGTTTTCGAGGAGCGGCGTTCCTCTTCGGTCATGCCGCCGTCGCCCGTCGTCGTCGACGTGCCCATTTCGCTGGCCGCACGACCCAGCGCTTCCTTGACGTTCGCGGACAGCGAACCGAAGCTCATGCCCGCGATGGTGATCGGTATGGCGAGTTCGATCGGCTTGCTCGCGAAGCGTGTGCCCAGCACGGTTTTGGTCGTGCATTTTTCGCGATAACCTTCCAGCGGATAACGCGAGAGCGAGGCGCCGAGGAAAACCAGGTCATCGAAATTGGGCAGCGGTCGCTTCGCACCGAGACCGCGGATTTCATACAAGCCGGTCGCCGACGCGCGATGCACGTAGTCGATGACCTTGCGATCGTAGCCCGCGCTCTCTTCAAGCTGCGGACGGTGTTGCGGATCAACTGAGTTGCTCATGTAAAGTCCCTTCGCAAGGGACTAGGGGCTAGGGACTAGGGGCTGGTCTGGAGCGCGAACGCGCTGCCTTACCTGGTCCCTCGCCCCTAGTCCCTAGCCCCTGATTGTCAATACTCCTGATTCGAATCTGCATTCCAGTGATAGAGCTCGCGCTTCGACGCGACGCGCCGGAATTCCTTCGGATCGTGCGTCATGCCGGCTTTGGCCAGCAACGTTTTGACCACGTCGTAGTCGGCATTCGTCATCGGCTCTTCGTGCGCATCCGCGCCGAGCGATTTTATTTTCCCGCGCACGTAGATGACGGCTTCGTACAAAGAATCGCCGAGCGCATCGCCTGCGTCGCCACATATGACGAGGCGACCCGCTTGTGCCATGAAGGCGGAGAAATCGCCGACCGATCCGCCGACGACGATATCCACGCCTTTCATCGAGATGCCGCAGCGAAGCGACGCGTCGCCTTCGATCACCAGCAACCCGCCGTGCGCAGCTGCGCCGGCGGAGACGGACGCGAACCCCTTTACGTGCACGACGCCGGAAGTCATGCCTTCCGCTACACCGGGCCCCGCGTTGCCGCGGATCAGCACGGTCGCAAGCTGGTTCATCCCCGCCGCGTAATAGCCGGCGTGGCCATCCACTTCGATCTCGATCACGGCGTTTACGCCGGCAGCGATGTTGTGCGCGCCATCGGGATTCAGTACGCGGACCTTTTTCGTCGATCCGGCTTCACGGTGCAGGAACCGATTCAGTTCGCGCAACGACTGGGTGGAGAGGTCGAAGGTTTTCACGTCCGCACCCGTCGTCTGCGCTTGCGCTAGGCTCGCCATACGTAGATCTCCTCCGGCACGGGTTCGAAAATCGTGGCGTTCTTGATGTCCGGCAGTTTGGCCAGCGAGCGGAATTCCGAGGAGATCGCCACGTAGTCGTCGGTCTCCGCGACCACGGCCGGCTTGCACGCGAAGGCATCGCGCACCAGCGCCAGTTCCTCGCCCGTGCCCATCAGGAACGTAAAGAAGCCGTCCAGCTCCTCGAAGCCCTTGTTGATGGCGGCGCTGAGATCGTCGCCCTCGCGCATGCGCCATTCGAAATAGCGGCACGCCGCTTCGGTGTCGTTGTCGGTATCGAAAGCGATGCCGAGCGGCTCGAGCTGGCGACGGATTTGATAGGGGTTCGACAGCGATCCATTGTGTACCAGGCAAAAATCCTCGCCGGCAGTGAACGGATGCGCGCGATCCGGCGTCACTGCGGATTCGGTTGCCATGCGCGTGTGTGCGACGAGGTGCGAGCCAGCCAGTTTTTCGAACTCATAGCGATCCGCGACATCCGCCGGGCTGCCGACATCCTTGTAGATATCCATCGTCCGTCCTGCAGCTAGCAGGTGCATCTGCGGGAAAGCCTGCTTGATCCAGGGACGCACCTTGTCGACCTGCTCGTTACAGGTGATCACGGCATGGTTGCCTTTGATTGCGATCGTGACGCCGACGCCGAATTTGCCAATGAACGCCGATTCGAAGGCCGCCCAGTCATAGTTCCAGTCCGGCGCGTACAGGCTGTACTTGCGCTGCGTTCCCGGCAACTCGTCGGTGAACACGGCGAAGCCGGCCGAATCCGGCCCGCGCTCGGTCATGCCGATCAGCATCGGCAACGCCAGCGCGCCGAGCTGGCTGCGCATCTGCGGCTTCTTCAGCAATAATCCTACGATTCCACACATATGCCTTTACCTCACAATTTAGGTCTCACCGCGGAGGCGCAGAGGCGCGGAGGAAACGCAGAGAAATGCTCGACAACTCGTGAAGAGCTCCAAGGTTCATC
>JBDTTE010000026.1:0-23029 GCA_039930785.1 Betaproteobacteria bacterium | reverse complement strand
AGATTTTGACGTTGCCTTACCCCAGCATTTCCACTCCGGCGCACACCGAGATGGCCTGGCCGGTGATGTTTTTGCCTATGTCGCTGCAAAGATAGAGCGCCATGTTGGCGATGTCGTAAGGGCTGACCATGCGATGCATGGACACGCGCTCCAGTGCGATTTTTTTCTGTTCCTCGAAGCTGATGCCGACGGCTTTGGCCTTGGCATCGATCACGCGGTTGATGCGGTCGCCTTCAACTACGCCGGGCTGGATGGCATTGACGCGGATATTGTCCGGGCCGACTTCCATCGACAGGCTTTTGGTGTAGCCAACCACGCCCCATTTCGCGGCGGAGTAGGGCGTGCGGAACGGGAAGGCGAGTCGCCCTGCGGCCGACGACAGGTTAACGATGGAGCCGCCCCCCGCGGCCTTGATCATCGGCATGGCGAGCCGCGTGCAATAGAACATGCCGTTCATGTCCACGTCGATGCAGCGCTCCCATTCCGCGATCGGAATGTCCTCGACCTTGCCGGTGGGGCCGGCGATGCCGGCGTTGTTGATCAGGCAATCCAGGCCGCCCAGGTTCTGCTTCACATCGGCAAACAGGCGATCCATGTCCTTGACGCTGGATACATCGGCGAGCGAGGCCGTGACACCGGGAAAGGCTTTTGTCGTTTCGTCGATCGCGCTTTGCACCACATCGCAGATGTGCACGCGCGCGCCGGCTTTGTGGAACACGTCGGTCATGGCGCGACCGATGCCTGCGGCGCCCGCTGTGATCAGGACACGCTGTCCCTTGACGGTGATTTCCATTGCTTCGTTTCTCCGAAATCTGGAAGGATCGGGTAAAAGTAAAGGAGGCCGGATGCATCCCGGCCTCCCCTCACTGGCGTTTCACGGTGTCCGGTCAGCGCTTGAACCCCGAGCGAATCCAGTCGATGCTCTTCATGCCATCTGGCGGGCTGATCTTGTCCGGCGCATACGTGCGCACGTTGGCCAGCGTGATCTTGCCGTTGACCTTCTTGACTGCGCCATAGGATACCGACTGCACGGCCTGATGACCCTTGCCCAGCGCCATGTCGACCGTGCCGGAGACGGATTCGAATTTCATGTGCTCGAACACCGCGATGATCTGGTCCGCGTTCGGCTCTTTCACCTTGCTGGCGGCCTGGGCCTTTTCGTATGCGGCCTTGGCACCGAAGAATGCTGTGGCCATGTGGTAGGTCGCATAGACCGGATCGGCCTTGTAGGCCTCCTGGTATTTCTGGCGGTACCACTTGTTAAGCGCGGTCGGTGGCGCGTACGGACCGTTGGGACCGCGCGCGCCGATGATCGTGCCGTCCGGAATCTGGTCGGCCAGGCGCTCGAGCACCGTGTCGCCGCAGATGATGATGTTGGGCATTTTCTCCAGCAATTCGCGAGGCGCGGCCTGCAGCAGGAAGGCTTCGAGGTCACCGCCCCAAAGGGAGTTCTGCATCATTTGGGCTTCGCTCGAGAGCAGCGCCGACACTTCGGTGTTGTACTGTCCCGCGCCGAGCTTGGGCGTGACGTTGGTCGCGATCTGCGCTTCCGGCTTGAGGATCTTCAGCGATTCGGTGAAATCGGACCACGCATCCTGTCCCCAGGCGTAATTCGGATTTACGCCGGAAAATGTTTTCAGGTTCGGGAACGCTTCGGCAACATAACGCGCGGCCGCGACATTTTCCTGCGTGGCCATCGTCGTGGTGCGGAACACGTACTTGTAGCTGGCTTCCTCGAACACGCGATTGGTCGCGCAATCGAATAACACGGTGAGTTTCTGCATTTCCTCGGCCACCGGCGCGACGGCCAGGCAGTCGCCGCTGGAGATCACGCCGATGACCATATCGACGTTCTGCCGGGTCACGAGGTTGCGATATTCGGTGACGACCTTGGTCGGGCCGCCGGCTTCGTCGACGTAGACGAGTTCGATCGGCCGGCCGCCGAAACCCTTCTTTTCATATCCCGGAACCTGGCCGCCCTTGTTGAACGCCTCGACGAGCAAGTCGGCGGCGTTCTTGGCGGGTACGCCGAATGGTCCGGCGGCGGGGCCCGACAGGAAGGTGATGATGCCAATGCGAAGCGGGGTTTCATCGGCCGAAGCCGGCTGGAAGCCGCAGAGTGCGGCGGAGAATGCGGCAATAGCGCCCAGACGGCGCAGGGGGCGGTTCATAATGCTCCTCCAGAAGGTTCGTTATCGTTTTTGGCTGTTTACCGGCCCGGCTCGCGCACCTGTAATACGGCAACGAACCTGAAATTGCGCCAGCGAACCTTCAACGCGCAGCAATCGGCAACGGCTGACGCGGATTATAACCAAGGGGTGAAGCGGTTCGGCTAAAATCCGCGCGCCCGCGACTCATCGGGCATCGGCCGGCATAAATCGCAAGGGCGCCAGAAACACGGCGGACCGTATTGAATCTTCTCGCCCTGGACACTTCCACGGAATACTGCTCGGTCGCGCTGCTGCTCGACGGAACGCTCTCGTACCGGGAAGTCCACGCCATCCAGCGCCATTCCGAACTCGTCCTGCCCATGATCGGCGAACTGTTGTCCGCCGCCGGTCTGCGTCCCCGGCAACTGGACGGCGTTGCGTTTGGCGCCGGCCCCGGTTCATTTACCGGCCTGCGAATCGCCTGCGGGGTCGCCCAGGGGCTCGCGTTCGGGGCCGACATCCCGGTGGTTCCCGTGGGAACGCTCGCCGCGCTTGCCGAGGAGTCGGGCGCGAGCCGGGTCATCGCCTGCATCGATGCGCGCATGGGCGAGATCTATCACGGGATTTACCGGCGTGACGGCGAGAGATGGATGGAAGTTTCCGCGCCCGTCGTATGCAAGGCGGTCGATGCGCCCGCCGTCAGCGGCGAGGGGTGGGTCGGCGCGGGCAGCGGCTTCATCGCCCACAGTGAAGCGCTCCGACAGCACTACGCGAAGAATCTCGAACGCGTTGACGCCACGCTGCATCCGCACGCGCGCGCCATTGCGCGCCTCGCGAGGCCTGTGCTGCTGGCGGGCGGGGGATTGCCCGCCGAGCAGGCCACGCCGCTCTATGTGCGCGACAAGGTCGCGCTTAAAATGCACGAACAACGATGAGCGCCCAACTCGACAACCTGCCGGAGTTCCGCCCCATGCGTGGCGCCGACCTCGACCGCGTGATGGAGATCGAGCCCACGTTGTATTCGCATCCGTGGACGCGCGGCAACTTCGACGACTCCCTCACGGCGGGCTACAGCTGCTGGGTGGTGGAGTGCGCGCATGATCTCGCCGGTTACGGCATCCTGATGATCGGCGTGCGGGAGGCCCATCTGCTGAACCTCAGCGTGGCCGGCGCGTGGCAGCGGCGCGGCTTCGGTCGCATGCTGCTCGAGCATTTCGTCCGTGTCGCGCGCGCAAGCGATGCCGCGCAACTGTTCCTGGAAGTCCGTCCCTCCAATGACGTGGCGCGCAGGCTGTACCGGGAATTCGGCTTCCGGGAAATCACGCTCCGACGTGGTTACTATCCCGCCGGCCGCGGGCGCGAAGATGCAATCCTGATGGGCTTGTCCCTGTGAAAGATTCGGGCGCCGAGCGGCGTGCGTTCGTGCTGAAGGAACTCGGTTTGTCCCCGGTCTGGGTGCGGCGCGAGAGCAAAAGTGCGGCAACGCCGGAACCGGAAGACGACGCGCAACCCGCATTGCGCGTCGAGACGAAGCCACAACCAACCGCGCAACCGGTGTCATTTGTTGCGGCGGGCGATCGCGCCGCGCAAATCGCTGCGATGGATTGGCCGCTACTCCGGGCATCCGCCGCCGCGTGCACGTCCTGCGCCCTGCACAAGACGCGCAAGCAGGCCGTATTTGGCGTGGGTGACGAAAAAGCCGAATGGCTGTTCATCGGCGAGGGGCCCGGTGCCGAGGAAGACGAACGTGGCGAACCTTTCGTCGGCCAGGCCGGGCGCCTGCTTGACAACATGCTCGCCGCCGTCCAGCTCAAGCGTGGCGCGAACGTTTACATAGCCAACGTCGTGAAATGCCGGCCACCGGGTAACCGCAATCCGGAGCCCGCCGAGGCGCAGGCCTGTGAACCTTACCTTACGCGACAAATCGAACTCATCCGCCCGAAGCTGATCGTGGCCCTCGGTAAAGTGGCCGCGCAGAACCTGCTGGGGGTGGAAGCCACGCTCGGCAGCCTGCGTGGACGCGTGCACGATTATCGCGGCACGCCGCTGATCGTGACTTATCATCCGGCTTACCTGCTGCGCAGCCTGACCGAGAAAGCGAAGTCCTGGGAAGACCTATGTTTCGCGCTCGATACCATGCAGGCATTGAAACGGGAACAGGCCGTCCCCAGTTGAAGGACGCCATCACCTCAGGAGGGGAAGTCATGAAACGGTTCGTCGCGATGTGCGCGTTGTTGCTGGTTGCCGCCGGTCTTGGCGGTTGCGGCTACAACACGCTGCAAGGCCAGGACGAGGGCGTCAAGGCGGCGTGGGGCGAAGTCCTCAACCAGTATCAGCGCCGCGCCGACCTGATTCCGAACCTGGTCAACACGGTCAAGGGATTTGCCGCGCAGGAGAAAGACGTACTGCTCGGCGTGACGAACGCGCGTGCAAAAGTGGGCAGCATCCAGGCGACGCCGGAATTGGTGAACGACCCCGAGGCCTTCTCCAAATTCGTAGCCGCGCAAGGCGAAATGACCTCCGCGCTGTCGCGCCTGCTGGTGGTTACCGAGAATTACCCGCAGCTGAAATCGGACGCCAATTTCCGCGACCTGCAGGCGCAGCTCGAAGGCACGGAGAATCGCATCACGGTTGCACGCCAGCGCTACATTCGCGCAGTGCAGGAGTACAACGTGACCGTACGTTCCTTCCCGAGCAACCTGACCGCCATGATGTTCGGCCACAAGGTGAAGCCGTCGTTCACCGTGGAAAACGAACAGGCCATCTCCAAGCCGCCGGCGGTGGATTTCACCAAGCCGGAACCGGCTACCGCTCCAGCACAACCGAAATAATCGGGACATGAGTTTCTTCGCGCGGGCAGCAGCAGTTATTGCGCTGCTGCTCGTCTGCCTGACCGGCTTCGCTGAAGACCGGCCGATTCCGGCGCTGACCGGTCGCGTGGTGGATGAAACCGGCACGCTGAACGCGGAACAGAAAAGCGCACTCGAAGCCAAGTTGCAGGCGTTCGAGCAGCACAAAGGCAGCCAGATCGCGGTGCTGATTACCGGCACGACTTTTCCAGAGCCGATCGAGCCCTACAGCATCCGCGTCGCCGAGGCCTGGAAGATCGGCCGCAAGCAGGTCAACGACGGCATCCTCATCGTCGTGGCGAAATCCGATCGTGTCATGCGCCTGGAAGTGGGTTATGGCCTTGAAGGCGCCGTTCCGGATGCAATCGCGCGGCGGCTCGTCGACGAGGTGTTTATTCCCGGTTTCCGCGACGGCAAGTTCTATGAAGGCCTCGACGCGGGTATCGACAGGTTGATCAAGGTCATCGACGGCGAACCCTTGCCGGAGGTCAGCCAGGCCCCAACCGCTCGCGGCAATGCGCGTTCGTTCGAATCGTACTTCGTCATATTCCTGGTGGCGACGCTAGGTATCGGCGGCGTGCTGCGCCGGATTCTCGGGCCGCTTCCGGCCGCGCTGGTCGTCGGCGGCGGAATTGGTGTTCTGGCGTGGTTAATCGTCGCGCCGGTTTTCATCGCGTCCATTGCCGGCGTTGTCGCATTCATCATGACTTTGCTCGGTGGGGTCGCGCCGGGTCGGTTCGGCGGGGGCGGCGGATTGGGTGGCGGTGGTTTTGGCGGCGGAGGATTCGGCGGGGGCGGAGGCGGCGGCTTCGGCGGTGGAGGGGGCGGATTCGGCGGGGGCGGTGCCTCCGGTCGTTGGTGAAGGCCCCGGTGCCCATGGAAGGCGGAAACGCGAAATGAACTGGAACCGGTTTTTGCGACACGTGACAACCCCGCATTGGCGGGTCGGCCGCGCATTCCCGGCCGCGGTGCTGTCGCGCATCGAACAAGCGATCGCGCGCTCCGAATCGCTTCATGGCGGCCAGATCCGTTTTGCGGTCGAGCATGCGCTCGATGCGGCAGCGCTGTGGCGCGGCGTCGGCGCACGGGAGCGTGCGCTTCAGGTGTTCTCGATGCTTAACGTGTGGGACACGGAGCACAACAACGGCGTGCTGATCTATCTCCTGCTCGCGGATCGCGACGTCGAGATCGTCGCCGATCGCGGCATTCACGTGCGGGCGGGCGCGCCCGCGTGGGAAGCAATCTGCCGCTGGATGGAAGGCGAGTTGCGCGCGGGACGATTTGAGGAAGCGGTGTGCGGCGGGATAGAGCGCGTTTCAACTTTGCTCGAAGCGCATTTTCCGCGCGGGGCGCAGGCGGCGAACGAGCTGCCTGACCGCCCCGTCATCCTTTAGACGACCGGGCGGTAGGCGCGAGGCTCTAGGCGCGAGGCACTAGGGTTTAACTCTCGTGCCTAGCGCCTAGTGCCCCGCGCCCGCCGCGCCGCTAGGTGCGGTCCTGGTCGTGCCAGTGCTTGCGCGTCACATAAGCCATCGTGAGCGAGATGAACAGGCCGAAGACCAGGATGATCGCGTTGATCGACATGTCGATCTTGATCATCATCGCGTAGACGCCGAGCAGCACGAGGATGGAAAGGTTCTCGTTGAAATTCTGCACGGCGATCGAATGCCCTGCGCCCATCAACAGGTGGCCGCGGTGTTGCAGCAGCGCATTCATCGGCACGACAAAATAGCCGCCCATCGCGCCGATCAGCATCAGCAGCACGATTGCGATGCGCCAGTCATGCACGAACATCATCATGATGACCAGCACGCCCATGGCGATGCCCACCGGCAGCACGCGCACGGAGCGCTTCAGCGAGACGTATTTCGCCGCGAGCACGGAGCCGATGGCGATGCCGAGCGCGACCACTGCCGTTAGCTGCGTGGCTTTCTCCAGGCTGAAGTGCAGCGACATCGACGCCCAGCTCAGCACGAGCAGGCGCAAGGTGGCGCCGGCGCCCCAGAACAATGTCGTGACCGCCAGTGATACCTGGCCGAGCGGATCGCGCCAGAGCAGGCGCAGGCTGTGCCAGAAATCCTGCATGATGAAAATCGGGTTGCGTTTCTGCAGCTTGTGGTCGATGGCCACCTTGGGGATGCGCAGGTTGATCATGGCTGCGATGAAATACAGCCCGAGGATCACGACGATCGCCAGTTCGGGCGGGGTGTCGATGCCGGTTTCGATGAACGGCAGGTCGACGCGCGCAAAGACGTAGTTGGCGAACTTGGCGCTCACCATGATGCCGCCCATGATGGAGCCGAAGATGATGGCCGCGACCGTCAGCCCTTCCATCCAACCGTTGGCGAGCACGAGTTTCTGGTGCGGCAGGTATTCGGTCAGGATGCCGTACTTCGCGGGCGAATACATTGCCGCGCCGACACCGACGAGCCCGTAGGCGAGCAGCGGGTGCAATCCGGACAGCATGGCGACGCAACCGACCAGCTTGACCGCGTTGGAGATGAACATCACGCGGCCCTTGGGCAGCGAGTCCGCGAACGGTCCCACGAACGGCGCAAGGACGATGTAGGCGAACACGAAGAACTGCTGCAATACCGGTGTCTGCCAGGCTTGCGCGTGCATGCTGGCGAGCATCGCTATGGCGGCGAACAGTAGTGCGTTATCGGCCAGCGCGGAAAAGAACTGCGCGGCCAGGATGGTGTAGAACCCGCGGTTCATGGCATCGGGGCGGGCTGTGCTAAGGCGGATTTGATTGCGTCAACAGTCATGGGTTCTTCGGCCGGCGGTTTTATACCACATCCGGTGTGCCGGTAACGTGTTTCGGTCGGTTCGCCGTATCGGGCCAGGCATCCGAACGCTATAGAATAGGGAAGTAATCAGTGTGCATCGCATTCGATCAAGCGCGGGAATCCAACCATACATGGCCCGACCGATTCAGGCTAGTTTCAACCTTGCTGCACTGAAGAACAATCTCGCTGTTGCGCGACAGCATGCCGGCAGCGCGTCGATCATGGCGGTCATCAAGGCCAATGCGTATGGACACGGCTTGTTACGTGCGGCACGCATGCTGGCCGCTGCCAATGGGTTCGCATTGCTCGAACTCGACGATGCCGTGCGACTCCGCGATGCGGGATATCGCCAGCGCGTCTTGCTCCTCGAAGGTTGTTTCGAGTCCGCGGAACTGGTGGAAGTTCTTCATCATGGATTCACCATCATGGTGCATTCGCGCGAGCAATTGCGGATGCTCGAAGCGTTGTCCGGCGAGCGTAAAGTCGATATTTTCCTGAAATTCAATACCGGAATGAACCGGCTGGGGTTCGCGGTTGCGCAAGCAGACAAGGTGATCGCGCAAGCACGCTCGCTGGCATGCGCCGGGGAGATTGTGCTGACCACGCATTTTTCCGATGCGGAAGGCGTCAGTGGCATCGACTGGCAGATGCGCGAGTTCGAAACAAGCGTCGCGCGGACCGGCTTTGCGCGATCGCTGTCGAATTCGGCGGCACTCCTGCGTTTTCCCGAAGCGCGAGGGGAATGGGTGCGGCCGGGCATCATGCTGTATGGCGCCAGCCCGCTCGACTATTCCCCCGCACGCAGCCTGGGCCTGCAACCGGCCATGACGCTCACGAGCGAAATCATCGCGGTCCAGCAATTGCGCAGTGGCGATAACGTCGGCTATGGCGGCCTGTTCCGCGCCGATCGCGACATGCGCATCGGCGTCGTCGCCTGCGGGTACGCTGACGGTTATCCGCGCCACGCCAGTACCGGTGCGCCTGTGCTGGTGGACGGCGTGCGCGTGTCGATGACCGGACGCGTTTCCATGGACATGCTGTGCGTTGACCTGACGGCCGTCCCGAGCGCGGGCCCCGGGTCCGCCGTCGTGTTGTGGGGCGACGGATTGCCGATCGAGGAAGTCGCCAGCGCAGCCGGTACGGTCGGTTACGAGTTGATGTGCGCGCTGGCGCGGCGGGTGCCGGTGGTCGAGGTCGGTTGATGGCGAAAGTAAAGACGGTCTACTCCTGCACCGAGTGCGGTGGCCAGACGCTGAAGTGGCAGGGCCAGTGCCCGCACTGCACGGCGTGGAATACGCTGGTGGAAACCGTCGCCGAAAAATCCGCGGGTTCACGCTACCAGTCGCTCGCCGAGGCCAGCAAGCTGCAGAAGCTCGCCGACGTCGAGGCACGCGAGGAGCCGCGGCGGCCCACCGGAATCGATGAACTGGATCGCGTCCTCGGCGGCGGGTTGGTGGAGGGGGCGGTGGTGCTGATCGGCGGCGATCCGGGTATCGGCAAGTCGACCTTGCTGTTGCAGGCGCTGGGGATCCTCGCCGGCAGTTGCAAGGCCATCTATGTCAGCGGCGAGGAATCCGCGCAGCAGATTGCGTTGCGCGCACGCCGCCTTGCCGTCGATGCAGCAGCACTTAATCTCCTGGCCGAAATCCAGCTCGAGAAAGTACTCTCCGTGCTGACAACGCAAAAGCCGGATGTTGCGGTGATCGATTCGATCCAGACCATCTATTCGGAAGCGCTGCAGTCCGCGCCGGGCAGTGTGGCGCAGGTTCGGGAATGCGCAGCGCAACTCACGCGTTTCGCGAAATCCACCGGCACCATCCTGCTGCTGATCGGCCATGTCACCAAGGAAGGCGCGCTGGCGGGTCCGCGCGTGCTGGAGCACATGGTCGACGCCGTGCTCTATTTCGAAGGCGATACGCATTCGAGTTTCCGTTTGGTGCGCGCCATCAAGAATCGTTTTGGCGCCGTCAACGAACTCGGCGTGTTCGCCATGACCGAGCGTGGACTGCAGGGGATATCCAATCCTTCCGCGCTGTTCCTGTCGCGCCACGGCGCCGAAGTCGCGGGTTCCTGCGTCATGGCCACCCAGGAGGGAACCCGGACGCTGCTGGTGGAAGTGCAGGCTTTGGTCGATGAGGCGCATGCGCCCAATCCGCGCCGGCTCAGTGTCGGCCTCGAGCAGAACCGCCTCGCCATGTTGTTGGCGGTGTTGCACCGGCACGCGGGCATAGCGGCGTTCGACCAGGATGTGTTCGTCAATGCCGTGGGCGGCGTCAAGATCGATGAGCCCGCCGCCGATTTGCCGGTCCTGCTGGCGATCGTATCTTCGCTGCGCAACCGGCCATTGCCCCGCAAATTGGTCGCGTTCGGCGAAATCGGGTTGGCCGGCGAGGTGAGGCCGGTGCAGCGCGGTCAGGAACGGCTCAGGGAAGCGGCGAAACTCGGCTTTGAACTGGCGATCGTGCCGAAGGCGAATGCGCCGAAAGCGGCGATTCCCGGCATCGAGGTCATCGGAGTGGAGCGTATCGAGGAAGCCATCGAGCGCATGCGCTGAAATTCGGCGCGCCCGATTCCGGTCAGTGAATCAGGATCAGCGCCGCGGCAGCCGCGGCCAACACGCCGCTACCGATCCAAACCAGCTTGAGTTGGCCGTTTTTTTCATTGCGCTTCGCGCCGGCGCGAAAGGCAACCGGCTGCTGCCAGGTGGCGCTGGTTGAAATGGCCGGCGCCGCTTCGGCCCGCTTCGCTTCCGCCAGCGCCTTGAGACGGGCGATTTTCTGCGTTTCGGAAAACTTGTCGAGTTCCTTTTCCATGCCGGTCAATGCCGCGAGCCGCATGGTGGCGTCGAAGGAATCGAAGGCCTTCGACAAGCTGAGGGTCGGGTTGGTCGATTCGCTGGCCGCCGCCCGCACGCTTTCTGTCTGTGCCGTGTCGGCGTCGCTGTCCCGCATCGCTGCCAGTGAAATATTCGTGGCTGCGGGCTGCGTGTCCGCTCCGCTCGATGCCACGTTCGCCATATCCAGAATCTTCGCTTCCCGGTCCTCATGGCGGGTCAGGGGCGACTCGGGTTCGACGAAAGGCGCGCCCGCCGGTTCGTTTGGCAGATGCGCCACCATGGATTCGCCGGACAGCGCTGCGGATGCCTGCCGCAGGTCTTGTGCAAGATCCCTGGCCTTCTGGTAGCGATCGTCCAGATTCTTCGCCAGCGCCTTGGCGACGATGAAATTCAGCACCTCGGGCAAATCGGGATTCAACGTCCGCGGCGCGGGCGGATTGAAGTTCATGGTCTGATACATGACGCCGTGGATGTTATCGGCGACGAAGGGCGAGGTGCCGGTCAGCATCTCGTACAGCACCACACCCAGCGAAAAAATGTCGGACCGCGTGTCCGCGCGCTTGCCTGAAACCTGCTCCGGGGACATGTACTTCGGGGAGCCGAGGATCATGCCAGTCTGGGTTTTGACTTCGTTATTGCGCATGCGTGCAATGCCGAAATCGGTGATCTTCACCAGCCCGTCGTTCAAAACCATGATATTCGCAGGCTTGATGTCGCGATGGATGATCTGCCTGTCGTGCGCGTATTGCAGCCCTTCGGAAACCTGCGCTGCGATATCCAGCGCCTGGGCAACGCCGATCGGCACGCGCGACTGCATCATGCGGCGCAGTTCCCGGCCTTCAAGGAATTCCATCGCCATATAGGCGACGCGATCGCTGCGGCCGATGTCGTGGATCGTGACGATGTTGCGATGGGACAGGCCGCCCGCGGCTTTCGCCTCCTGGTAGAAGCGCGCTTCGTATTCGGCCAGTTCCTCTTTCGGCAACGTCAGGTTGATGGTCTTGATCGCCACCACGCGATCCAGCATCGGATCGCGCGCCTTGAAGACGACGCCCATCGCGCCCTGTCCGAGTTCGGAGAGGACTTCGTAGCGTCCCAACATCGTGTTGGCAGAAGTGGTGCTCACGGCTGCTTTGCCTGCTTTGCCTTGACGGACTTGAACACGGGACCCCAGATCGGGTGGCCGGCTTCGGCCGGGCTCAACTCGAATTTCGGATCGAGTTCGAGCGCTACGCCGAATTCCTCCCGGCATGCCACCGGCTGGCTGGAGACACAGGCGATGAAGGCCAGGTACTTGTGGGTTTTGATGCGGTCGGGCCGGCTCAGGCCTTCTTCCAGCGCGAATTGCAGGCGCCGCCTGGCCACTTTGTAATTGCCTTCGTCGTAGTTCTGGACGCCCTCGTCAAAGTAGGGCGTGCCGGCGTACTTGGTCACGCCAAGGTCCTTGAACGGGCCATTCTGGCAGCCGGCCATCAGGAGGGCGGCGAAAATCAGCGGAATGAGGATTATCTTGCGCATTTGGGTTAGTTGAACTTGTGCTTGATGCGGACTTTTTGGTCGGCCTTGACCTCGACGACCTGGGTATAGACCGGGAATTCACCGTTCTTGATTTCAATCTTGCGCCGGCCCGGCGCGACTTCGACTTCATTGACCGGCGGGCTGACCCCGACACGATCGCCGTCTATATAGATTTCGCCCCAGGGCGCTACGGCGAGCGTTATGAGCGCGGTCGCTGCGACTGCGGCAGCGGCCGGCGCGGCGGGTTCCGCTTCGGCTGGTTCCTTGTCGCGTGAAAAGAATGCGAAGGGGAAAGAGGATTCCTTTTTTTCAGCGGCGGCGGCATTGGCGGCGGGACGTCGCGTCTCGGACGTTGTCGCTTCCGCGTGCGCGACCGTCCGCGGCTTGCGTTCCACGGTTTTGCGTGGCGCGGTGGCCACGACTTCCGTCGCATGCGTCGCGGGCCGGGCTTGTAGCGGCGCATCGCTCTGGGCCACCGACGCAGAGGCAGGCGGCACTCCACTCACCGCATGGCCATGGCCGAGCAGGTTGACCAGCACCGCCAGGACGAAAGCGCCCACGGACAGGGTCGCCGTGCCGAAAGCGATGGTGCGATTGTTGAACCAGGGTTCCAGGCGTGCCAGCCAGTTCCAGGGCTGCTTGCCCGCGATGGTGGCGGTCGAAGCCTGGCGCCGTCCTGCGGTCGCCGAATCCTGGTTACGTTCGGCCGGGGAGCGCAGGCCTGTCGTGCGCGAGTTGCCATAACCGACGCTATAGACCTCATGCTCCCGCACGTGTTTGTCGGTGCGCGAGCCTTCGTACTTGAAGAGCTTGGAATAGCCTTCGGAGATGTGCGAGACGATTTCGTAGTACGAACGCGATACGAGGATCTGGCCCGGCTGCGCGAAACCCATGACGCGCTGGGCGACGTTGATGCCATCGCCGATGATGTTGGGTTGGCTGTTCAAATCGCGAACCAGGCGCACGGGGCCCAGGTTCACGCCGATGCGCGCCGGTATCACGGGCCGTGTGCTGGCTTGCGGGGCGAACGATTCGCGCAGGCTCATGCCCACGAACAACGCGTCCTCGGGATCGCCGAGGAAATTAATGGCCACGCCGTCGCCGGTATCGAGAATGATCCGATCGTTCGGCGAGATGTCCTGGATGGCTTCGGCGATCAGCGCATTGAAACGATCTTTCAGGCTGATCTGTTCGGAAACCGGCTTCTTCGAGTACTCCGTAATGTCGAGGAACAGCACGCTGCAGATGAACGTGCGATTGGCGCGCTCGGGCATCATCTGGACGTCACCTGCGATAGCGGACGGGTTCCAGCGCGAAACATCGATCGAATTCCTCGAATCGGTCAAGCCTTGGGGGACAAGAATGTTATCACCAAATTCGGCATATCCCCTACAAGAAATTGTTAAATTTTCCACTATTCTCAAATGCTTTGAAGGCAATCTTCCAATAAGTTCGAGGTTTCGGGAAGGGCTTCCGAACCTTCGGCTCCGGGCTATTCCCGTATCATTCCGCGGGCTTGGATGGCGCGCATTCGCCGATCCCTTGTATTTTCGGGAATTCTGGAGTGACCTTGAACCGCAGCAGCCCCAATCCCTATGAATCCGGCCTGGATCGCAACCCGGCCAACTTTGCCCCCCTCTCGCCCTTGTCGTTCCTGGCCCGCACCGCCGAGGTCTTTCCGGAACGCATCGCGGTCATCCACGGGGAGTACAACGCAACCTGGGCCCGCACCTACCGTCGCTGCCGGCAACTTGCCTCCGCGCTGGTGAAGCTCGGCATTGGCGCCGGCGATACCGTCGCGGTCATGGCGCCCAATACGCCGGCCATGTACGAAGCACATTTTGGCGTCCCGATGACCGGCGCCGTCCTGAATACGCTCAATACCCGGCTCGACGCGGACGCGATCGCCTTCATGCTCAACCACGGCGAGGCGAAGGTTCTGCTGACCGACCGGGAATTTTCTGCCACGGTTGCTGCCGCCTTGAAGCAGGTCCGGCGTGACCTGACGGTCGTCGATATCGACGACCCCCTGGCAACGGGTGGCGACCTCCTGGGAAGCACAAACTACGAAGCGTTTCTCGGGGGCGGCGATCCGCATTTCGCCTGGAAACTACCGCAAGACGAGTGGAACGCCATTGCCCTTTCCTATACCTCCGGGACCACCGGCAACCCGAAAGGCGTGGTGACCCACCATCGGGGGGCCTACCTGAACGCGGTTGGCAACATCGTGACCTGGGCGATGCCGCATTTCCCGGTTTATCTATGGACCCTGCCGATGTTCCACTGCAACGGCTGGTGTTTTCCGTGGACCCTGGCGGCCCTGGGCGGTACCAGCGTTTGCCTGCGACGCGTGGAGATCCAACCGATTTTCGATCTCATTCGCCGGCACAAGGTCACCCATTTCTGCGGGGCGCCGGTCGTCCACAACATGCTGATCAACGCACCGGCCTACTTGCGGACGGGCCTGGACCACAAGGTATCGGCCATGGTGGCCGGGGCGGCACCACCCCAGGCGATCATCGAAGGCATGGAAAAACTGGGTGTGGACCTGACCCATGTCTACGGCCTGACCGAGGTTTACGGGCCGGCGTCGGTTTGCGCCAAGGATCCGGAATGGGATGCGCTGCCGGCGGCGAAACGCGCGGAACTCAACGGCCGGCAGGGCGTGCGTTATGAAATGCAGGAAGGCATGGATGTGCTCGATCCGGAAACGATGCAACCGGTCCCGCGCGACGGCCAGACCATGGGCGAGATCTTTTTTCGCGGCAACATCACCATGAAGGGGTATCTCAAGAACCCGGAAGCGACCGCGGAGGCGTTCGCGGGTGGCTGGTTCCACACCGGCGATCTCGCGGTCATCGATGCCGCCGGCTACGTGAAAATCAAGGACCGTTCGAAAGACATCATCATCTCCGGCGGGGAGAATATTTCCACGATCGAAGTGGAGGACGTGCTGTACAGCCACCCGCATGTACTCGAGGCGGCCGTCGTGGCAAAACCCGACGAGAAATGGGGCGAGACACCGTGCGCCTTCGTCATGCTGAAATCCGGTGCGCCGGCCGTGACCGAACAGGAAATCATCGAGTGGTGCCGCGGCCGGCTCGCGCGCTTCAAATGCCCGCGCACGGTCATATTTGGGCCGCTGGCGAAGACCTCGACCGGGAAAATCCAGAAAAACGTGCTGCGCGAACGGGCGAAAGGCGTTTAAAGCAATTTCACCGCGGAGGCGCAGAGGACGCGGAGAAGGACAAAATCAACAAGGCCGCTATCCAGATGCTCGATCGACGGGTAAATGTCATTCATCGCGTGTTGAGGTTTCGTACTTCTCCGCGCTCTCTGCGTCTTTGCGGTGAAAGGTTTTGATCTCGCTGCGGTAGAATCCGCAATCTTTCCAGATCAGCGAAGGTTCACGAAATGAAGGTGTTGGTTCCGGTCAAACGGGTGGTGGATTACAACGTGAAGGTGCGGGTCAAGCCGGACAACTCCGGCGTGGAAACCGCCAACGTCAAGATGTCGATGAACCCGTTCGACGAGATCGCCGTCGAGGAGGCCATGCGACTGAAGGAAGCGGGCGCGGCGACGGAAGTGGTCGCCGTTTCGATCGGCACGGCGCAATCGCAGGAAACGCTGCGTACGGCGCTGGCGATTGGTGCGGACCGGGCCATTCTCGTCGAGACCGCCGTCGAGATTCAGCCGCTGGCCGTGGCGAAGCTCCTGAAAGCGATCGTCGACAAGGAACAGCCCGGCCTCGTGATCATGGGGAAGCAGGCCATCGATGACGATTCCAACCAGACCGGCCAGATGCTCGCCGCGCTGTTGAACTGGTCGCAGGCTACATTCGCCTCGAAAGTGAAAATCAACGGCGCCGCCGCTGATGTCACCCGCGAAGTCGACGGCGGCCTGGAGACGATTTCGGTCAAGCTACCCGCGGTCGTCACTACCGATTTGCGCCTGAACGAGCCGCGCTACGTGACTTTGCCGAACATCATGAAGGCGAAGAAGAAGCCGCTCGAAACGACGACGCCCGATGCGCTTGGCGTCGATGTTGCGCCGCGCCTCAAGACGCTGAAAGTGCAGGAGCCACCGAAGCGCAGCGCCGGCAAGATGGTGAAGAGCGTGCAAGAGCTCGTCGAAAAACTCAAAAACGAAGCGAAGGTCATCTGATGGCTATCCTGGTCATTGCTGAACACGACAATGCCGCGGTCAAGCCGGCAACCCTGAACACCATCACCGCGGCGGGCAAGATCGGTCGCGACATCGATGTACTCGTTGCGGGCCACCAATGCGCCGCCGCCGCCGCTGCGGCCGCGGCGATCCCCGGCGTGCGCAAGGTGCTCGTTGCGGACGCTGCCCACTACGCCCACTCACTGGCCGAGAGTCTCGGCGCGCTGATCGTGTCGCTCGCCAGGGAATACAGCCACGTGCTGGCGCCCTCGACGAGTTCAGGTAAGAACGTGATGCCACGCGTGGCCGCGCTGCTCGACGTGGCCCAGGTTTCGGACATCATCAAGGTCGAATCGCCGGATACATTCGTGCGTCCGATCTATGCGGGCAACGCGCTCGCCACGGTGCAATCGTCCGATCCGATCAAAGTGATCACGGTTCGAACGACCGGCTTCGACGCAGCGCCGGCCACCGGAGGTTCGGCCACGATCGAAAATATCGCATCGGGCCCCGACAGCGGGTTGTCGACGATGATCGGCCAGGAACTGACGAAGTCGGCGCGCCCGGAATTGACGTCCGCGCGAGCCATCGTCTCCGGCGGTCGCGGCATGGGCAACGGCGAGAATTTCAAGATCCTCGAGGCGCTCGCGGACAAGCTGGGCGCGGCGGTCGGCGCATCGCGCGCCGCGGTGGATTCGGGTTTCGTCCCCAACGACTACCAGGTCGGGCAGACCGGCAAGATCGTCGCGCCGGAGCTGTATATCGCCGTGGGCATCTCCGGTGCGATCCAGCACCTGGCCGGCATGAAGGACAGCAAGGTCATCGTGGCTATCAACAAGGATGCGGAGGCGCCGATTTTCCAGGTCGCCGACTACGGCCTCGTTGCGGACCTGTTCCAGGCGGTGCCCGAACTGACCGGCGCGCTATAGATCAAGAACTATCACCGCAGAGGCGCAGAGAACGCAGAGGAAAAGCCAGGACATGGATCGTCGATGTGACTAGCGGCGATCGAGTTCTGGAGTTGCAGAACGTTATTCTGAATTACGATCTTCTCCGCGCTCTCTGCGTCTCTGCGGTGAAATTTAAGTATTGCTTTCAGGAGTAAGAAATGTCCACCTACGGCGCCCCCCTGCGCGACATGAAATTCGCGGTCAAGGAATTGATCGGGATGGACGACATCGCGGCGTTGCCGGGATGCGAGGACCTGACGCCGGACGTGGTCGACGCGGTGCTCGAAGAAGCCGGCAAGTTTGCGACGGGCGTGCTGGACCCGCTGAACCGGGGCGGCGACGTCACCGGCGCGAAGTGGAGCGACAAAGGCGTGACGGCAGCGCCGGGATTCGGCGCCGCATTCAAGCAATTCGCGGAGGGCGGCTGGACCGGACTGGCTTGTGATCCCCAGTATGGCGGGCAGGGCCTCCCGCATATCCTTTCCACGCAGACATCGGAAATGTGGAATTCGGCGAACATGTCGTTCTGCCTGTGTCCGATGCTGACCGCCGGCGTGGTCGCCGCCCTCATGCGCCATGGATCGGACGCACAGAAGGACACTTTCCTGCCGAATCTTGTGAACGGAAAGTGGACCGGCACGATGAACCTCACGGAACCGCAGGCTGGCTCCGACTTGTCCGCGGTGCGCAGCCGCGCCACCCCCGAAGGCGATCACTACCGCATCCACGGCACCAAGATTTTTATCACCTGGGGCGAGCACGACATGGTGGAGAACATCATCCACATGGTGCTCGCGCGCACGCCGGATGCGCCGGAAGGCGTCAAGGGCATTTCGCTGTTCGTCGTGCCGAAATTCCTGGTCAATAAAGACGGCAGCCTCGGCGAGCGTAACGACGTCAAGTGCGTCTCCATCGAACACAAGCTCGGTATCCACGGCAGCCCGACTTGCGTCATGGCGTATGGCGACGGCGAGGGCGCGGTCGGTTATTTGATCGGCGAGGAAAACCGCGGCCTGGAGTTCATGTTCACGATGATGAACTTCGCACGCCTCGAAGTCGGCATCGAAGGGGTTGCCATTGCGGAGCGCGCTTACCAGCACGCGCTCGACTACGCGCGCAACCGCATCCAGGGCCGGGAAATTGGCGTGAAGTCGGGCGAGCGGGTCAGCATCATCCATCACCCTGACGTGCGGCGCATGCTGATGAGCATGAAGGCGCAAACCGAGGCCATGCGCGCGCTGGCTACCCTGGCGTCCGCGCATCTGGATAAAGCCTTGCTGCATCCCGACAAGGCCGAACGTGCAAAGCACCAGGCCATGTTCGATTTGTTGACGCCGGTCGTCAAAGGCTGGTGTACCGAACAATCCATCGAGATCGCATCGACCGGCGTGCAGGTGCACGGCGGCATGGGCTTTATCGAGGAAACCGGCGCCGCGCAATACCTGCGCGATGCCCGCATCACGACCATTTACGAAGGCACAACCGGCATCCAGGCCAACGACCTGGTCGGACGCAAGGTGGCCTATGAAAAGGGCGCGACCATCAAGCTGCTGATCGCGGAAATGCGTGCGGTCGACGCCGAACTGGCAAAGGCCGGCCATCCCGCGCTGGCGGTCATCCGGCGCGCGCTGGCAGAAGGCGTGGCGGCGCTTGCTGAATCGACCGATTGGCTGTTGGCGACCTATCCAGCGGATATGAAAGCGGCGTCGGCCGGCGCCGTTCCTTTCCTCAAGCTCTTCGGCGTCGTGGCGGGAGGCTGGCAGATGGCGCGGGCCGCGCTGATCGCCAAGGCGCGTCTCGACGACAACAGCGAGGACTACGATTTTTATCGCGCAAAGCTGGCGACTGCGCGATATTTTGCCGAACACGTTCTGCCGCTGGCGGCCGCCTTCAAACACGAAATCGTCCATGGCTCGGGCAGCGTGCTGGCGTTGGAGGAAGCGCAATTTTGAGCGCTCCCGGTGCCGCCGTTCGGACATCCAGTTCAAGCAGGTCGTCGTAAAGGTCGTTAGCGAAGAAGCAGAACCGAAAAATGATGCGGCGCAGGAGACTCAATCCTGGCGCGCGTACCGGGCGACCAAGATTTCCGGAAGCGGATCACATGCAACCTCGAAGGGAAGAACCCTGCACGGTCGTCATGCTCATGCGCCGCACTATCCCCGTCCTTCCCCTGCAGTCGCGGGCGTCACGCCTTGCGCAAACCAAACCAGAATTGGCCGGTCGAAAAGTGGCACGAGACGCGCTACCGAACCCATGAGGAGAACGCTATGAGCGCCATGATCTGGCTTGTTGCCGCCGCGGCAGTGCTTTGGATTTTTGCCTACGCCCGCGCGGGCGCCGTGGCCTGGGTGATTGGCGTGGCCGTTTTTCTGGGAGCGCTCACCCTCTGGTCTGGCCTCGGTGGCGCGGTCAAGGCGACCCTCTGGACCGTATTCCTGATCGTGGCGGCGTTGCTGACAATCGCGCCCTTGCGTCGCGCCCTGATCAGCGACCCCTTGTTCAACTGGTTTCGCAAGGCATTGCCGCAGGTTTCGCAGACCGAGCAGGAAGCGCTCGACGCTGGCACGGTCTGGTGGGACGGGGAATTGTTCAGCGGGCGGCCGAACTGGCACAAGCTGTTCAGCACGCCGAAGCCGCGATTGACGCCCGAAGAGCTGGCCTTCGTCGACGGACCGGTGGAAGAACTTTGCCGCCTGTGCGACGACTGGGAGATCACCCACGAACTGAACGACCTGCCGCCGCACGTCTGGCAGTTCATCAAGGATCGCGGCTTCCTCGGCATGATCATCCCGCGCCAGTACGGCGGACTGGGGTTCTCCGCATTCGCGCATTCGCAGGTCGTGCAAAAGCTCGCGACGCGCAGCGCCACGGCCTGCGTGTCGGTGATGGTGCCAAACTCCCTTGGACCTGCCGAATTGCTGCTGCACTACGGCACCGACGAACAGAAGAACCGCTATCTGCCGCGCCTGGCCAAAGGGCTGGAAATGCCGTGCTTCGCGCTGACCGGTCCGGAAGCGGGATCGGACGCCGGTTCGATTCCCGATTTCGGCGTGGTATGCAAAGGATTGCACGAAGGCCGCGAAGTGCTCGGTATCCGCCTCACCTGGGAGAAGCGCTACATCACGCTGGGACCGGTGGCGACCTTGCTGGGACTGGCGTTCAAATTGCACGATCCGGACGGTTTGCTCGGCACGCAGAAAGACATCGGCATCACGCTCGCGCTGATTCCCACGTCGCATCCCGGCGTGAACATCGGGCGTCGCCATTTTCCGCTGAACGCCTCATTCATGAATGGTCCGAACTCCGGCCGCGACGTCTTCATTCCGATGGAGTGGGTCATCGGCGGCCAGGAACACGCGGGGCAGGGCTGGCGCATGTTGATGGAATGCCTGGCGGCCGGTCGCTCGATCTCGCTGCCGTCGTCCAGCGCCGGGGCGGCGAAACTCGCGCTGCGCACGACCAGCGCGTATGCGCGAGTGCGCAACCAGTTCAAGATCGCGATCGGCAAGTTCGAAGGCATCGAGGAAGCGCTGGCGCGCATTGCCGGCAACACCTACGCGATCGATGCCGCGCGCACCATGACGGCGGGCGCGGTCGACCTCGGTGAGAAACCGTCCGTCATTTCCGCAATCGTCAAATATCACTGCACCGAGCGTGGCCGCCAAGTCGTCAACGATGCGATGGATGTGCACGGCGGCAAGGGCATCTGCCTGGGACCGAACAATTATCTGGGTCGCGCCTACCAGCAGATTCCGATCGGCATCACTGTGGAAGGCGCGAACATCCTGACGCGCAGCATGATGATTTTCGGCCAGGGCGCCATCCG
Organism: Betaproteobacteria bacterium; assembly: GCA_039930785.1. Lineage (GTDB taxonomy): Bacteria > Pseudomonadota > Gammaproteobacteria > Burkholderiales > JACQAP01 > JACQAP01. The sequence goes on along the minus strand of JBDTTE010000026.1, from coordinate 1,947 downwards.
CTGCCATCCCTATGTGCTGAGCGAAATCGCGGCCACGCGCAATCCGGACGTCAAACTCGGTCGCGTGCAATTCGACGCGGCGTTCTGGGGCCATGCGCGGTTCGTCCTGTGCAACGCCACACGCTCGCTGTGGCAGGGTTTAACCGGCGCGCGCATGACGAGCGCGGCGGGCGCGCATGAACTGCGGTCCTACACGCGCCAGCTCACGCGGTTGTGCGCGGGTTTCGCGTTTTCTGCGGACATCGCCATGCTGTTTCTCGGCGGCGAGCTGAAGCGTCGCGAAAAACTATCCGCGCGCCTCGGCGACATCCTGAGCCAGCTCTACATCGCGTCGGCCGTGTTGAAGCGCTTCGCGGACGACGGCCGGCCGCGTGTCGACCTGCCCCTGGTGAAGTGGACGCTGGATGATTGCCTGGTTCGCATACAGGACGCCTTTTACGGTGTGTTCGAAAACTTCCCGGGTCGCGTAACCGGCTCGCTGCTGCGCTTCATCGTGTTCCCGCTGGGCAGGGCGTTCACGCCGCCGCCGGATCGGCTCGGACACGAGATCGCCAAGCTGCTGCTCGAATCGACGCCCACGCGCGAGCGCCTTACTTCCAATGTATTCATCCAGCGCACCGAGCACGATGCCGTCGGACGCCTCGAGCTCGCCATGCAGGCGGCACCGGCAGCCGAAGCGATCGAAGCGAGAATACGCAACGCCTCGAAAGCGCATGTTATCGCGGGCCTGACGGAGCAGGCGCTGGTCGCGGCTGCCGTCGAAAAGGGCATCGTCAGCCCGGCCGAAGCAGTGCAATTCCAGCAGTACAGCCAATTGCGTCGCGCCTGCATCATGGTCGATGATTTCCCGCATGACATCGGTCGCACCCAGGCCGTACGTGAAACCGCCAGCGTGACCGCGCTGGCCAGCGCCACCCCGCACAAGACCGCGGCATGAGCGAAGTCGTCAAGGTATCGATAGCCGAGGGCATTGCGACCATCGCATTGAACCGTCCGCATGTGCTCAATGCGATGGATGGGGAAATGATGCAGCAACTGCGGCCGGCAGCGGAGCGCCTCGAAAAGGATCCCGCGGTACGCGCGGTCATCATCAAGGGCGAGGGCGGCGCCTTCATGGCGGGCGGCGACGTCGCCGTCTTCCACCAGCATCTCGCCGAGTTGCCGGAACTGATCGTGACCTGGGGCCGCGAGATGCATGCGGCGTTCCTGGCGCTGCGTCGCATGGGCAAACCGGTGCTGGCAAGCGTGCATGGCGCAGTCGCGGGCGCGGGCTTCAGCCTGATGTGCGCCGCCGATCTGGCCGTCGCCGCTGCGGGCACGCGATTCACCCTGGCGTATGCGAACATCGGCGCGAGCCCAGACGGCGGCAGCACGTATTTTCTGCCACGCCTTGTCGGTTACAAGAAGGCCATGGAGATGATCATGCTGCCGGATCGCTTCGATGCGCAGACGGCGCTCGCGTTCGGCCTGGTCAACTGGGTCGTGCCGGACGACAAGCTCGCCGAGGAGACTTTGCGAATTGCCAAACGGCTCGCATCCGGCCCTACGCGCGCCTTCGCCGAAGCCAAGCACCTGGTCAATGGTTCACTGGATTCGCTCGAAGCCCAGATGGAGCAGGAGTTGCAGGCCTTCTCGCGCTGCGCGCGCGGTGGGGATTTGCAAGAAGGCGTGACGGCATTCGTCGAAAAGCGCAAAGCGGTTTTTACCGGACAATAGATTCCACGCGCTTACCGCGGAGTACGCGGAGGACGCAGAGGAAATACGGAGGAAACATGAACAAAGAGTACGAACCGCGGTTTTGCTCCATGTTCGACGGGTGGCAGTATTCTCATCAAGATTGTTTTCCCTCTGCGTCCTCCGCGTCCTCTGCGGTGAGCGCTTGATTTAGACCCGGATGTCGGCGCTGAAGGGAAAAACCGTGTTCATCACCGGCGCAACCCGCGGCAT
>JBDTTE010000025.1:0-23127 GCA_039930785.1 Betaproteobacteria bacterium | reverse complement strand
CAGATGTGTGGCATCACGGGCATATTCGACAGCAGGAACCGCCGTGACATCGATCGCGGCCTGGTCGATCGCATGAACTCTTCACTGCATCATCGTGGACCCGATGCGGGAGGCGTTCATCTGGAACCTGGCGTTGCAATCGCGCATCGTCGACTCTCCATTATCGACCTCTCGACCGGACAGCAGCCGCTTTACAACGAGGATGGCAGTGTTGCCGTCGTGTTCAACGGCGAAATATATAACTTCCAGGAACTGGTGAAAGAGCTGATGGACTGCGGACATACTTTCCGCACCCGTTCCGACACCGAAGTCATCGTGCACGGCTGGGAGCAATGGGGCCCTGCCTGCGTTACGCGATTCCGCGGCATGTTCGCCTTTGCGTTGTGGGATCGGAATCAGGAGACGCTGTTTCTCGCCCGGGACCGCCTGGGCGTGAAGCCCCTGTATTACGCCGAGCTGCCGGACGGCCTGTGGCTCTTCGGCTCGGAGCTCAAGGCGCTCATGATTCATCCCGGGCTGCCGCGGGTCATCGATCCCGTGGCGGTGGAGAATTATTTCGCCTACGGCTACGTCCCGGAACCCCATACGATCTTCAAAGACGTATACAAGCTCTCTCCCGGACACACTTTGGTCGTGAAACGCGGCCAACCGGTCGCTGCGCCAGTGGAGTATTGGGATGTGCCATTCAAACCCGGTCCTTCGATCAGCGAACAGGACGCGGGCGAGGAATTGATCGGGCGCCTGCGCGAATCCGTAAAGCTGCGCATGATCGCGGATGTGCCCCTCGGCGCATTTCTGTCCGGCGGCGTCGATTCGAGCGCAGTCGTGGCGATGATGTCGGGCATATCTGCGGATCCCGTGGTCACCTGCTCGATTTCGTTTGGCGATCCAGCCTACAACGAATCGACTTACGCGCAAGCCGTTGCCGATCGCTACCACACGCAGCACCATGTCGACCAGGTGGACCCCGATGACTTCAGTCTCGTCGATCGCCTGGCGACGTTGTACGACGAGCCCTATGCCGACAGTTCGGCGATGCCCACCTATCGCGTGTGCGAGCTCGCCAGAAAAACCGTGAAAGTTGCGCTCTCGGGCGACGGGGGCGACGAGAGTTTCGGCGGCTATCGACGTTATCGCTGGCACATGAACGAAGAGCAGGTGCGTTCGCGCATGCCGCTGGCGTTGCGCCAGTCCGTGTTCGGATTGCTGGGCTGGGTGTATCCGAAGGCGGATTGGGCACCGCGCATATTCCGCGCGAAGTCGACATTCCAGGCCCTCGCGCGCAATTCGGTCGAAGCCTATTTTCACAGCGTCTCCATGATGCATGATGGTTTGCGCCGCAACTTGTTCACCCCGCGTTTTCGCAGCGAGTTGCAAGGCTATACGGCGGTCGAGGTGCTCAAGCGCCACGCCGCGCGCGCCCCTTCGGACCATCCGTTGTCGCTCGTCCAGTATCTGGACTTCAAGACATACCTGGTCGGGGACATCAACACCAAAGTCGACCGGGCCAGCATGGCCCATTCACTTGAGGTGCGCGAGCCGCTCATGGATCATCCGCTCGTGGAATGGCTTTCCAGCCTGCCGCCCGATTTGAAATTACGCGACGGAGAGGGAAAGGTGTTGCTTAAAAAGGCCCTCGAGCCCTACCTGTCTCAGGAAATTCTGTATCGAAAAAAAATGGGCTTCGCCGTTCCCCTCGCCCAATGGTTCCGCGGGCCTTTGCGGGAGTCTGTGCGAAAAGCCGTGCTCGGCCCGGTGCTGGCGGATACGGGTTGGTTCAATACGCCTTATCTGCGCCGCCTGGTGGACGACCATCAGTCCGGTCGGGCGGACTACAGCACGCCCTTGTGGACGCTGCTCATGTTCGAGTCGTTCCTGCGCAATGTCATGGGAGCAGACAGTTCCGGTGCGGCGCTTGCGACCGCCGGTTGACTCGATCCGCCCCCCTCAAGCATGGAACAGCTGATCGATACCTGCGAAAACGTGAAGGACGCCTGCCCGCCCGCGGCACTGGGGAATCGGCGCGCATGAAGATCCTTACGTTCAGCACGCTCTACCCGAACGCCATACGTCCTGGCCACGGCATCTTCGTGGAGGCCCGGCTGCGACACCTGCTTGCCAGCGGGAAGGTCGAATCGAAGGTAGTCGCGCCGGTGCCATGGTTTCCATCAGCCAATCCGCGATTCGGAGACTACGCGGCCTTTGCGAAGGTTCCACGCGAAGAGCACCGCCATGGAATCGACGTGGCGCATCCTCGTTACGCGATCCTGCCGAAGGTCGGCATGAGCCTGGCTCCGTTCCTGCTGGCAGCCGGTGCCCGCTCCGCGATCAGCGCCATCATCAAGAACGGGTACGATTTCGATCTCATCGACGCACACTATTTTTATCCCGACGGTATCGCTGCCGTATTGTTGGGGAAGCACTTCGGAAAACCCGTGGTCATCACCGCGCGCGGATCCGACGTTAACCTGATATCCGGTTACCGGATCCCCCGACGGATGATCCAGTGGGCTGCACGCAACGCCGCGGGCATGGTCACCGTGGCCGGCGCACTAAGGGACAAGCTGCTCGCGCTGGGTGCGCCCGGTGAGCGCATTGAAGTGTTGCGAAACGGTGTGGACCTGCAGTTTTTCTGCGAATCCGATCGGGACAGCTCGCGTAACCGTCTCGGGTTCAAACGAACTACCCTGCTGTCGGTCGGCCATTTGATTCCGCTGAAGGGTCACGACATTGCCATTCGCGCCCTGAAGCTTTTGCCGGACCTGGATCTTGTCATTGCGGGAGACGGGCCCGAACGCAACGCGCTGGCCTCCCTGGCGCAGGAATTGGCCCTGGGTGACCGTGTATCCTTCGCCGGTTCGCTGCCCCAGATGGAATTGCGCCACTACTATGCTGCGGCCGACGCCCTTGTACTCGCATCGAGCCGCGAAGGCATGGCCAACGTGCTACTGGAGTCGATGGCTTGCGGAACGCCCGTGATCGCCACTGCAGTAGGGGGCAGTCCTGAAGTCGTGGCGGCACCGGCAGCGGGCCTGCTGATGAAGGCGCGCACGCCGGAAGCGCTGGCGAGCGCGGTGCGGAAGTTGCTCACCAGCCCGCCGGCTCGCGCAGCAACACGGCGCTATGTGGAAGGATTTGGTTGGGACGCGACGACCGCGGGCCAGCTGGAACTCTTCGGTCGCATCCTCTCCGAGGGGACTGCAGGTCGCGTCGCAACTGAACCAACTACGGGATTCTGACGTGTGTGGCATCTACGGCATCATCAAGCTCGACGGCACGCCCGCTGACCCGGCGCTCATGCCCATCATGGGTCGCCTTACCGTGCATCGCGGGCCCGATGACGAAGGCCTTCATGTCGACGGTCCTTGCGCGATCGGCATGCGGCGTCTCTCGATCATCGACCTCGCAGGCGGCCATCAACCGCTTTCAAACGCAGACGGAACTTTGTGGCTGGTCTGCAACGGCGAGATCTACAACTATCGAGAACTGAGAGAGGAACTCGTTGCACGAGGCCATCGCTTCAAGACCTCCTCGGACAGCGAGGTCCTCCTGCACAGCTACGCGGAATACGGTGACGATTTCCTGCAGAAGCTGAATGGCATGTTTGGCTTTGCGCTCTGGGACGTGCGCCGCCAACGCCTGATCGTCGGTCGCGATCGCCTCGGCATCAAACCGATATATGTTTACCGCGATGCAGATCGCATTGCGTTCGCCTCGGAAGCGAAGGCATTGCTTGCGTTGCCCGGGGTTCCGACGCAACTCGATCCCTCCGCCCTGCACTCCTATCTCAACCTGGGTTATGTGGCCGCGCCGCAGTCGATCTTTCGCGGGATCACCAAGCTGCCGCCGGCGAGCCTGCTCACGATCGAACGCGGTCGCGTGGAAGAGCGCCGCTACTGGCACATCTCTCCCGTGATCGACAAGACCGTGAGTGAGCACGACTGGATCGAGCGGGTTCGCGCCCGACTCGATGAATCGGTACGCATGCAGATGGTCAGCGATGTACCAATCGGTGCATTTCTTTCCGGCGGCATCGATTCCAGCGCCGTGGTCGGCCTCATGGCGGCCCATAGCGACCGGCCCATCAAGACGTACGCTATCGGATTCAAAGGCACTGCGGCCGACGATTTCTACAACGAGTTACCCCATGCCCGCCGGGTCGCCGACCTGTTCCACACGGAGCACCGTGAGATCGTGGTGCGGCCCGATGTCGTTTCATTGCTGCCGCGCCTGCTTTGGCACATGGACGAGCCGGTCTGTGACACGGCTTTCATTACGACCTACCTCGTTTCCGAGTTTGCACGTCGCGATGTGACCGTGATCCTTTCCGGCGTGGGTGGAGATGAATTGTTCGGGGGCTACCGGCGTTACATGGGAAATCATTACCAGCGGCAGTATGAGCGCCTGCCGGGCTGGATGCGACGCGTAGCGGGGAAGCTGGGGGAGCGCCTGCCGAGCGACCGGCACTCGACGCTCCTCAACTATTCCCGCCTCGCCAAAGGATTTCTGGCCACCGCCGAATTGCCATTCGAGGAGCGTTATCGCGCATACCTGCAGGTATTTACGCTACAGGAAGTACAGAGCCTGCTTTGCCTCAACTCCACCTCGCAACCGGACGTTATTACCACTGCGTTCCGCCAGGCCGGCGGCGACGACGCGCTGAACCGCATGCTGGCCGTGGACGCTGAAACGCAACTGCCGGACGATTTGTTGATGCTCACGGACAAGATGACCATGGCGACCTCGCTCGAGTGTCGCGTACCGCTGCTCGATCATGAACTGGTCGAACTCGCCGCCGGCATTCCGGAGTCGGTCAAGCTCAAGGGTGGCAGACTCAAACACATTCTGAAGGAAGCGGTTTCCGGCCTGTTGCCACGCGATATCCTGGAGCGGAAAAAACGCGGCTTCGGCACGCCGATGGGGGCCTGGCTCAAGCAGGACCTGGCCCCGCTCGTGCGCGGCTTGTTGTCGGAATCCGTGGTCAAGAGCCGCGGTCTGTTTCACTTTCCCGCAGTTCAGGAGTTGATCGGCATGCACGAAGCCAATCGTATCGATGGCACCGATCGCTTGCTGGCACTGCTCAACCTCGAAATCTGGTCGCGCATGTATCTGGACAACAGGGCGGCCGATGACGTGACCTCCGAACTGAAAGCGATGCTGGCGTGAAAATCTTGTACGTGTGTCACCGGTTTCCGTTCCCGCCCAAGCGCGGCGGAAAAATCCGGCCCTTCAACATGATCAAGCACCTCGCGGCCAACCACGAGGTGACCGTCGCGTCGCTTGCCCGTTCTGACGACGAAGCACTGGAAGGCGCTGGAATTGCGCCCTATTGCAAACATTACGAAATGGCCCAAGTCAGCACACCGGTCCAGGTCGCGCGCATGCTCGTGCGCCTGCCGACGCCTGTTCCTTCCTCAATGGGATACTTCTACTCGAGGACGCTGGCTAATCGCGTGCGGGAGCAACTGGCGAGCGAGCGGTTCGACCTGATCTTCGTGCATTGCTCGTCAGTCGCGCAGTACGTCGCCAACGTGCGGGACATTCCGAAGATCCTCGATTTCGGCGACATGGATTCCCGGAAGTGGATGGAATACGCGGACGCCAAACCATTTCCCCTCTCGGCAGGCTACTGGCTCGAAGCCACAAAGCTCGCACGCGAAGAGCGACGCCTGGCGAAAAAATTCGATTTGTGCACGGCAACCACTCGCGCCGAATGGCAGACACTCGAGGACTATGGCACCGGGGTCGCGACAGATTGGTTTCCGAACGGCGTCGACAACGGTTACTTCGCGCCAACCACTGAGCCTTACGAAGCGAACACCATCAGCTTCGTTGGCCGCATGGACTACTACCCCAATCAGGAATGCATGTTCGATTTCTGTGCGAATACGCTTCCGTTGCTGCGGGCCAAGCGACCGAACGTCAAGCTGCTGATCGTCGGCGCGGATCCATCGCCCGCGGTGAAGAAACTCGGCGAGCTTCCGGGCGTCACCGTGACCGGCCCGGTTCCCGACGTGCGCCCTTACCTGCTGCGCTCCGCGCTGATGGTGGCCCCGCTCAACATTGCACGCGGCACGCAGAACAAGATTCTGGAAGCCATGGCCTCGGGCGTGCCGGTCGTCTCGAGCCGGATTGCGGCGGGTGGGGTGGATGCGACGCCGGGCGAACACTTTCTGGCAGCCACCACACCGGAAGAATACGCACACGCCATCCTGGGCATCCTGGGCAACGTCGTGGAACGACAGCGACTTGCGGTCGCCGGTCGCGAAAGGATGCTGTCTCACCACGCGTGGCCCAAATCCATGCAACGCCTGGATGGCATCATCGATCGCTGCATGAGCGCCTCCGGCAATGCGCAAGGAAGACTCGCGCCCGAGGTGGGATCAGTGATATGACCAAGCGCCTGCGACTCCTGTTTATCTCGACGCGTTATCTGTTTCCGATCGACTCCGGCGGCAAAATTCGCACGGTGAACGTTTTGCGCGGGCTCAAGGGCGGCGCCTTTGAAATCACGCTCGCGTCGCCCCTGCCCCTGCATGTCCGACCGGGAGATGCGGCGGAAATCGAAAGCGTTTCGGACCGCTTTGCAGGCTGGACCGACTCCACGCGGGGCGGATTATTCCGCTTTACCCGCATGCGCCATCTGATTTCGCCGCTACCGGTGGCGGTCGCGACCGACGGCTCTGCGGCAGGACGCGCCGAGATCGCACGCGAACTTGAACGACACCCCGACGTCGTGGTGGTCGACTTTCCGCATGCAGCCGTTCTTGCGCCACCGCCCTACCCGTGTCCCAGCGTGATGTTCACGCACAACGTCGAAGTCGAGATATTCCATCGTCACGCGAAGATCGCGCAGAATGCATTGAAGCGAGCGATATGGCGTGACCAGGCCGCCAAGATGGAACGCTACGAACGGGAGCTGCTGCGCCAGTTCACATCCGTTGTAGCGGTAGCCGAGCGTGACAAGGATTATTTCCAGAAAATGTACGGAATAGAAAATGTGTCGACCATTCCAACCGGAGTGGATCTCGGCTACTTCACATTCAAGGAAAGTCCGCCCCTGGAGGATACCGCCGGCGGAACGGTTGTGTTTACCGGATCGATGGACTGGATGGCCAACATCGACGGCGTCGAGTTCTTCATGGAGTCGGTCTGGCCATCCATCTCACGAGCCAGGCCGCGGGCCCGTTGCGTAATCGTAGGCCGCAGCCCTCCCCAGGCACTCGTGGACCGCGCCCGGTCCCGCGGCCTGAACTGGGAGTTCACCGGCTTCGTCGACGACGTGCGCCCTTTCGCCCACAATTCGCACGTGTACGTGATTCCTCTGCGAGTCGGCGGCGGAACGCGCATCAAGGTCTATGAAGCCATGGCGATGGGATGCCCTGTCGTTTCCACGCGGATCGGCGTTGAAGGACTGCCAGTTGAGCCCGGGCGCCACTACCTGGAAGCGGATTCTGCCGACGATATGGCATCGGCCATACTTTCCTTGCTAAACGACAGGGAGCGCAGCGCCCGCCTCTCCGCGCTGGCGCGCAAATACGTCGAGGAGAACATGTCGGCCCGGCGCGCTGCGAAAGTGTTCGAACAAATTTGTCTGCAGGCGCTTGAAATTCCTTCGGCGCCAGTCGAGCCGAAAGCGGCCGTTGCAATACGGTAGGTATTAAATGGAGCAGTTGGTTGCCAAGTCGCGCTTGCGAAAAATTTCGATCGCACGGTTTGACCCGGACGAACTGACGTTTTTATTTGTCACGAATCATATGTGGAGCATTAAATGAAAATCAGCATTTTCGGTCTGGGGTATGTGGGCGCCGTTTCGCTGGCATGTCTGGCGCGTGATGGGCACACCGTAATCGGTGTGGACATCGACAAAACCAAGCTCGAATTGATCAAGGCTGGCAAGACACCAGTGGTCGAGGAAGGCATGGTCGATCTCATGGCGAATGTCGCCGCGAGTGGCAAGCTTTCCGTCACCAGCGACGTAATCCAGGCAGTGCTGGATTCCGATGTTTCGCTTATCTGCGTCGGCACGCCTTCGGCGGCGAACGGAAGCCAGGACCAGTCCGCAATCATCAAGATCGCCCACGATCTGGGGCGCGCGATGCGTGACAAAGCCGGTGAGCACATATTCATCTTCCGATCGACGCTTGTGCCAGGTACGGTGGAAGACGTACTGCTTCCGATCGTCGAGAAGGAATCCGGAAAACGCGATGGCGAGGGATTTCACATTTGCTTCCAGCCTGAATTCCTGCGCGAGGGCACTTCCATCCGGGACTACGACAAACCGCCCTTCACCATCGTCGGCGCCAGATCCGAGGCGCCGGTCACGCGCTTGCGCGAGCTGTTCGGCCATCTTCCCTGCGAAATTCTTACCACGTCGATCCGGGCCGCGGAGACGGTCAAATACTGCTGCAACAACTTTCATGCACTGAAAATTACGTTTGCCAACGAGACTGCGCGCCTGTGCGAGGCCCTGGGCGTCGATGCCTTCCAGGTCATGGATCTGGTGTGCAAGGACAAGCAGCTCAATATTTCGCCGGCCTATCTCAAGCCTGGCTTCGCATTCGGCGGATCGTGTTTGCCGAAGGATTTGCGAGCGACGATGTATTTCGCCAAGAGGCATGACGTGGAAATGCCGATGCTTGGCAACATCCTCGCGTCCAATCGCTTGCACATCGACCATGCCATCGCCAAGGTGCTTGCCTCCGGCCGCCGCCGCGTTGGAATGATCGGTCTGTCGTTCAAGACGGGAACCGACGACCTACGCGAGAGTCCGCTGGTACAGGTGGCGGAACAGTTCATCGGCAAGGGCTTGAGCCTGCTGGTATACGATCCGGAGGTTCACCTATCACGCCTGCTTGGCGCCAACCGGCGTTTCATCGAGCAGCATGTGCCCCACATCGGATCGCTCATGCGTGGCGACATCGAGAGCGTGATCGGTGAATCGGACGTCCTCGTGGTTGGCCTGAACGACGCGAAGACGTTCGAGTCACTTGCACGACATGTACGCGAAGACCAGCTTGTTCTCGACCTGGTGAATCTGCCGAAGCCCGAGGCATTGCGCGCAAAGGTGATGGGGCTATGCTGGTAGAGCCCTTTCGTTCGCCGATGGTCGCGGATTCATTCCCTTCCGCTTAGGAGTTGCATTGTTCCGAACTGCTGGCAATTTGCTCTCTCCCGGCGGTAGCCGGGGAAGGCTGACCATTCTGATGTACCACAGAGCGCTCGCCGTGCCGGATCCCATTCTGCACGACACGATCGATGCGGAGACATTCGAGCGGCATATGGCGCTGCTGAGTAGCGAGTTCAATGTGCTGCCCCTCGGGGAAGCCTGCGAGCGGCTTGCGCGCGGCGCACTGCCCGCGCGGGCTGCCTGCATCACCTTCGATGACGGCTACGCGGACAACGAACAGATAGCATTGCCGATACTGAAGCGGTTTGGCCTGAAGGCTACATTCTTTGTGTCCACGGGCTATTCAGCGGGCGGCATGATGTTCAACGACGTGGTCATCGAGGCCGTGAGAAGTGCGCCCGCCGGGACGCATGACCTGACCAGCCTGGGCCTGGATACCTACAGCTTCGACGACAGCACAAGCCGGCGCGCGTCGATCGAGGCGTTGCTGACGAGGATCAAATACCTCCAGCCCGACGAACGCCACGCACTTGTGCAACAGCTCGCGTCGGCCATGGGTTCGACTCTTCCCGAGACCCTGATGATGCGCCCGGCGCAGATCAGGCGACTCCATGATGAAGGGATGGAGATCGGCGGTCATACGGTGAATCATCCGATCCTGGCTGTGCTGGACGATCGTCAGGCTCGGGACGAGATCGTGGACGGCAAGCATCGTCTCGAAGAGATAACGGGCGAACCGGTAACTCTTTTTGCCTATCCGAATGGCAAGCCCGGCCGGGACTATAAGCCGCGCGACGTGGAACTGGTCAAGCAAGCCGGTTTCACGGCCGCGGTGTCGACGACCCATGGCGTTGCCAGTGGTCGCAGTGACTTTTTCCAGTTACCGCGCTTCGGCCCATGGCACAAGGATCCGCGTCGCCTGGGATTGCGGCTGCTCATGAACGTTGCGCGCTCGGCACCAACTTGAACACCTCGCAGACAATGTCATTCCTTCGAAATTTCAGGGCTGGGAAAAAATGAGAGACGTACTGGTCACCATCGTTATTTTTGGCTTGATTCCACCGATATTCAAATACCCATGGACCGGGGTGCTGCTTTTCGCATGGATCAGCATTTTCAGCCCGCACCGTTATGCGTATGGATTCGCCAACGATTTCCCGTTCGCGATGATCGTCGGCGCGGTGACCGTGTTTAGCATGTTGCTGAACCTGAAGCAGGTGCGCCTCCCGATCAACGGCATAACCCTCCTCCTGATGGCCCTGCCGTTCTGGATGACGGTTACGCTGCTGTTTGCGCTAGAGCCGGCCGCGGCACTCGTACGTTGGGAAGAAGTCATGAAGACTTTTCTCTTCATACTGATCTCTGCGGCGCTCCTGCATTCCAGGAAACAACTGGAGATTTTTCTCTGGGTCATCGTCGCGTCGGTGGGGTTCTACGGGATAAAGGGCGGTATATTCACGCTGCTTGCGGGGGGCGGCGAGAAAGTTTACGGCCCTCCGGGCGATTCCTTTCTCAGTGACAACAACGCCATTGCCGCGGCGCTGATCATGACCATCCCGCTCATGCAATTTCTGAGCACCACGGTATCGTCGAAGTGGATCCGGTTCGGCCTCTATGCCGCCATGTTGCTGAGCGGCCTGGCTATCCTCGGCACCTTTTCGCGGGGTGCGTTTGTCGGCTTGATGATGATGGCCCTGTTCCTGTGGTTCAAGAGCAAGAGAAAAATTCTACTGGGTCTGCTGCTGCTTCCGGCAATCATCCTTTCCATCGGCTTCATGCCGGCGAGCTGGACATCGCGCATGGATACCATCGGGACCTACGAACAGGATACTTCCGCCATGGGACGCATCAACACCTGGCTCATGGCGATCAATCTTGCCAATGACCGGCCGTTAGTGGGTGGAGGCTTCGAACCCTATGAAGCGAAGACCTTCGCCCGCTATGCGCCCGACCCCACCGACATCCACGCGGCACACAGCATCTATTTCCAGATGCTGGGTGAACACGGCTATGTGGGCCTTGCGTTGTTCGTGTGGCTGGGATTGGCCGCCTGGATGACGGCCCGGCGAATCATCAAGATGAGCCCCGACGGCGCCCCCACCACGTGGGAAGCCGGCCTGGCCCGCGCGATCCAGGTCAGCCTGGTGGGATACGCCACTGCGGGTGCGTTCGTCAACATTTCCTATTGGGATTTTCCGTACTACGAGATCGTCATTCTGATGGCCAGCGCTCTGGTGGCCCGGGCTGCCGCGGCAAAACCTGCCGAGGGCACGGCGGCACGCGCCGGCGTGGCATTCAATCGCGTCTAGGGAAGCTCTGAAAAACCCTTTTCACCGCAGAGGCGCAGAGAGCGCAGAGGAACGCGGAGAAAAGAAGCGAGAGCGCTCCAAAGATTTCAATTCTGCGCGATAGTGGTAACGACGTGCTAATCCGCACGAATATAGCGCAATTTGTTCTGCCCGGTTTTCTCTGCGCTCTCTGCGTCTCTGCGGTGAAATGGTTTTAGCAGATAGGTAATTCAGAGCTTCCCTAGGTCCTGGTGGAACAGGCTCCGCCTTGCCATTTGATTGGCGCGGCGGTACCTTCAAATGGCGAGGTAAATCGAGCAGTCCTGCGATGGTACCCGCAGCGAATTAAGGCTTGGCTTTGGCTTCGTTCAGTTCCGCCATGCGCCTGACCAATGCTTTTGCATTGTCGGTGGCCGCCAGGCCCTTTTTCAGCCATTCACGAGCCTGTGGCAGGTTATCGACTTCCTTGAAGTAATCGCTGATGGCGGCATACGGAGGCCAATAATCCGGCTTGAGCTCGATGGCCCGCTGCAGGTCGGGAAATCCCTGCGGCCCTTTCCCGAGGCGAACCAGGTTCTCGCCTTTCTTGGTGAGCATTTCCGGAAGGAGGATGAAGTTCGCGGGCGCTTTCTCGATGACGTAGTCAAACTCCGTAATCGAGTTGCTCAAGTTGAACGTGCGTTCCTGGCGAGTGCGGGCCATATACATCGCACGATTGGTCCCCATCAAACCGAAACAGTAGTGATGCATATGGTTGAAGGTGGGACCGAGTGTCGCGGTCCATCGCTCGATCTCCGCGCTGTCGCTCCCCCCGGGCAGGCGCTGGCGAAAATACTGCGTGTACTTGCAATACGCCGGGAGCATTCGAACCAGATTCGGTTCCAGTTCCTCGCGATTTTCCGCGCCTGCGTACGTCGCCTGGAGAAATGCGAACATCAATGCAGCTCGGGAAAACCGCCGTAAAAACCTGTTCGCAAACTCGGGGAAATGGATTGATTGCATCATGAAACGACCTCGGCCACAAAATCAGTCGGGGATTCGAAAGCGATTTATCTTACACCACAAGGCGATGATGCTTTAGCCAGTGCTCGAGCATCATCAATACCCATACCATCGTGCCAAAGTAGCCAGCGTGACTTGCGACGCGCGTCGAGGTCAGTTCGTCTATGAATTCCGGACGAACGATTCCGCGCTTCTTCAGGTCCGCAAGACTGTCGAGCGAGAGTTGTTGCAGGGGGCGGTGGGTACGCAGCCACGGCCCAATGGGCAATCCGAAACCGTGTTTTGTCTTGGTCAGGATTTCATCGGGCAGGAAACCGCGCAACGATTCCTTGAAAAAATACCGCAGCCGGGTTCCCTTGAGTTTGAGATTGGGCGGCAGGGACGCCGAGAACGCGACGACGGAATCGGCTAGCATCGGATAGCGGATATCGACGCCAGCCAGTTCGCAGGATCGGCCGACCTTGGGCAAATCGTTATCCGTCAGCGTGAATTTCAGATCGAGCGCCAGCATGCGGTTCACCAGCGAGCGAGCCTGCGTATCCCGATACGCGCTATCGAGCATTTCCCGCGGTAGTTTCTGGTCGATCGTAGCGAGAAATGCCGGGGTGAACATGTTGTCCGCCCCCAGACGCTCGAGCAGATTGTATGTGTCATATCGGGCCGGCATCGGCAGCGATGCATTTTTCATGTAGCGCTGCGCTTTCCCGATGAGGCCGATTTCCGGAAAGAGAAACGCGACCGGCTCGATCAACCCTTTGCGCAGGGGTCCGGGCAGATCGCTGTAAAGCGAGTAAAGATACTGCTTGGCGTACCGTTCATTGCCCCCGAACAGTTCGTCGCCGCCATCGCCGCCAAGCAGCACATCGACACCATCGTCCTTCGCGAGCTTCGCGCAAAAATAAGTGGGCACCGCGGAGGAATTACCGAACGGCTGGTCATGGATCGCCGCGATCATCGGTACGGCCGTCACGATATCGTCGGGCGTTACGTAATATTCGTGGTGCTGCGTTCCGAAATGACGGGCGGCAACGCGCGCGTAATGCATCTCATCGTAACCCTGAGCCTCAAATCCGATCGAATAGGTGCGTGCTGGCTTCCCCGTCACCTCCCCCAGCATGCCGGCAACCGTGGAACTGTCGGTGCCGCCGCTAAGGAAGGCTCCGACCGACCCTTCCTGCGCGGCTTCGCTGACACCCGCGCGAAGGGTGTCCAGAAACTCCTTCTTCAGTTCCGGTATCGGCCGCTGCACGTTCTCGTCGTAGCGTATTTCCCAGTAGCGGCGCGTTGCGAGCGTGCCGTTGCGCCAGACCAGGTACGACCCGGCAGGCAGGCGATTGCGACTCGAATAGATGGTACGAGGCCCGGGCACCATGTGGAAATAGACATAATCGTAGATCGCCTGTGGATCGATCCCGGCATTGCTGCCTGCAAACAGGCTGATGGCATCGAGCGTGGACGAGAAGACCAGCGTACCCGCGACGACCTCGTAACAAAGCGGTTGTATGCCGACACGGTCGATTGCGAGTACCGCTTCGCCGGTTTCCCGATCCAGGATCGCGATGGCGAAGGTGCCCGAGAGCGCTTTGAGGATGTCCGTTCCCTTGCGTGCGTAGCCTTGAGCCAGCGCGCGAGCGACGCCTTCGCGCTGAGCGATCGCGGTCAGGTCGGGGTCGACAAATCGCGCGCGACCCCAGACCGCCACGATTCTCCTGTCGTCCTGGAAAACATCGGCGTCACGGCCCGTGGCCGCAACGGCACCGAAATCGGCGGAGGCACCATGCGCCGACGCACCGTCGCCGCGGCCGAGCGCGACAGCCATTGTTCCAATGGTTTGCGGATTTACCGATCCGGCGCTATTCCCGCGAAACCACCCGCAGATCCCACTCATTGCCCGTGCCCGCTGGCGACGCCGGAAACAGCGAGCCCCTTATTGACGTTGTTCATACCATCACCTCTGCTGCCGCTGGATGACTGAGAAATGCCGCCGGGCTCGCTGTCAGGCCATACGCCCCCGACTGGAACACGGCAATCAGGTCGCCTACGTCGGCTTCCGCCATATCCATGCTGTCGGCGAGCAAATCGAGCGGCGTGCATAGCGGACCGACTACGTTTGCAATTTCGCGTTTGTCCCCGACCACCCGGTTGCCAACCACGACAGGATAGTTTTTTCGTATCACCTGTCCGAAATTACCGGACGCTGCCAGATGGTGGTGCAGGCCGCCATCGGTCACCAGGAACACCTGGCCTCGCGAAATCTTTCGATCGATTACACGACATACGTACAGGCCGGATTCGCCCACAAGGTAACGGCCCAGTTCGATGACTACCCTGGCCTGCGGCAACTGTCTTGCCACCCCTTCCATCAGCCTCGCGAGGTTAGTGCCGACCGCCGCAATGTCGAGGGACCGTTCGCCCGGAAAATAGGGGATGCCGAAACCACCACCGATGTTGAGCACGCGCAGCGGCGATGGTGCGTGCTCCGCGAGCCGGATTGCCAGCGCAATCGACTTTTCCTGGGCCTCCGCGATCGCGTCGGCTCGCAGGTTCTGGGATCCGCTGAAAATGTGAAAACCCTGAAAATCCAGTGGCAATTGCCCCATGCGCGCAAGCATGGCGGGCACGCGCTCCGCGTCCACTCCGAACTGCTTCGGGCCTCCCCCCATTTTCATGCCCGAGCTTTTCAATTCGAAATCGGGATTGACCCGCACCGCCACTCGGGGACGAATGTCGCGATGCCGACCCAGTGCGGCAAGTCGCTCCATCTCGCGCTCCGACTCGAGGTTGACGGTGATGCCTGCCGTCAGTGCTTCCGCCAGTTCCGCGTCTGTCTTCCCGGGGCCGGCAAAGCTGATCTCCTTCGGATTCATTCCAGAAGCAATTGCGATCCTGAGTTCGCCCGCGGAGGCCACGTCCAGGCCATCCATGAGCCCGGCTAGATACTTCACGACGTCGGGCATGGGATTGGCCTTGATCGCATAGTGCAGGTGCACGGCCGCCGGAATATGCTTGCGCAGCAGCTCGACGCGACGCGCGATCAGGCCACTGTCATAGGCATAAAACGGCGTGCGGCCAATTTGCTTTGCCAGCAGGGTAAGCGGAATACCCCCGATCTGCAGGCAATCGTCGATCACCGCGAACTGGGTCATCGATTCGTGGGTAGGTTTTGCGTTGCTCATAGGCTTGATTCAATTCCGCGATAAATGTATCTGCTTGCAGGCGTGCGGGTCGACGGTCGGCGTCGCATCCGGTGCGACCCTGGCGCAAACGGGGCGACCGATACCCATCGAAATCCATCCCGCCGCTCGGCATTCCTCACGTTTACGTCTGCGCGCCCGCCCCGAACAAATCCTGCAATTCGACTGCGATCAACTTGCGGTCGATTTTTCCATTCGGATTGCGCGGCAGATTGCCCGTCGCCACTTTCACGCGTGCGGGGACCATGAATGCAGGCAGTTGCACGCGGCATTGGGCCAGGAGCTCGTCTGTATCGAGCGTCGCTCCTTCGCGTGCCGTTGCAACGACAACAATCGCCTGGCCAAGCACCGGATGAGGGATGCCGAGCGCGGCCACCTCCGCAACCAACCCGGTCGCATAAACGACTTCTTCGACTTCCGTGGGGCTTACGCGATAGCCCGACGTCTTGATCATTTCGTCGCGCCGGCTGATGAAGTACAGAAATCCTTCCTCGTCCGTTTTCACGGTGTCGCCGGACCACACCGAGATTTCCGGCATGACGAGACCGGAAGGCTGGCCGGGCGCCGGCTTGAAACGCTCGGCGGTTTTCTCGGGATCATTCCAGTATCCAAGCGATACGAGCGCACCGCGATGCACGAGTTCACCCGCCTCACCCGGCGCGCACGTGGTTCCGTCTTCGCGTACTACCAGCACTTCGGCATTCGGTATTGCCTTGCCAATGGAATCGGGTCGCCGGTCAATTTCGGAGGGAGGCAGGTAAGTCGAACGAAACGATTCGGTAAGGCCGTACATCAGGTAAGGCAGGGTTTTGGGTAACGCCGCGCGCAGTGAGTCGAGCGTCGCCTTGGGCATCCGGCCGCCAGTATTGGCGATATACCGCAAACTTTCCCGGGCGCCTTCCGGCCATTCAAGCTGCGCCAGTTGTATCCAGAGCGGCGGCACAGCGGTAAGCCCGGTGATGCGCCCCTTGTCGACGGCAGTGATGACGTCTCGCGGTACCAGATAGTTGATCAGGGTAACACTGGCCCCGACGTGGAACGCGGTGGAAAGCTGGCTGAAACCAGCGTCGAAGCTAAGTGGCAGCGCCGACAATACCCGATCGTCCGGACGATTCTCGAGATACTGTGCAACACTTTTCGCGCCGGCAACCATGTTCCTGTGCGACAACACGACGCCTTTGGGTTTCCCTGTGCTGCCGGAGGTGTAGAGGATCGCCGTCATGTCCACGTCGATGACCCGGTGCGCGCGCACGCTGCCGCACTCTGCCATGGCCTCATCCCAGGAAATAATGCGTACACCGGGAATGCGCACCGCAGCGTCCACCGCCCCGACGATAATCACTGCGCGAAGATCCACGCATTCCTTCAGGGGCTCGGCGAGCAGTTGCAGCCGCTCGGGAGACGTGATCAGTATGCGTACGTTGCAATCACTGAGGATATACGTCGCCTGTGTAGCCTTGAGCACAGGATTGATCGGGACAAAAACCCCTCCAGCGGCGGCGACGCCGAACATCGCGGCGACGGTTTCAGGGCGCTTATCCAGATAGACAGCGACGCGATCGTGGCGCGCGAGGTCCAGGCCCAGGACGGCACCCGCAACCCGGTCGACCAGTTCCCTCAGCGCGCCATAGCTCACGCTCTGCTCACGGTACATAAGTGCGGTACTTTGCGGCGTCTTGGCCGCGCTCAGGTAAATCAATTCGTGCAGAAGTGCAGCCACAGCGTATGAATATTCCGTTTTGGTTTAGGTTACTGATCCATCAGCCTCCCCGTCAGCTCGCGCGCCGGGGTGGTATGTGCATCGCGCAAAATGGCGCGCATAGATTAAGGCTAACTGGAGGTTTCGATGGTTTCTGGTTCCGCTTTGGCCGCGCGCATGCCCATCGCCATGCGCCTGATCTTCGGCAGAATCGGCCAGCGGTAAAAGTTGACGTGATACATGGTTCGGATGTCACTGCTCCATTTCGTGTGCCACTCCATCACCCTGCCGTAGAACTCGATCCGCCTGACCTGCCCTTCCTCGAACAACCTTCTGAATGCCTCGTGGCGCATCAGGAATGCTGGCGATATCGACTTGACGGATTCATCGTAGGTCGTCTTGAGTATCACCAGCGCGCCGCCGCCCTCGATGCAAAGATCGACCGCGACTACCCGATCGCCAAACCGATAGCGATAGATTCGACCTTTTCCCGCCTGGCAAAATGCCTCAAGCATGGCCTGGTAAAAACGACCCTGCGCATTATCGGATTTTATTGCCGTACCGCTGGCGGCTTTCCAGCCGACGCTTTCGAGACGCCCATAGTCCTCGATGGCTGGACCGACTTCCTCCGGGCGTGTCAGGATCTCCAGGTGCACCTCGATCCCATCCTGAAGGAGCTTGCTTTGCTGGCGCTTGATGTTATGGCGCAGATTTTTTCCTCGCGCGCTCCAATACTCATCGAAACTTCCCGTGACCGGCACCCGTGCGGTCTGGATGTAGTCCAGCGTTTGCAGCGAGGAGGAGTTCGTGGGTCTGGGAACACTGCCTGGATCCTGCTGGGTAACGCCGATAACCAGCGCAAGGTCCGGCAGACTTTTCCCGAGGCTGGATAGCAGCCCCTGGAAATCCTGGTCGGGTCGCATGACCCACGCGCCGACCGGCAGCTGGGACGGTTGGAAAGATTCCCAGTACATGAACCCCCTGCGCGACAAAATGCCCATGGCCACCGGGCCGCGGTCATCCTCACAGAGGGCGATCTTCAGCTTGGCGTCGCCAAACACCTCGCACAGCGGCAGGATAAACCGTGAATGCAGAAACGGCAGGTCACCAGCGATGGCATTGAGCTCATTCCAGGTCGATGCGAGTTGCTCAAACTTCGCAATCGGAAAAAAAGTCCACTTCATTCGCCAGTGCCCTGGAACCTGTTTCAAGAATTGGATTTCGACAGCTATCGGAGACCGTCGCGAGTTACCCGCTCTGCGATTCGATATGTCTAACGGATCATGATCATATCAATATATCGGCGACAAATCCGGTCTCAACGTTACAGCCGGTCAAGCAGCTTGCCCAGTTCGCCCGCGCGATGGGACCTGGAACACGCCGCGACCTCCGCTGCATTCGGCAATGGCGCCTGACCGAGTCGCCCCTGCTCCAGGAATCTCCGCAGTTCCAATGCGATCTTTTCCGCCGAATCGAGTGGAGCAATATTTTGTACGCCTGCCCGTCGCATGAGGCCTGCGGTATCGCCGGCATCGTCGGTCAGAGCAATGATCGGACGCCGGCAGCGCAGGTATTCGTAGGCCTTGGCCGGAATCTGATCGTTGCAATTGCTCGCTTGCAACAACAGCAATCCGTCTGCACGCATCATCTCCCGCAATGCCTGCCGATACGGAATCGGAGGAGCAAGTTCGACCAGTTCATGGATGCCAAAGTCATCAATGAGCTTCTTCAGCATGCCATCGTGGGCGGTCGCTCGCAGACGTACGCGCAATTCACGCGGTGACAGCCGCCCCGCGTCGAGCAATTGCCGAAGGGCACGGAACAATTCAGTCGGATCACGCTCGCTTGGATAAACGATCCCGCTGTGGACCAGCGTAAAAATGCCCGGAAGCAACGGGCTCCTGTCCGAAGTATCCAGTGGCGCAAAATTGTCTTCGTCATATCCGTTCTCGATGACCGCGAGGCGATCGTCCGGAATTTCAGGATATCGCTTCCGGTATAGTCGCCCCGCTCCCGGAGCAGCGAAAACGCTGAAGGACGCACGTTGCAGGGCGCGCTCCTCTATATGCCGAAATTGCTTCCAGGTTTTCGGATCGGCGGGATAGCCTTCCTGCGCCATGGGATCGCGAAAATCCGCGACCCACGGCAATCCGGAAAGGCGATGGAGGGTATGCCCGACCATGTGCGCCGTTGCAATCGGATAGGTGCTCCAGATTGCGTCGGGACGGTATTTCCTGATCATTGCCAGGCCGCGAGGAACCGCGCCGAACCACCAGCTGACCCAACGATCGGGCCGCGCAGCAAATGCGGGGTAGCGTCCCTTCACAGCAAGGTGGCGCGAAGAATCGATTGCGAAAGCGCGTTCCACCACCGTACCAGGAGGTACATCCTTCAGCTGGTCATCGCTCACACGTTCGTAAGCCCGCGGATCGGCCGTCAAAATGAGGGGTTCCCAGCCGCTGCGCGGCAGATAGCGCGCGAAGCTGATCGTGCGCTGAATGCCACTGCTTCCCGCCAGCGGCGGAAAGTGGAACGCGATCATCAGAATTCGCTTCATTGACGGGACACGCCTGGAAGTTCAGTCAATGCGCCGCTGACACGCCATGTGTCGGTTCGCGCGTGGTGGCGCCATAGCATTTATCGGACAAGACTATCCTCGGTTGCGGCAAGCAACGCTTCGCACTCGGTCACTTCGATCGTGGACCAGAATGGCTCTCCGTTGACAGCGGTTGCACGAATGTCCATGCCGCGTGATTGCCACCCATCCAACAATGCCCGGGACGCGGGGGCCAACGCGGCCTCCGCTGTCGCAGCTACTTCCATCCAGTGCACACGTTTGACGTCCGGCATCAAGTCAGCAAGCTTTAGCGCGTCGATGTCCGCCGCGAGTCGCGGATGCAGGTCGTAACCGGCAATCTCCAACGCGGTACCGCCTGCCAGCGTCTTGCGTAACTCTTTCACGCCGGTCTGCGCCGCTCCGTCGGCAAGCATTTCTGCCGCCAGACGAAGCCTCAGGAACTGCGTCATGAAGCGTTCACCGTTGGCTACGGGCTGCCAGAGCACCAGCTGGTCAATGGCCATCGCCGGGTCGCGGGCTATGTCGGCGGCCAGGGTTGCTCCGAGCCGCAGCCCCCACAGGCTCGTTGGTCCCTGCACCTGGGACCTCAGCCAGTGAACCGCGAGCCGCACGTCCTGCTTCCAGGCTTCCCAGGTGGCGTCCGCAAAATCCCCGCTGCTATCGCCGCAACCGAACAGGTCTACCTGCAGAACCGCAAACCCTGCAGCGGCGAGCCGGCGGGACTGTTGCGCCGCCATCCGGCGGGATTTGTTCATCTCTTCGCAAAACGGATGCACATAAACGAAGCCATGCCCCGTGCCGCCGCCCGCCGGAGGATGATAGACACAGAACCGATTTCCCGGCTCCGCCGGAAGGAAGAATGCGCTGGACACGTGCGCCTGGACGTTGGCGCCTAGCCGGCCAGCTTGCGCTCGATGAATTGCGTCAGGCTGCCGAGCGTTTCGAAAGTGGATGCGTCTATTTCGTCGTCTGCTACCGAAATGTCGAACTGTTCTTCCAGCGCAGTGATGAGATTTACCACGGCCATCGAATCGAGTTCGGGAACAGCGCCGAGGAGTGGCGCATCGGCACTCATTTGCTGCACGCGGCTGCCAATCTGCAACGTCCCGCCCACCACCCTTTTTACGTCGTCGAGTAACATCAATTTCTCTCAAGCATTCAGAATCAATTGCCGGAATATTGGGTGGCCCCAACGCCGGGGCAATATGCATGAGGATACCAGTAGTGTCAAACCGGGACATTTTTTCCTTCAGGTGCGCGCGTCAGATCGAGGCGCGCGGAAGCGTTGCGCGAACGCCCACATAAACGCCGACTCGACTATAGTTTGAAAATGCGGATGAACGGCGCGCTTGCGCTGGTTTTCTCGCACAACCAGATAGTGATTCCATATTCCGGCACCGTGATGCCGACCCACCATTCACCGGAATTCAGTTGATGCGGACCGAGAAGAATCCAGCTATTTTCCACAGCGTTGTAAAGGTAGGTCTTCCCCGTGGTGCCAGGTCCGACCAGTAATGCATCCACCCCATTTGGATGCGGGACCAAATCCATTGCCGTCACGCCAAAGGGCACAGGGGAATCCGCGACCCTGGTGACGGCCCCGCCAGGATCAAGCCGCCATAATGCAGTGGAGCCGCCCCCTCCGCCAAAATAAAAAGCACCGTTGATTGCCACGCCGTTCTGATGGTATTGCCCGGACGCTCCGCTGATCTGCCAGCCCCAGTTGCTCACAGCAGCATTGGAGGTTCGTACGCCGCCCGCATCGGCAAATGCCAGGCCGCCTGCCCCGCCGTTGAGTTGCGGAACCCACTCCAAGGCGCCCGCCACCTGGTTGTTAACGCTATTGTCGAAGGCAGCGACGTTTTGCCAGGGTTGGTCATACGGTTTCTTTCTGACTATGCCGCTGTTGTAGAGGCGCAGATACAAGTCGCCGGTAGCCGGATCCAGTGCCATGTGCTGATAACCGTGGCCCCAGTTGCTTGAAGTCGCCGGTGCATTGTCCCTGGTCCACGTGTTCGTGGCATCGTCGTAGGTGATCAGTGCCTGGCCGGACAAGTGCCCCATGCCCCAGAACTGGATCTTCTTGTGCAAGGGATCCCAATGCCCACGGCTGGCGAACTCAAGAATGGAGTGGCCACCTCCCGCATCCACCAGCGCATGATTGAAATCATTCGACGTGAAGCTGGCCCATTGTCCGGAATGCATCGAGGCGGCCAACCGGCCAAGCGCCGTTGTTTTCGAAACGCTGCCCGCTGCGCCCACCGCGGATACAGCATTTGAACCGGCGGCCTGCCCCGCATTTCCCGTCGCGCAATCCGCTCGCAGAGGGACCGCGAGCAATGCCCCAACAAACAACGCCACCATGATTCTGGATTTGACCGGCGGGCGGTTCAGCATTTCATCACCTCGAATTCATACCAACCGCGCGATCCTTCTGGTGAAGGGAGGCCATTGGGTCCGGGTCATCGTGCAAAAAATGAACAACACGCAAACTATTTGACTCAGGGTGCGGGATCGGCGATGGGCGTGCGCGAAATGATCAGTTCGTCGTACCAGGTGAAAGCAATCGAGTGGGCCTGGCTTGCGTCTTTGCCGGTGTCGTAAGGCAACAGCCAGACCTTGCCGTACTTCATGTCATTCGCAGGTTTGCCAGCGGCCAGGTCTATGGTGTAGTTGATGACCAGTTGTGAGTCCTGGTTCTCTCGGGCCATCCAGAGCGTGACGACGCTGTTCTGCCACACATCGTTTACCCGGGGGCCGGTCTTGATCTTGACCTGGAAGGTCATCCATTCGTTGGCGAAGTAGCCGAAACAGTTTCCCAGCGGCGGGAAGCGGCTCGCCCCAGCCTGCGTATACAGACAGAACGGCGCGGGACGCGCATTCTGCAGTTTGAAGTCGGAAGCGCCGAATGGCTCCTGGAAGGGGAAATACGCCCCATGCGCGCTTGAACCGGTGCAAGAGTTGTAGATCTGCGGGTATCCTCGAAAGTACATATTCTGCACGACGGTTTCCAGCGTGGTGCAGGACGGGTTGAAAGAGCCGCCTGGCCTGTCACCCAGTCCGATGATCACCTGCTTCCAGCCACCCCCACCCTGATAAATCGTATTGAGGAATTCCGGGCTGAAGCGCTGGCGCCACTGTATGTAGAACTCGGAATTCGCACCGAACACGGCCGATAGGTCGGTCGAGAAATTCGTAAAGTAAGATCCGGAAGTATCAGCGGCAGAATGCGACGG
>JBDTTE010000024.1:0-23200 GCA_039930785.1 Betaproteobacteria bacterium | reverse complement strand
GTCGGCACAAACGACCGGGGCGCGTCCGTACGGCCTCGGGTTCGGGCATACTCTCGCCTTTCGCATAATCACAAGAATCCGGACTGGACCATGTACGATTTCGTCTACAAGCACAAACGCCTTCTGCAGATCGGCCTGCTGGTATTGATCGTTCCGCCGTTCGCCCTTTTCGGCATCGATTTCTATTTCAAGAACACCGATAACGCCGGATCGCTGGCGAAAGTCGGTAATGCCAGCATAACGGAGGCGGAATTCTCGCAGGCCCTGCGCCAGTCGCAGGACAAGATGCGCGAGATGATGAAAGGCAATCCCGATCCCTCGGTGCTGAACAGCCCGCAGCTCAAGGAATCGGTACTCAACGAACTCATCGAGCGCAGGGTCACGCTGTCGCGTGCCGGACAATCCGGCATGGCGGTTTCCGACGCGGAACTGCAGAAAATCATCGCCGGGATCGAGGCATTCCACGATACGACGGGCAAATTCTCGCGCGAACGCTATCGCCAGCTGTTGCAGGGCCAGGGCATGACGCCGACCATGTTCGAAAACCAGATTCGCACGAACATCATGCTCGACCAGATACGCAGCGTGTATTCCGGTTCGGCGTTCGTGCCGGTCTCCGTCGCGGATCGGCTGCTGAAAATCCGCGAGCAGGAGCGCGAAGTCAGCCAGGTTGTGTTCAGCCCCGCAGATTTCCGCAAGCAGGTGAGTGTGTCGGATGCCGACGCGCAAAAATACTTCACGGAACACAAGAACGAATTTGTCGTTCCGGAACGCGTCAAGGTCGAATTCGTGGTGTTGTCGCTCGAGGGTTTCCAGCGCAACGTCCAGGTCACGGACGAGGAAGTCAAAAAATTCTATGACGAAAATCTCAGCCGCTATCAGGTCGCGGAAGAGCGTCGCGCCAGCCACATCCTGATTCCGGTTGCGGCTTCCGCGCCCGCGGAGGAAAAAGCCAAGGCCAAGGCGCAGGCGGATGATCTGGTCGCTCAGGCGAAAGCCAATCCGAAGAAATTCGGCGAGCTCGCCACCAAATACTCCAAGGATCCCGGTTCTGCGGAGAAGGGCGGCGACCTGGGATTTTTCACGCGCGGACTGATGGTCAAGCCTTTCGACGAAGCGGCATTTGCGATGAAGGTGGGCGAAATCGTCGGGCCGGTTGAAACGCAATACGGCTACCACATCATTCGCCTGGATGCGATCAAGCCAACGCAGACCACGCCGCTGGCCACGGTCAAGGCGCAGATTGTAGAAGACCTGCGCAAGCCCAAGGTCGCAAAAGCGTTCGCCGAGGCCGCGGATACCTTCAGTAACACCGTCTACGAACAGTTCGACAGCCTGCAGCCGGCGGCCGATGCGTTGAAGCTGGGCGTGCAAAAAAGCGATTGGGTGAGCCGCACCGGCGGGGCACAGAATCCGCTGCTCAACAACGACAAGCTGCTCGCCGCGCTGTTTTCCGCGGAAGTGCTCAAGAACAAACACAACACTGCTGCCGTCGAAGTGCAGCCGAACATGCTGGTGGCGGCGCGTGTGATCGAGCACAAGGAACCGGAAGCCATGCCGTTCGAGCAGGTGCGCAAGGACATCGTCCAGCACCTCACCGACCAGGCGATGAGTACGGCGGTGGAGAAGGAAGGCCGCGCGACGCTCGAGAAACTGCAGAAGGGCGATGCGCTGACGCTGGCGTGGTCAACGCCGCAGACGGTTACCCTGCAAAAACGCCAGGGATTGCACCCCGAAGCCGCCCAGGCAGTGTTTGGCGCGGATACGGCCAAGCTGCCTGCGTATGTCGGTGCGCCAGTTTCGCAGGGCCGCTTCGTGATTTATCGCGTAACGAAGGTCAAGGAAGGCGCCGCGACCACTGTGGAACAGCGCAATGCGCTGGCGAAACAATTGGCGCAGATGGTTGGGCAGGAGCAATACAGTGCTTACCTGGCCAGCCTGCGCGAACGCGCCGACGTCAAGATCGACAAGAAGAAACTCGATCAGGGGTCTTGAAGGCCGTGACGGCCGCAAATGTCGTGACTACGTGACTGCCGTGACGACGTGACTGTCGTAGAGGCTTCAATCCCCTGGTTCGGTTAGTCGCGAAAGTTACGTTGCCACGGTACTCACGTCAGTCACGGCGTCACGGCGTCACGACGTCACGGCATTCACGGCCGTTCTCACGGCCTATTCAATCTGCCCGATCGCGGTCGTGTTGAACCCGGCGTCGACGTAAGTGATTTCGCCCGTTATGCCACTGGCTAGATCGCTGCACAGGAACGCCGCGGTATTGCCCACTTCGTCCGTGGTCACGTTGCGACGCAGCGGCGACTGCTTTTCCGAGTGAGCCAGAAGTTTTCCGAAGCTGCCGATGCCCGCCGCCGCGAGCGTCTTGATTGGCCCGGCTGAAATCGCGTTCACGCGAATGCCCTTGGGCCCCAGGCTTTGCGCCATGTAGCGGACATTGGCTTCGAGACTGGCTTTGGCGAGTCCCATGACGTTGTAGCTCGGGAAAGAACGCTCGGCGCCGAGATACGTCATGGTCAGCAGCGAGCCATTGCGGCCGAGCATCATGGGCAAGCCGGCTTTGGCGAGCGCCGTAAAGCTGTACGAACTCACATCGTGCGCGATGCGGAATGCTTCGCGCGTGACTGAATCGACATAGTCGCCGGCGAGGGCTTCGCGCGGGGCGAAGGCGATCGAATGGACGATGCCGTCCAGGCCGCTCCACTGCCCCTTTAACTCCGCGAACAGCGCGTCGATCTCGGCGTCGCTTGCCACGTCGCACGGAAGCACGAGTTTGCTGTCGAATTCGGCAGCGAGGTCAATTACGCGATCCTTGACCCGTTCGCCCTGATAGCTGAACGCGAGCTGGGCGCCCTCGCGGCGCATTGCCTTGGCGATGCCGTAGGCGATGGAACGATTGCTGAGCAATCCGGTGATCAATATGTTCTTGTTCTGCAGGAACGCCATGCTGGTCTCCCTTGAAAGCCTGCGCATTATAGCGAATCGCCCCATTGTCGCTGCCCCGCAGCACGGCGATTTCACGTCGACAGTGTGCCTCGTGGCGATTAACCGCGCGCCGGTAATCCGCTACACTTCGTCGCGATGAAAGGACTCCCGGCAATAGTGGTGCTCGTATGGTCCGTGTGGCTTGGCGGATGCAGCGGACCCTGGAACAACCCCTATCCTGCGGAGCAGTCCGGCAAGAATATTCTGTATTCGTCGTTCTCGGAGCGACCGAAGCATCTGGATCCAGTGCAGTCGTACGCCGAGAACGAAGCCGTGTTCACGGCCCAGATCTACATGCCGCCCCTGCAGTACCACTATCTGAAGCGCCCGTACGAACTGACGACGCTGGCCGCCACGGATATCCCCAAGCCGACTTACTACGACGCCGCCGATCACCCGCTGCCTGACACGGCGCCGGGGGACAAGGTCGCCTTCAGCGTCTACGAAATCCACATTCGTCCCGGTCTCATGTACCAGCCCCATCCCGCGCTGGCCAAGGATGAGAACGGCAAATACCGCTATCACGATCTCAAGCCCGCGGACCTGAAACACATCTACGAACTGCGCGATTTCAAGTACACCGGTACGCGCGAACTCGTGGCGGCGGATTACGCGTTCCAGATCCGGCGGCTTGCGCATCCCAAGCTGCATTCCCCGATCTTCGGCCTGCTCAGCGGCTACATCGTCGGCCTCAAGGACTACGCGACGACACTGCAGCAGGCCGAGAAGGCGCTGCCGCCCGACGGCTACCTCGATCTCAATAAATTCCCGCTCGAGGGCGTGCAGGTCGTCGACGACCATACGTATCGCATCCGCTTGAAGGGCAAGTATCCGCAGTTCGTCTACTGGCTGGCGATGCCGTTCTTCGCGCCGATCCCCTGGGAGGCCGAACGCTTCTACTCGCAGCCCGGGATGAGCGATGGCAAGAATATTTCGCTCGACTGGTACCCGATCGGTACCGGGGCTTACATGCTTACGGTCAACGATCCGAACCGCATCATGGTCCTCGAGCGCAACCCGAATTTTGCCGGTGAACCCTACCCCTCGGAAGGCGAGCAGGGCGACAAGGAGGCCGGGTTGCTGGACGACGCAGGCAAGCTCATGCCCTTCGTCGACAAGGCGGTATTCAGCCTCGAGAAGGAGGCGATCCCGTACTGGAACAAATTCCTGCAAGGCTACTACGATGCGTCCGGGATCACGTCCGACAGCTTTGACCAGACTGTCCAGCTGACTTCGGGCGGCGACATCGTGCTCGCACCGGCAATGTCCAACCAGGGCATCCGCCTGCAGACATCCGTGGCGACTTCGGTGATGTATATGGGATTCAACATGATCGATCCCGTCATCGGTGGCGAGTCCGAGCGTAATCGCAAGCTCAGGCAGGCCATATCCATCGCGCTCGACCAGGAAGAATTCATTTCGATCTTTACCAATGGTCGCGGCATTCCCGGCCAGGGGCCGATTCCACCGGGCATCTTCGGTTATCGCGATGGCAAGGAAGGGATGAATCCCTACGTCTATGATTGGGTGGACGGCAAGCCGCAGCGCAAAACCGACGAGTATGCGAAGAAGCTGCTGGCCGAAGCGGGCTATGCGAACGGGATCGACAAGACGACCGGAAAGCCGCTGGTCATCTATTTCGACACGACGCTAAGCGGTGTCGGTGGCAAGTCGCGCATCGACTGGCTGACGAAGCAGTTCCAGAAAATCGACCTGCAACTGGTCGTGCGCAACAGCGACTTCAACCGGTTCCAGGACAAGATACGCAAGGGCACGGCCCAGCTCTTTTTCTTCGGCTGGAATGCGGACTATCCCGATCCCGAGAATTTCCTGTTCCTGTTTTATGGACCGCAGTCGCGCGTGAAGAGCGGCGAGAATGCTGCGAATTACCAGAACCCGGAGTACGACCGCATGTTCGAGCGCATGCAGGTCATGGCCAACGGACCGGAACGCCAGGCACTGATCGACCAGATGGTCGAAGTCCTGCGGCGCGATGCGCCGTGGGTCTACATGCTTTATCCGAAGGACTACACGCTGGCACATACCTGGGTGTACAACCGCAAGCCCAACAAGATGGCGAACAACGGGCTCAAGTACCAGCGCATCGATCCGCGTCTGCGCGAAACGATGCGCACCGTGTGGAATCGCCCCGTGGTCTGGCCAATCCTCGTGCTCTTCGCGGCCCTGGCCCTGGCGCTGTTGCCGGCCCTGCTGTCCTATCGCCGGCGCGAGCGCGCCAGCGCAAAGCTGCAGGCAACATGAAACGCCAGCCATGATCGCCTACCTCGTGCGTCGCGTGCTCTACGCCATTCCGATCCTGATCGGCGTGAACGTGCTGACCTTTCTGCTTTTCTTCGTCGTCAACTCACCGGACGACATGGCGCGCATGCAGCTCGGACAGAAGCGGGTCAGCGACGAGGCCGTGCAGAAATGGAAGCAGGAGCGGGGCTACGACAAGCCGGATTTCTTCAATGCCGGCGCCAGCGGCACGGGCAAGATCACGAATACGATCTTCTTCGAGAAATCGGTGCCGTTGTTCTGGTTCGATTTTGGCCATGCGGAAGACGGGCGGGACATCGCGCACGAGATCCGCGAGCGCATGATGCCGAGCCTGGCGATTGCGTTGCCGGTTTTCATCGTGGGGCTGATGACTTTCATCACCTTCGCGCTGTTGATGGCCTTCTTTCGCGCCACGTACATCGATTTCGCCGGTGTCCTTTTCTGCATCGTGGCCATGTCGATCTCCGGGCTGTTCTATATCATCGGCGGCCAATACCTGATCAGCAAGCTGTGGAACCTGGTCCCCATATCCGGTTACGCGGATGGATTGAGCGCCTGGAAGTTTCTGGCGCTCCCCGTTGTGGTCGGCATCATCGGCGGAGTCGGGGCGAGCGCGCGCTGGTACCGGACCATCTTCCTCGAGGAGATCAACCGCGACTATGTGCGGACCGCGCGCGCAAAAGGCCTTTCCGAATGGCGCGTGCTATTCCGCCATGTGCTGCATAACGCGATGATCCCGATCCTGACCGGCGCGGTCGTGGCGATTCCGTTGCTGTTCCTCGGCAGCCTCATCACCGAATCCTTTTTTGCGATCCCCGGGCTCGGCAGCTACACCATCGACGCCATCAACAACCAGGATTTCGCGGTGGTCCGCGCCATGGTGTTCCTCGGCTCGGCGCTGTACATCGTCGGCCTGATCCTGACCGACATTTCCTACACGATGGCCGACCCGCGCATACGACTGCAATGATGTTTTCCTTCAAGCCCGTAATCCTGACGACCGACGCACTGATATTTTTGCTGCTGGCGGTCGTGGCGATATCGGCGTGGTACATCAGCCGGCACGGGCATCTGGTCGCACCGTGGAAAAAAGTTGGCCGCAGCCGCAGCGGCATGATCGCCGCCGTGATCCTGCTCGCCTTCGTGACGGTCGGGCTGCTCGATTCGCTGCACTTCAGGCCAAGGCTGGCGGGCGGCGATGCGGCCAAGGTCAATTACGCGGTCGACGTGATATCCGTGTTCGACCTCATTGCCGCGCCCTTGCGGGAGAAGCGCGAGAAGACCTATTCAGCACCCCTGTCCGCGTATCTCTTCTCCATGGAAACGGTTGCGATGCCGGACGGCAGCGAAGTGCGCGTTTTCCCGCGCCTGACCCACGGCGGTTCGCACCTGCAGACACCCGAAACCGAGCTTGGCATGGATGTCCTCAAGCGCATCGTAGTGGGCATGGCCCTGGCGGCGCTGTTGTGGAACATCCAGCTGCTTTGCGTCACCTTCTGGTTGTCCCATCGTCACAAGCACAGCGTGCGCGAAACCTGGTCGGCGATCTGGCATGGGGATACCTCCATGCCATGGCGGGAAATGCTGATTACCAACGGTGTGCTTTTTCTGGTGGCGATACCGATGATCGTCCTGTCCGCCCGATACCACGTGCTTGGCACGGACAAGGTCGGCCAGGATGTTTTTTACCTGACCCTGAAAAGCATACGCACCGGCCTTGTCATCGGTACGCTGACAACCCTGGTGATGCTGCCCTTTGCGCTGTTGTTCGGCATTCTCGCGGGTTATCTGCGCGGCTGGGTGGATGATGTTATCCAGTATCTCTACACGACGCTCAATTCCATCCCCGGCGTGCTGCTGATTGCCGCATCGGTGCTGATCCTGCAAGGGGTCATCGATCGCCACCAGGATTGGTTCCAGACCTCGAGCGAGCGCGCGGACGCGCGCCTCTTCCTGCTCTGCATGATCCTGGGCGTCACCAGCTGGACGGGATTGTGCCGCCTGTTGCGTGGCGAATCCCTGAAGCAGCGCGAACTCGATTACATCCAGGCGGCACGTGCCTTCGGCGTATCCGGATACCGGATCGTGACGCGCCACATCCTGCCGAATGTCATGCACATCGTGCTGATCGCGATCGTCATGGATTTCAGCGGGCTGATCCTTGCCGAGGCGGTATTGTCCTACGTGGGCGTGGGAGTCGACCCGACGATGAACAGCTTCGGCACCATGATCAACAGCGCGCGCATGGAAATGGCGCGCGATCCCATGGTCTGGTGGTCGCTGGCCTCCGCGTTCACCTTCATGCTTTTGCTCGTGCTCTCCGCGAACCTGTTTGCCGATGCCGTGCGCGATGCATTCGATCCGCGCATCCGCGGTCGCCTGGTCACCCCCGGGTTCCTTTCGAAGTACCTGCCGGCTTTTCCGAGGCGCTAGAAACGTGAATCCATCCGTCCTGGAAGTCGACAACCTGCGTACCTGGCTTGCCGGGAGCGAAGGCCTGGTGCGCGCCGTCGATGGATTATCGTTTTCAGTCCGCCGCGGCGAAACCTTTGCGCTGCTCGGCGAATCGGGTTGCGGAAAATCCATGACGGCGCTGTCCATCGCGCGCCTGCTGCCGGATGCGGGCCAGATCATTTCGGGCACGGTGCGGCTCGATGGGCAGGATCTCCTGCAGCTTCCCGAATCGGCAATGCGCAACGTGCGCGGCAGCAAGATCGGCATGATCTTCCAGGAGCCCGGAACGAGCCTTAATCCGGTCCTGACCGTTGGCGTTCAGATAGCGGAGGTCTTGCACCAGCATACGAACCTGCGCGGGAACGCGGCGCAAACGCGGGTGCTTGAGCTGCTCGAAGCGGTGGGTTTGCCGGATCCGAAGAGCCGTGTGCACGAGTATCCGTTCCAGCTTTCCGGCGGCATGAAACAGCGCGTAATGATCGCCATCGCGCTTGCTTGCGAGCCCCGCCTGCTGATCGCGGATGAGCCCACCACGGCACTGGACGTAACCATCCAGGCGCAGGTGCTGGCGCTGTTGCGTAACCTGCAGAAGAAAATGGGCATGTCGATCCTGCTCATCACGCACGATCTTGGCGTGGTATCGGAAATGGCACATCACGTTGCCGTCATGTATGCCGGCGAGATCGTCGAATCCGCCTCGCGCGAAGCGTTCTTCCGCAATCCCTGTCATCCCTATTCGCGCAAGCTGTTTGCGTCGCTGCCGGACCGGCAGGCGCGGGATCGTACGCTTGCGGTCATTCGCGGTCGCGTGCCTTCGCTGGCGACCGAGTTCCATGGCTGCCGTTTCGCCGATCGTTGCGATTTCGCCTGGGACTTGTGCCGCACTAAAAGCCCGCAATGGAGCACGGCGGAAGCCGACCACGGCGTGCGTTGCCACCTGTTCGGCGAGTCGCGGGAAGTGCCGACCACTACATCGACGTCCTTCGCAGCCACGGCCGGCATGTCGAGCGCTTGCGCGCCCATGCATCCGGGTACCGATGCGCCGCTGCTGAGCGTCGATGACCTGAAGATCCATTTCCCGATCCGCAAGGGCATCTTCAAGCAGTGCGTGGGATACGTCAAAGCCGTCGATGGTGTGTCGCTGTCTTTGCGCGCGGGCCGCACGCTTGCGCTGGTCGGCGAGTCGGGTTCGGGCAAGACCACGGTCGGCAAGGGCATCGTGCAGTTGCTGCCGCTGACCGCGGGTCGCGTGAATTTTGGCGGGGTCGATCTTGCTTCCCTATCCGGTGGCGAACTGCGCGACCGCCGCCGCGATTTCCAGATCATCTTCCAGGACCCCTTCAGTTCCCTGAACCCGCGCATGCGCGTCATGGATATCGTGGAAGAGGGCATGATCGCGCTGGGCATCGGCGGCGATCGCCAGTCGCGCGTCGCACGCGTCGATGCGATCCTGGCGCAGGTCGGGCTCGGCGCGGAAATGAAATACCGCTATCCGCATGAATTCTCCGGCGGCCAGCGCCAGCGCATTGCCATCGCGCGTGCATTGGCGGTGGAGCCGAAGCTGATCGTCTGCGACGAACCGACCAGTGCGCTCGATGTTTCGGTGCAGGCCCAAATCCTGAACCTGCTGCGTGACCTGCAGAGCCGGCTTTGTATCGCCTACCTCTTCATCACACACAATATGTCCGTCGTCGAATATCTCGCCGACGAAGTCGCGGTCATGTATCTCGGCAAGATTGTCGAGCAGGGCAGTGCAGATGAAGTGTTGCGCCGGCCGCAGCACGCCTACACGAAGGCGTTGCTGTCGGCAGTTCCGAAGGTGAGTGTCGCGGGCTCGATCGAGCCTAAAGCCGCCGTGGGGGCCTAGCAACCGCGGCGCGTCAGCGCTCCGCCGTGCGAGAAAGCGTACGCGTCGCGGTGCGACGCGGGTTGCTGTAGATGGTGAGCCGCTGCCCGATGCGCAGGTGATTCCCGGTCAGGTGATTCCATTCCTTCAGCGCCGCGACAGTCACGCGGTTGCGCTGGGCGATCAGGTAAAGGCTGTCGCCGTTTCTCACGCGATATTGCTTGCGGCCGGCGAAGGCGTCCTCGGGTGCCTGGAATTCGGGATTCTTCCAGGTTTCGTCGAGATTCGACGCGCTGTCGTCCTCGTTCATCGGCACCAGCAGCGAACGCCCCGGGCGCACGGCCACATGTTTCTTGATGCCATTGATTTCGCACAGCCTCGCCAAGGTGAGCCCGAACTTCTTCGCGACCGTGTCGAGGGTTTCCTTGTTCTTCAGCGTGTAGGTCTGCCAGGACACGAGCGGCCGGTTGAAGTCCTTCAGGTTCGCGGTGAATGTATTGGCCTTGTCGACAGGCAACAGCAGGGTGTGCGAAGACGAAGAGTTGGACATCATCACGGGCCGCGTATGTCCGGGATTGAGCGATCGCAATTCGTCGACCGACATTTCGGCGAGTTTCGCGGCCACTTCCATGTCGATATGCTCGGGCATCGACACTGTCGTGAAATAGGGCTGGTTCGGAATATCCTCCAGCGGGAAGCTCAGCAACGCGGGCTTGCTGATGATGTTGCGGATCGCCTGCAGCTTCGGCAGGTAGTTGCGCGTTTCCTTCGGCATCTTCAGGTGCGCATAGTCCGTCGGCTTGCGCTGGGCGCGATTGCGCGCGATGGCGCGCGCCACACCGTTCTCGCCCCAGTTATAGGCCGCCAGGGCGAGTTGCCAGTCGCCGAATTCGTCGTGAAGCTTCTCCAGATAATCGAGCGCGGCACGCGTGGCTGCCATGACATCTCGCCGGCCGTCGTACCACCAGTTCTGCTGCAGGCCGTAATTCTTGCCTGTCTGGGGCATGAACTGCCAAATGCCCACCGCGCGGGCGCGTGAATATGCCGTCGGGTTGTAAGCGCTTTCGATCATCGGCAGCAGCGCCACTTCCATCGGCATCTTGCGCTTGTCGACTTCCTCGACGATGAAATACAGGTACAGCCGGCTGCGTTCCAGCATGCGCTGGAAATAATCGGGATGGTTCAGAAACCAGGCTTCGTGGCGAGCAACCAGCTGGGTATCGATGACGGGAAGCGCATAACCCTCGCGAATGCGACCCCACAAACTGGTCTGCGCGGGTGTGAAGGGATTGGACTCGACGGGTGCGTCTGCGGCTGGTGTTCCCCCGGCTACCTCAGGTACAGGATCTGGTGTCGCAGGCGCGCCTACACTCGGCGGAAATACGGCCGGGGCCTGGTCCGGCTTGCTTGCAGATTGGCCCTGCGGAGCCTGGGCGGTCTCCTCGGCGAAAAGCGGGGCGGTGATAGCTAAGGCCCCGATGCCGGCCAAGACTGCAAGTGTTTTCTTCATTATGTGATGCAAGATATTGATATTTCTTATTATACCAACAAACTCTGGAGGCTAGTCAAGTAGCGCCGCACAACCGGCTGAACCCCTGAAAACACGGTGTTGCGGCTAGAAACTGTCCTTCCATTTGCGCAGTGCCGCGAATACGGCGAGCGGCTCGGTCAGTTTCTGCCCTGCGTGGCGGCTCGCCGATTCGGCCACCGAGCCGATCGCGCTGCGCAGAAACGGATTCGCGGCCAGTTCCGATGCCATGGTCGATGGCAGCGAAGGATTGCCGGTGGCGAGGGCCGCGCGAGCCGATTCCTCGCGCTGGTCCACGGCTGGATTGCCGGGGTCGGCGGCACGCGCGAAACGCAGGTTGGAAAGCGTGTACTCGTGCGCGCAGTACACGCGCGTTTCACCGGGCAGCGCGGCGAGCTTGGCGAGCGAGGCGTACATTTGCGCCGCTGTGCCCTCGAACAAACGGCCGCAGCCACAGGAAAACAGCGTGTCGCCGCAGAACAGCACGCCCTCACCGTGATAGGCAATATGTCCCGCGGTGTGTCCGGGCACGTCCAGCACCGTCAGGCGCATACCGATACCGGGCACATCAACCGTATCGCCTTCGCGCAGCTTGCGGGTAATGCCGGGAATGTTTTCGCGCGCGGGGCCGAAGACCGGTACGTTATACTTCGAAAGCAATGCGGTATTGCCGCCGACGTGGTCGCCGTGATGGTGGGTCGTCAGGATGGCGGCAAGCTGCAGGCCCTCAGCCGACAGGTAGTCGAAGACCGGTGCCGCGTCGCCGGGATCGACGATGACGGCCGAAGGGCCGCGACGCAGGCACCAGATATAGTTGTCCTGAAACGCGCGAATGGGAACGATGTCGATGGTGTCCATGCCGGTATCTTTATAATTTGCGATTTTGAATGTCAATGCTGATCGAGCCGGCCAGTCTATCCGAATGGTTGTCCACGCCGCTTGGCGCGCGCCTGCTCGAGACCGAGTTGCGCTATTTCGACCTCGAACTCGCGGATGTGTTCGGCTTCAACGCGGTTCAGATCGGGCTGCCCGAACATCCCTATTTGCGCAGCAATCGCATGCCGTTTCGCTGCGTCACCGGGATCGATGGTCCGGTCGGCCTGCGCTGTGATCCGTGCGCAATGCCGCTGCAGACCGCATCCATCGACCTCGTCGTGTTGCCCCATGCGTTGGAGTTCAGCAGCAATCCCCACCAGGTCCTGCGCGAAGTGGCGCGTGTGCTGATGCCGGAAGGCCATGTGGTGCTGGCGGGGTTCAATCCCTGGAGCCTGTGGGGCGCACGCCGCCTGGCGACGCGTGGCGAGCCCACGTATCCATGGTGCGGCCAGTTCATCACGCTGCCGCGCATCAAGGACTGGATGGCGTTGCTGGGGTTCGAACTCGCGGGCGGGCGCATGTGCAGCTATGCTCCGCCGCTGCGCAGCGAAAAATGGGCGAGCCGCCTGAAATTCATGGAAGACGCAGGCGATCGCTGGTGGCCGTTCGCCGGAGGCGTTTACTACCTCCACGGTGTCAAGCGGGTGACGGGCATGCGCCTGATCACGCCGCAATGGAAGGGAGCACAGGTGAAAAAGAAGGCGTTGGCGGCCGTTCCGCAGAAAGCCAACGGGCGCGACGACGCGATGGCGGCGCGCAGCAACCATTCGGCCGGCGATCCGCGATGAGCGATGTTGTCGAGGTGTACACCGATGGCGCGTGCAAGGGTAATCCGGGGCCGGGCGGATGGGGTGTGTGGATGAAGTGGGGCGATCATGAAAAGGAATTCTGCGGTGGCGAGCCGGCGACGACTAACAATCGCATGGAGATGACGGCCGTCATTGAAGCGCTGTCCCTGCTCAAGCGCGATTGCACCGTGCGCCTGCACACCGATTCAAAATATGTCCTCGACGGCATTTCCTCCTGGATCCACAACTGGAAAAAGCGCGGTTGGCTAACGGCCGACAAAAAACCGGTCAAGAATGTAGACCTGTGGAAACGCCTCGACGAGCTCGCGCGCGGCCACAAGATCGAATGGGTCTGGGTCAAGGGACATGCCGGCGATCCCGGGAACGAGAAGGCCGATGCGCTCGCGAACGCTGGCGTCGCGCGCGCGATGGGCAATGAGTGATGGGCAATGGGTGATGAGCCACGAGCAATGAGCGTGAAAGCTTCTAAAAATCAGGATTCTCAGGACCGCTAGCGAAGCGCACTCATCGCCCATCGCTCATCACCCATCACGCATAACCCATCGCCAGCTTCATGAGACAAATCATCCTCGACACGGAAACCACCGGCCTCGACCCTGCGCTCGGTCACCGCATCATCGAAATTGCCGCGGTGGAAATCGTCAACCGCCGCTTCACCGACCGGCATTACCACCAGTATGTGAATCCCGAACGGGAGATCGATGCCGGCGCGCTGGAAGTGCACGGCATTACCACGGACTTCCTCGCTGACAAGCCGAAGTTCCGCGAAGTGGCGAAGGACATGCTGGCGTTCATCGAAGGCGCGGAGTTGATCATCCACAACGCCCCGTTCGACGTGGCCTTTCTGAATCACGAATTGGCATTGATCGAAATGCAGGCGCTCGGCACCTTCTGTCCGCAGGTGACTGATACCCTGAAGATGGCGAAAGGGTTGCACCCCGGCAAGCGCAACTCGCTGGACTCGCTTTGCGAGCGCTACGAAATCGATAATTCCGCTCGCTCACTGCACGGTGCACTTCTGGATGCGCGGCTGCTCGCTGAGGTCTACCTGTCGATGACGCGCGGGCAAGACAGCCTGTTGATGGACATCGGCGAACTGCAGGCGCCGGCGCTTGACAGTGCGTTCGCAG
The DNA here is from genome assembly GCA_039930785.1 of Betaproteobacteria bacterium. GTDB lineage: Bacteria > Pseudomonadota > Gammaproteobacteria > Burkholderiales > JACQAP01 > JACQAP01. The sequence goes on along the minus strand of JBDTTE010000024.1, from coordinate 9,283 downwards.
GCGGTAGCGTGGAGCTGATTGTCGTGAGAGCGAGCGAGGAAGAGTTGGTCGAGCATTCGCGTTATCTCGAAGACATCGACAAGGCGTCCAAGGGTGCGTGCGTATGGAAAAGGGCGTCGGTCGGCTGAGCGGCGCAAACGCATTATCGGGAGATTGATGCGGCATCCGCGGCAGGCCCAATCTCTAGCTTAACTCTCGATCGGATGCCCGCGGTCCAGCCATGCCTGCATTCCGCCCGCCAGCGGACGAACGCGCTTGAAGCCCCTGGCCTTGAGTTTCCTGGCGACGACAGCAGCGGACGCGTCGTTCGGACAATCGCAATACACAATGATTTCCTGATTACGGTCCAGCGCGAGTGCGTCGATGTCGCGCTCCTGGATGTCGCCATGGATCCAGCCCTGCCTTGCGCGATGCTCGGGCGAGCGCGCATCGAGCAGGGTGGTGCTGATGCCTTTCTCGATCAGCGTCCACAATTCGTCGATCGAGATGCGTGACATGCGGATCTGTCGCGAGAAGCGGTATCGCTGCCACCATTTCAACAAGACGAACGCCCCGATGGCGGCGATCAGCAGAACGATTGCGTAGTGGCCGAGGTTTTCCAGCTCGAGCAGGACTGCATCGATGGCGCCGTGAAACACGACACCGAGCGCAACGGCGCCGCCGGCCCAGAGCAACGCGCCGATGACGTCATAGAAAACGAAACGATGCAGGCTGGTGCCGGATTCACCCGCGAGCGTGGTGGCCACCGCCGCGAAACCCGGCACAAACTTCGCGACGATCAGCGAAGGCGCGCCCCAGCGCGCGTAGATGCGCCGCGTCAGGCCGACACACGAATCCGGCGACAGGGACAACCTGCACATTTGTCTTAGCAGTGAAGCGCCGAATCGCCTGCCTCCCGCGAACCAGAGAAGATCCGCGAGAATCGCCGCAGCGGTTGCGACGGCCACCACCGGAAACAGCGATTGGCCCGCATCGACCGCTATCGCCGCAGTGACGATGATCGGAGCATAGGCGGGAAGGGGCAGGCCGCCCTGGTCCAGCAGGACGCTGACGAACACGACCCATAGACCATAGACTTCAATGGCATGAAGTATCGTTTCCACTGAGAACCCTCAATGCGTGCGGACAAGACTGGAAGCGGGACAGGACATTGTAGTGTTTGCTGCCCCGCCATTGGCGCAGTGACAACGTGAAGCTCGGAGCACGGGGCTGACCTTGCGACCGAATATTCAGTATGTCATCCGTCCCGGCGGAACCGGGATCACTCGGATGTGGCGGTGATCGGCCTGAAGGCGTCTGTGAATTTCTTAGGATTCGAACGGCCGAAGGAATCGCCGTTGACTGTTGGTGGGCGGTACTGGGATCGAACCAGTGGCCCCTGCCGTGTGAAGGCAGTGCTCTACCGCTGAGCTAACCGCCCGCGCGGCGGCATTTAACCATGCCGTGAATCGAGGGTCAATTTGGCCCTTCGCGTACAATAATCGCCTTTTCCGCCCGGCCACCCATGGTTCGCACCCGCTTCGCACCCAGTCCCACCGGTTATCTGCATATCGGTGGCGCACGCACGGCCTTGTTCTGTTGGGCGTATGCCCGCAAGAGCGGCGGCAAATTCATTTTGCGCATCGAAGACACCGACGTCGAGCGTTCGACCGAGGCCTCCACGCAGGCCATCCTCGATGCGATGGACTGGCTGGGCCTCGACTACGACGAAGGCCCTTTCTATCAGATGCAGCGCCTGGCGCGTTATCGCGAGGTTGCAAAGCAACTGCTCGATGGCGGCCACGCCTACTATTGTTACGCCGGCAAGGAAGAGCTCGACGCGATGCGTGAGGATCAGCGTGCGAAGGGCGTGAAGCCGCGCTACGACGGTCGCTGGCGCCCGGAGAACGCGAAAGGCAAAACGCCTCCTGCAGGCGTGACGCCGGTGTTGCGCTTTCGTAATCCGGATGACGGCGATGTGACCTGGGACGATCTGGTCAAGGGCACAATTTCCATCAATAACCGCGAACTCGACGACCTCGTCATCATGCGAGGCGACAACGTGCCGACGTACAACTTTGGCGTGGTGGTCGACGACTGGGACATGAACATGACCCACGTCATCCGCGGCGACGATCACGTCAACAACACGCCGCGACAGATCAATGTCTTCAATGCGCTCGGCGCGCCGCTGCCGCGCTTCGGGCATATCCCGATGATTCTCGGTGCGGATGGCGAACGCCTGTCCAAGCGCCATGGCGCCGTGAGTGTGATGCAGTATCCGGAGCAGGGCTATCTGCCGGAGGCGCTGATCAACTATCTCGCGCGACTGGGTTGGGGCCATGGCGACGCGGAAGTGTTTTCCCGCGAGCAGTTCGTCGAATGGTTTTCGCTCGATGCGGTCAGCCGGTCACCGGCCAAGTTCGATCCGGAAAAGCTGAAGTGGCTGAACGCGCATTACATCAAGCAGGCGGATGACGACAGGCTTGCCGTGCTGGTGCAACCCTTCCTGAAGGCCGATGGCTGCGATCCCGCGACCGGTCCCGATCTGCGCGCAGTCTGCGCGTTGCTGAAGGACAGGGCGGGCACCATCGAGGAGCTCGCCGACGCTGCTGTGTATTTCTATCGGCAACTGCACCCATCGGACGAGTTGCGCTCGCAGCACTACACGGCCGAGATTCTTCCGGCGATGAAAGCGCTGCGCGAGAAACTGGGATTGGTGGAGTGGAATCGCGCCGCGTTGAGCGCTGCAATCAAGGAAGTCATCACGGCGCATTCGATCAAGATGCCGAAACTGGCGATGCCATTGCGAGTCATGCTGACCGGTACGCCGCACACGCCGTCCATTGATGCTGTCGTCGAGCTGATTGGAAGGGACGAAGTCCTGAGGCGCATGGACGAAGAACTGAAGCGCTATCCGGGATAGCAGTTCCGGATTGGCCTTCGTTCGGCTACCTGTGTGTTTCGAGCAGGAGCGAATCTTCGGATTTTCTGGCCTTTACCCAATCCCACTGCGCATACGGATCTTCCTTGTGGAGATCGCGTGCCAGGAGCATCTGACATTTCCGGCAACGATGGAACTCCACCCGATGGTCGTCCGTGCCCGTTAGCCGCTGATTTTTAATTGCCTGGACCTCAAGTTCCGCATGCGGCGAGGTTGCGGACATTGTGCCAATAAGGTTCGCACAATCGTGACACGGCATTTCGGTCATGACGGGCCTCCAGTGAGGAAACGCGGTGTAAAAAATGGTGCCCGTAAATGTACTGATATGCAATCGGTATTAAGTGCCGTATTGATGTGACGGGCCTTTCGCGCCCGATGCTTGCAACCAATAAATTCCAGTCCGCGTTCGCCTGCCATTCGTTGCGCGGTAATGGGTCACGGCATCGATCTCGGATGAACTTCGAACGCCGAGCGCGAGCGGAAGTGGAAACAACGCCGGGGAGGGCTTCGAATAGTGTCGCCCTCGAGTCAAGCCAAAAAATGCGTTTACACGCAGATGGCAACGGGCGCTTTTGATCTCCGGGAACGCTCCAATTTCCCATTCTTTACAGAGGGAAAGGTGGTCCCGTATAATGCGCCGCTTTCGTGGGGGTATAGCTCAGCTGGGAGAGCGCTTGCATGGCATGCAAGAGGTCAGCGGTTCGATCCCGCTTACCTCCACCACGAAGCAAAGGTTTGAACTAAGTCCCTATCGTCTAGAGGCCTAGGACACTGCCCTTTCACGGCGGTAACAGGGGTTCGAATCCCCTTGGGGACGCCAACAAATAAAAAAGCCACCTTTATGGTGGCTTTTTTATTTGTTGGCGTTCTCAAGGGTTTGACTTGAATCCTCGGCTCGACAAGCGGACATCCGGTGAATGTCCGCTTGGGCGCCACGCGCTTGCCGCGTGGCGGTCCCTCGCCCGGCTTGTGCGGACGAGGGATTCGCGGGTCGTGGATGCAACACGAGCCGCGAACAATCCCCTTGGGGACGCCAATTTTGCGCTCCCCATAGCCTGCCAATAGCGTCTGGGGTACAGCTCGAAGGGGCATATCCAGGCAAAAGGAGGTTTTTAGTATGGGCCGCTTCGGGCGTCCCCCGGCCGAACGGGGCGACAGCCACCTAAATTGGCAATCAGGCGAACCCCCATTCCGCGGTAGGGTCACAACTTGATCGACATTGCGATTGGAGCAAATCGTGTATATCGCACCCACTGGATTTCAGCTTCACGCGCTGCTGCTCGGATTGTTTTTAGGCGGCCTGCTGTCGGGAGGGACGGCATTCTTCGTGCTCACGATCGGCTTTTCCCTCATGGACTGGACAGCCACCCTTTCTGTGGTGGGTGTCATCTCCGCCGCCGGGGGCGCACTAGGCGCGATGATCGGCGCAACCGCAGGAAACGAGATCACCAACCAGAGGCGCCAGAAGTTTGGAGCCTCTCTCGGCCAGGGTCCAATACAGCGACACGCAAGCGCTGCCGCGTCCCCCAAGGGAACAGTAAATCGGAGGTTGAGCCGGCTACGCTTTATCGACGATCGCAAGGGCGTCATCTCCAGGGGAAGCAGATAGGCGATTTTTGCGCCGTTATGGAGTGGGGAGTCTGCAGGGCCACACTATCGTTCGCCAGGGAATATCTTCTGGCATAGCTCATCAAAATGTTCCGGTTGGCCCGGGACCGAAGTCGAATCATCGGATGCCTCGGTAGGCAGCTTGTGTCCCGAATGTGGATATCACGAATATTCTGGCGGACAGGAAGGCGTTGAGGCTTCGCCAGGCGAGCCCGCCAGCGGCGCCAGCGAGCCTCAGGCGTAATCGACGGTATTATCGGTGAGGCATCATCTGCGCGTCTGAAGTTCGCATGCCTACGGGGAATGCCATCGCGGGGCACGTCCCAAAATCGAGAAGTGATGGTCCGCATAGTCATTCCCCAGCGTTGGTCGCGTCTCATTTGGCAGCGCCCGAGCCGACCAGGCTCGCTTAGGGGCGGTGAGTGGGCGGCCGTCAGGACCCCGCAAAAGAAAGCCCGGCAGACGTTGATAAACGGCCGGGCTAGCGCGTTCCACCGTAATGCGCGCTCTGACCGGCGCGCTCTCGGGCCGGAACCGCCTCTCGGAGCGGCCCGGTTGCCATGAACGGGGGACGGCTGACGTTCAGGCAAATTGCTTTTACTACTCCCGCATCATTCTTGTCGATACGCGACGCCGATCGACGCGCTGGCGATTTTATTGCGCGAGGTTGTCTTTGGCGATCCAGTGCAGCAACCGATCGGACTCCTTCTTTACGACGGCGTAGCACTCGCAGCAACGTTGCTCGAGCCCTGCTCGATTCAGTACAACAATGTGCCCTCGTTGATATTGAATCAGGCCTTCCGCCTGGAGGATGCCCGATGCCTCTGTAACGCCCTCTCGGCGCACGCCGAGCATGTTCGAAATCAATTCCTGCGTCATGTGAAGTTCGTTCGTGGGTAGTCGGTCTATGCTCAAGAGCAACCAGCGACAAAGCTGCTGAATCAGGGAGTGATGGCGATTGCATACCGCGGTTTGCGCCATTTGCGTGATCAAAGCTTGTGTAAAGCGAAGTAGCAAATGCTGTAATTCGCCCCCGCGCTCGAATTCCTTCATCAGGAAACTTGCTTGCAACTGGTACGCTTGTACGGTGCTTTGAACTACAGCGCGGCTCGACGTACTCACGCCACCCATGAACAGCGAGATGCCGACCAGGCCTTCGTTTCCCGTGACCGCGATTTCCGCCGAGTTGCCGTTCTCCATTAGGGACAACAGCGAAACGATTCCCTCCGTCGGGAAGTAGACGCGCTCCGTGCGCGCGCCTGATTCGTAGACGACGTGGCCCAACGGCATTCCGACAAGTTCCAGATGCGGTAGCAATCGTTCATAGTCGGCGGGAGGCAGCGCGGCGAGTAACCGATTGCTCTTGGGATCTTCGATGGGGTTGGAATGTGGCATTGGACGACCTTCCATTTCATTTCGACCACTTCGGCCGTCACGACGATGCCGAATTAGCGATCGATTTATGTAAGCTAGCGCACCGTATGATAATCCAAACCAAGCGGGTGAGCAGGGGCGCCCCGTATGCGGGTTTCATGCGCGTGGGCAGTCGAGATGCCGGGAAGAAGACAGAGATTTGCCGGTCCATTGCCCCCGGTGGGCGTCGTGGGGGCTTTTTGGCCGTGGTCGCAACTTCAGCAAAACCGGTAGTCGCTTGCCTTTTCACTATGTGCGGTATCGAACATACAAGCTTCTCCAAGCGTGTAGGGTAGCGTGGCCTCTTTCTGGATCGGCCGGTTTGGGAAGGAACAGCGTGGGGGCTATTACACGGGAGTCGCACTGCAGGCTTAGTAGGCTGAAGCCCCTCGGATACCCAGGCAACCAGGCTTTTGCTCGCGTATCCGCTGGACCCGCTCCGAGAGGCGCGTCCGGCTCGATAGCGCACCCGAAAGAGGGCGCATCGTGTGGAGGTACCTGGGCTCGGCGGACGGCCAGTCCGCCGGGCCTTTTTCATCTGTCACCGCGCGACCGTCTGGACTTGTTACCCCGGCGAGGGTTTTCAGCAGGTACTCTCGCGTCTGTCGCGCTTCCGCGATCATTGGCAACGCATCAAGGTCCGCACGCAAGGTGCTCGCCAATACGTACCCATTGTTGAAGTCGAAAGGGGGCGCAGCGTAGACGGCGCGGGGGAGTACTCGCAGTCGTCAATGTTGCAGTGCGACGAGCGCACTTGCTAACCGACTCTGCGGGTCAGCTACCCGGGAGGTGACACGGCTCGCGCACTATCCAAACCTGCGCAGCTTTGTGCCGACAATCTCGTCGCCCAGGACTGCGCCGGTCATTCCACCAACGACACATCCCGCGACGGCAACTACGATCAGGAAAGTAAGCGTGGTCGGCCAGTCCATTTCAGTGAAGGCGACCGATAGCGCGACCAGCGTCCCGATGCCTGACGCCACTCCGCCAAATATCAACCCAGACAGCAAGAGCGCTGCGCGAATTTGGAAACCAGATGATCCGACGTTCATGACTGGGCCCGATTGTCATGTTACTTACATGATCTGACTATACGCCAATGACAGCGAAGTAGGCATTGAGAACTGACCCGCACGCTGAAACGTCCGAATGGACTCAGTGAAGAGTGCTTCCGCCCGCTACCAATCGCGTGGTGCCCCACTTGCCCGCGGGTTGTTGGCGTTGATTTGGCAATGGATATTGCAGGTCAGATCTGCGATGCCGAACAAAAAAGGCCCGGCAGAAGGGAGGGACTGCCGGGCCATGCCTTGAACAAAGAGCGGCTCGATGTCCAAGGCACTTTATTTTCTGACGGGCGACCCACGTTATCCATAAGGAATTTGGCAGACCCTTGTCATCCATTTCCCGAGGCCGGGTGGCGCATAAAAAAGCCCGGCCGACGACCCTTCGACCGGGCAATCCTGCGCTCGCCGAGCGCGACCGGACTGTCCCGAACGCGCCCTAGCGCCCCGGACCTAGTCGGAGCGGCTTGGTCCGGTTGCCTTGAACGGAAACGGGGGCCTCGTTCAGGCGCAATGATTCTTCCCCTATTTCACCGCGTCGTCCAGATGAAAATCCTGACGGAATTAAGGTCGACCTCGTGACCCTGTCAGGGAGCAGGGCGGGGTGGACCGTGGCCTATGCGCGCCGCGATCGACGTTACGGCGCGTCTATTGCGACTTCCCGATGACGAGCCAGATCTGGTTCATCTGGGGCCCGTTAGGGTCCCATCTCGGCTGCGTACCGACGGGGATCTGCGCATGCTCCAGTGCCGCATGCAGCGCGCCGGTGCCGACAGGAATGCTCTCGGCCCCGCGAAGCGTGAACCACATGCCCGTGACATCCGAGCCCGCGATTTTTTCGTTGTCCAGGCGAACCGCCCAGCCCAGCTGCTTGAAGGTTTCGCCGATTTGTTGGCCGTAAGTGTGAGCGTCGAGAACAAAGGGATTGGCTTTGATGACGAGGTTTCCTTTTTCCTGTTTCTCCAGGAACGCCCGCAATCTTGCACGCTGGCCATCCGTAAGGCGGCGATCGCTATCCGATCGAGCATCCGCACGGGGTCGGGCATCGTCCTGCGGTTGAATAATTTCATCAGGCCTGGCTGCGGCGGCCTTTACTTCTTTCCTGGCCTGATCCAGCCGGCCTTGAGCCTCGGACAATTGCTGTTTCTGCACCAGCGCCACTTCCTCGGCGCGTTCCTTCTCGCGGGCCACTTCAGCTATCTGCCTTTCTGCGTCCGCCAACTGCCGTTCAGTCGTGGTGGCCTGCCTGTCTTCGGCGGCAGCACGCATGGCTTCGTCGTTCAGATAATCCTTGCGGTGGCCATAGGCGTAGGAGAGGACTAATGCAACAACGAACAGCATTAACATGAAAATAGCCGCCTTCTCGAAGATGCCATGAAATTGCGCGGCCGATTCGATTGAATTCCATCCTGGCAGAAAAGCCATGCCGAACCTCTTTTTATGGTCCAAGTTGATCGTGCCGCGTCAGGGACGATGTGACACCCGGAATTCTAACGAATTCCTGCGGATCGTCGCGTTCTGTTACGAGCCATCGTGCATCGTACGAGTGATGCCGGCCTCGACCTCGGCACCAGCACAGAGGTGTGCCCGCGCGCGGCGTAGAGCCCGAAAATCACGCTGCGGCGTCGCACGGTAGAATGTGTGCTGTAAGGCAATTGCAGGACTGCGACTGAACTGAATCTGGATCATCAGGTAAGCCAATGCAAAAAATCGAAGGTATTTTCGACAATCAGGAAACCATGCACCGCGAGTCGTGGGTGGCTGGTCAGCTAAAGCACCAATGGCCCGCGATAGCCTGCGAAGACATGGCCCAAACCCTGCAGCTGTGGGAGCGCGGCATCCTCGAAAAGCCGTGGGGTTCGTATCCCAATCCGCCTCTGCCCGCCAAGTAAGCTGGCGCGAACGCTAGCGCGGCCCTTCCGCGCGCGAGTGGGATGGTAGTTGTGGCTGGCGCAATCCGAACGCCTGCGCTGCGTAGCAAGCCATCTGCATGATGTGCGTGCAACGCGGATGCGACGATCTTTATGTGCGTTACGTGCAATCTTTGCTTGCGCGCCTGTAAAAAGGGTTACCGCGGGATTCGCGGTTTGGGAATTGCACCTTCCCATCCGAATTGCCGAGCGTTCTCTATGCAACTTACGTGATCGGGGAAGGGCGCCGACATGGTGATGTTGCCGTCCCAGTCCAGCCACTCCCAATACCACATATTGTCCGCGCGTCGCTTGAAGCTCCAGAGTTTCGTGTTTTCATATTGTTTTTGTTCTGCCATGTGTGCGCC
>JBDTTE010000023.1:0-23583 GCA_039930785.1 Betaproteobacteria bacterium | reverse complement strand
TTCTTCTCGATCAACGCGTATGCGGAATGGTTGTGAATGGACTCGAAGTTCTCTGATTCCACCACATAGGCATCGATGCGCTTGTCGCGATTTAATGCCGTGGCAACGTCGCGCACCAGATCCTCGACAAATTTCGGATTGTCGTAGGCGCGCTCCGTGACGAATTTTTCATCCGGCCGCTTCAAAAGGCCATAGAGCTCGCACGACGCTTCGTCTTCGGCGATACGGATCAGTTCCTCGATCCAGACATGGGTGTTGGTCTTCGCGGAGATGGTCACGTGGGAGCGCTGATTGTGCGCACCGTACTCCGAGATCTTTTTCGAGCACGGGCACAGGCTCGTCACCGGCACGACGACTTTCATCTCGAACTTGTAGCCCTCTTTCGAGATCTCGCCCGAGAACGTCACGTCATAGTCCATCAGGCTGTTCACACCGGTCACCGGTGCCGCCTTGTTGATGAAATACGGAAAGCTCATCTCGACCCGGCCGTATTCAGCCTCCAGGCGCTTGACCATGTCGCGCAACATCGACTCGAAGGATTCGACGGAGATTTCGCGTTCGTGTGAATTCAGGATCTCCACGAAACGCGACATGTGGGTGCCCTTGAAGTTGTGCGGCAACCCGACATACATGTTGAACGTGGCGATGGTGTGCTGGATGCCGCCGGCACGATCGCCGACACGCACGGGATGGCGGATGGCCTTGATGCCGACCTTGTCGATCGCCAGGTGCCGGGTATCGGCCGATCCCTGAACATCCGGAATGGTGAAACTGTCTGGAGAATTCATTGCGTGCCCCTTCGGAGCGCATTCACTGCCGCCATTATAGGCGGCGCCAATAGTTGAGTAAACTACTCGGCTATAAATTTGGCGATGGACTGGCGAATGCCTTCCGCGTCCAAACCGCATTCCGTGAGCAGCTTTGCCGGGTCGCCGTGTTCCACAAATCGATCCGGCAGGCCCAATTGCAGGACTTTCTTCTGCAATCCGAGCCTTTCGAGGACTTCAAGCACGCCGCTGCCCGCGCCGCCGAGAATCGTATTTTCTTCTACGGTGACCAGATGCGTGTGGCCCTGCGCAAGCTCCCGGATCAGGCCCTCGTCCAGCGGTTTGACAAAGCGCATGTTCGCGACCGTGGCATTGAGCTTTTCGCCCGCATCCAGGCAGGGCTTGAGCAACGCACCGAACGAAAGGATGACGGTTTTTTCGCCGCGGCGGCGAATCTCGCCCTTGCCCAACGGCAACGCGTACATGCCCTTCTCGATCGCCACGCCCGGCCCGCTGCCGCGCGGATAGCGCACGGCAACCGGCGAGTCGATCTTGAAACCGGTGTAGAGCATCTGCCGGCATTCGTTTTCGTCGGACGGCGCCATGACGACCATGTTCGGCAGGCAACGCAGGTAGGTCAGGTCGAAACTGCCGGCGTGGGTAGGGCCGTCCGCACCGACCAGGCCAGCCCGATCGATCGCGAACAAGACCGGCAGGTTCTGGATACAGATATCGTGAATCAGCTGGTCGTAGGCACGCTGCAGGAAGGTAGAGTAGATCGCGACGACCGGCTTTGCGCCCTCGCACGCGAGGCCCGCCGCAAACGTCAGAGCATGCTGCTCGGCAATGCCGACATCGAAATAACGCTCCGGATACTCCTGGGAAAAACGCACGAGCCCCGAGCCTTCGCGCATCGCCGGCGTGATGCCGATCAGACGTGCATCCAGCGCCGCCATGTCGCAGAGCCAGTCGCCGAAAATCTGCGTGTAGGCAGGCTTCGACGGGGGTTTCGGCGTGATCCCGTCGTCAGGATTGAATTTGGTTACACCGTGATAGAGGATCGGATCGCCTTCCGCCGGCTCGTAGCCCTTGCCCTTGCGGGTCACCACGTGAAGGAACTGCGGTCCGTCGAGCTTCTTCAGGTTCGCCAGTGTGGAAATCAACGCGTCCAGATTGTGGCCGTCGATCGGGCCGATGTAGTTGAAGCCGAATTCCTCGAACAGCGTGCCCGGCGTGACCATGCCCTTGACGTGTTCTTCGGCGCGCTTCGCCAGCTCCAGCACGGGCGGCATCACGCCAAGCACTTTTTCGCTGGTCTTCCGGGCGGCGGCGTAGAAGCGTCCCGACATGAGTCGCGCGAGGTAGTTGTTCAGCGCGCCGACATTTTCCGAGATCGACATATCGTTGTCGTTCAGCACAACCAGCAGGTTGGCATCCATGGCGCCAGCGTTATTGAGCGCCTCGAAGGCCATGCCGGCGGTCATTGCGCCGTCGCCGATGATGGCCACCACGCGACGATCATCGCCCTTCATGTGCGCCGCGACGGCCATGCCCAGCGCCGCACTAATGGACGTGCTGGAATGCGCCGTACCGAAGGTGTCGTATTCGCTTTCATCCCGGCGCGGAAAACCGGCAACGCCGCCGTACTGGCGCAACGTTCCCATGCGTTCGCGCCTGCCGGTCAGGATCTTGTGCGCATAAGTCTGGTGGCCTACGTCCCACACCAGCCGGTCGCGCGGCGTGTTGAAGACATAGTGCAACGCAACGGTGAGTTCGATGGTGCCGAGGTTGGAAGAAAGATGTCCCCCGGTCCTGGACACGGATTCGAGCAGAAATTCGCGCAACTGGCGCGAGAGTTCCGGCAGTTGCCTGCGATCGAGGGCGCGCAGCTCGGCGGGAGAGCGGATGGAATTCAGCAATTCGTACATTGTGGGATTGCGCCGATGCGCGGCCTGGTTCGAGTAGTCTAACGGATCAGAATTTTCTAAGTACGATGAACTCGGCGAGCTGGCGCAGGTGCCCGCCTTTTTCCGGCAATTCCTCGAGTGCAGCCAGTGCATCGTCGCGAAGTTGCGCCGCCATCTCGCGCGCCCTCTGCAATCCCATCGCGCTGACGTAGGTCGGCTTGTTGTTGCGTGCGTCCTTGCCTGCGGTCTTGCCGAGCGTGGCCGTATTTGAATCCGCGTCGAGCACGTCGTCGACCACCTGGAAGGCCAGGCCGATGAACTTGCTGAAATGGTCGAGGTGCTCCCTCTGCGCGGCATTCAATGCATCGCCGCAACGCGCGCCAAGCCCGACGGAGGCGCGGATCAGCGCGCCGGTCTTGTGGATGTGCATGAATTCCAGTTCCGGGACGGACAGCGTCCTGTCGGTCGAGTCCAGGTCGATGGCCTGCCCGCCCGCCATGCCGCGCGAACCGCTGGCACGTGCAAGCATTTCGACCATTTCAACCTGACGCCACGCGTCGTCCGCCAGCCGCGAATCCGACAGCATCTGGAATGCGAGGCTTTGCAGGCTGTCACCAACGAGCAATGCGGTGGCTTCGTCAAATTCGACATGTACCGTCGGCTTGCCCCTGCGCAACACATCGTCGTCCATTGCCGGCATGTCGTCGTGCACCAGCGAGTAGGCGTGGATCATTTCGACGGCGGCGGCGACGCGATCCACTCGTTCGAGGGATGCGCCGGCGAGTTCACCGGCGCCATAGGCCAGTAACGGCCTGACGCGTTTGCCGCCCTCCAATGCCGCATAGCGCATGGCCGTGTGCAAACGCGCCGGCGCAATGTCAGGCGATGGCAACGCGGATCGCAGCGTTTTCTCGACGCGGTCCTGGCGATCCAGCATCCAGCCCTGAAAATCAGTCTGCGCTGTCTTCACCTTCGAAATTCTTGAGTGCGCCGGCCTCGAGGATCTTGACCTGCTGCCGTGCGTCCTGCAGCCGCGCCTGGCAATACTGCAGCAGTTCGGCACCGCGCTTGTACGCGACAAGCGAGTGTTCGAGAGGCAGTTGGCCCGCTTCCATCGCGGCGACTATATCCTCGATCTCGGCCAATGCGGCCTCGAACGATTGCGGAGTCTGGGTTTTTGTTTTGGTCACGGTGCGGCAGGGAAACGGAAGACAATTCCGGGAAGTTCGTAAAAATAGCCGATCATCGGAACCCGGGTCAACGACGACCGGTCACATTGGGAATAACGACTTCCCCGAGCCCGGCCTGAATACGTTGCGCCAGGTGGGGTTTTAAGGGAGAATCGTGCTCGGAATTCCGCCCCATTTTGTGTTACCTCGGGCGGTTTTTTTATTCTTGCTCAAGCTTCACGGGACATCTGGTTATGACCGACCTGGCTAATGTTTCCGCCCTCACTCGAACGCCAGTCCAGTTGCCGATCGATTGGTACTTCGATCCCGAAATTGCAGCGGCCGAACAGCGGGTTCTATTCGATAACGGCCCCGGATACGTGGGCCATGAACTCATGGTTCCCGGGCGCGGAGATTTCCGATCGCTCGACTGGATGAGCAACGCGAAAGTACTCGTCCGCAACGATAACGGCGTGGAATTGCTTTCGAACGTCTGCCGCCACCGCCAGTCGATCATGCTGAAAGGCAGCGGCAACGCGCAAAACATAGTTTGTCCGCTACACCGCTGGACCTACGACCTCTCGGGAAAACTGCTCGGCGCACCGCACTTTCCCGGCAACCCCTGCCTCGATCTCGGCAGCACCGCCCTGACGGGATGGAACGGCCTGCAGTTTTCCGGCCCTCGCGATCCCAATCGCGACCTCGCAAGCCTCGGCGTTCTGGCCGACCTGGATTTCTCGGGCTACACGCTCGACCGCGTGATGAAGCATGAATACGCGGTCAACTGGAAAACGTTCATCGAGGTCTATCTCGAGGACTACCATGTCGGCCCCTTCCATCCGGGCCTCGGCCAGTTCGTGAATGCAGAGGATCTGAAGTGGGAATTCGGCGAGTGGTATAGCGTACAGACCGTCGGGTTGAACCAGGCACTGGGCAAACCCGGCACCAAGGCGTATCGCGCCTGGCACGAAGCAGTCCTGCGCTATAACAACGGCGAAATGCCGAAGCAAGGTGCCATCTGGCTCACGTATTACCCGAACGTCATGGTCGAGTGGTACCCGAATGTCCTGGTCGTCAGCACGATCCTGCCGCGCGACCCGGAACACTGCACGAACATTGTCGAGTTCTATTATCCGGAAGACATCGTGCTCTTCGAGCGAGAGTTCGTCGACGCCGAACAACGCGCCTATATCGAGACGGCGAAGGAAGACGAGGAAATCTGCGTGCGAATGACTGAAGGCCGTCGCGCGCTGAACCTGCAGGGGCGCAACGAATTCGGCCCCTACCAGTCGCCCATGGAAGACGGCATGATCCATTTCCACGAGTTTCTGCGCGCACACATCCCGCAGCCCCTTTAGCCGCAGTTTATCGACCCATTCCCAGAGTGCCGGATGCGCGCGAATCCGGGAGAACCCAAATCATGGCCTACACGACACTAATATCGGTCACCGAACTCGCGCTTCATCTGCAGGATCCGACATTCGTACTCTTTGATTGCCGCCACGAACTGACCAATCCGGAGATGGGGACGAAGGCCTACGCCGAATCGCATATTCCGGGCGCACTGTTTGCGCACCTGGACCGCGATCTGGCCGCGCCGCTGACCGGCCGCAACGGTCGCCATCCGCTGCCCGATCCACAAACATTTTCCGCCTGGCTATCGCGCATGGGCGTGTCCGACGACAAGCAGGTCGTGGGCTATGACAATGCCGGTGGAGTCTATGCCTCGCGCCTGTGGTGGATGCTGCGCTGGATGGGCCATCGGAATGTTGCCGTGCTGGATGGCGGCTGGCAGGCCTGGATTGCCGCAGGACAGCCGGTGAATCAGGAAGTCCGCATTCCCAAAGCCGTCGCATTCAACGGCAAAGCCGACCAGTCCTGGGTCGACGCGAAGTACGTGCTGGACCATCTGCAGTCGCCCGGTATGGTGCTGATCGATGCGCGCGCCAACGACCGCTATCACGGGCAGAACGAGACCATCGACCCGGTGGGAGGGCATATCCCCGGCGCGCAAAACCGCTTCTTCAAAGACAATCTCACGGCCGAAGGCCATTTCAAACCGGCCGACCAATTGCGTGCGGAATTCACCCCGATAGTTGGCGGCCGGTCGGCGGAACAACTGGTGAGCCAGTGCGGCTCGGGCGTGACCGCCTGCCACAATCTGCTGGCTATGGAAATCGCGGGGCTCAAGGGAGGCCGCTTGTACCCCGGATCATGGAGCGAATGGATAGCTGATCCGGCACGCCCTCGCGCAACGTAGCGGTATCGCAAAAACAAGAAAGCCGGACGATCACTCGTCCGGCTTTGCTTTTTCCTGCGGTACCGCCAGTGCGCGATGTCAGGCGACGCTTTCTTCCTTGTCTTCCTTGTCCTTCGTTTCGCGCTTGCTTTCGTTCAGCTGCAGCTTCGTCTTGCCGTCCGCATCGATGTCCACGGTCACGCTGCCGCCACCCGCCAGCTTGCCGAACAATAGTTCGTCTGCCAGTGCCTTGCGTATGGTGTCCTGGATCAGCCGCGCCATCGGCCGCGCACCCATCTGCGGATCGAAGCCGTTTTTGGCCAGGTAAGCCTTGAGCTCTTCGGTGAACAGCACCTCGACCTTCTTCTCGTGCAATTGCTCCTCGAGCTGCATGAGGAACTTGTCGACCACGCGCACGATGACCTCTTGGGAAAGCCCCGCGAAGGATATGGTTGCGTCGAGCCGGTTGCGGAACTCAGGCGTAAACATGCGCTTGATTTCCGCCATCTCGTCGCCGGTGGCGCGCTGCTGCGTGAAACCCATCGTCGTCTTCGACAGCTCGGCAGCCCCCGCGTTGGTGGTCATGATGATCACCGTATTGCGGAAATCAGCCTTGCGCCCATTGTTGTCAGTCAGGGTGCCATGATCCATGACTTGCAGCAGGATATTGAAAATATCCGGATGCGCCTTCTCGATTTCGTCAAGCAACAGGACGGAATACGGATTCTTGGTGACCTGCTCGGTCAGCAGCCCGCCCTGGTCGAATCCAACATAGCCGGGCGGCGCGCCGATCAGCCGCGATACCGCGTGGCGCTCCATATATTCCGACATGTCGAACCGGATCAATTCCACGCCCATCGTGTAGGCCAACTGGCGTGCGACCTCGGTCTTGCCCACGCCGGTGGGGCCGCTGAACAGGAAGCAGCCGATCGGCTTCTGCGGATTCCCAAGGCCGCTGCGCGACATCTTGATTGCGGCCGCCAATGCGTCGATCGCACGATCCTGGCCGAATACGACGGCTTTCAGGTCGCGATCAAGATTCAGCAGCTTGCCGCGATCGGTCGACGAAACGTTTTGCGGCGGGATGCGCGCGATCTTGGCGATGATCTCCTCGATCTCATGCTTGCTGATTACCCGCTTCTGCTTGGATTTCGGCAGGATGCGCTGCGCAGCGCCCGCTTCGTCTATGACATCGATCGCCTTATCGGGCAGATGGCGGTCGTTGATGAACCGGGCGGAGAGCTCAGCTGCCGACGTGAGGGCCGACGCGGTGTACTTCACACCGTGGTGCGCCTCGAATCGAGTTTTCAGGCCGCGCAGGATCTCAACCGTTTCCGCGACCGACGGTTCAATGACGTCGATCTTCTGGAAGCGCCGCGAGAGGGCATGATCCTTCTCGAAGATGCCACGGTACTCCGTATATGTAGTGGCGCCGATGCACTTGAGCGCGCCGGAAGACAGGGCCGGCTTGAGCAGGTTCGACGCGTCCAATGTCCCGCCGGAAGCGGCACCCGCGCCGATCAGCGTATGAATCTCGTCGATGAACAGGATCGCGTTCGGGTTATCGGTCAGCTGCTTGAGCACGGCTTTCAGGCGCTGCTCGAAATCGCCGCGATACTTGGTGCCGGCGAGCAGCGATCCCATATCCAGCGAGTAAACCTGGCAACGGGCCAGGATTTCCGGCACCGCACCCTCGATGATGCGCCGGGCCAACCCTTCAGCGATGGCGGTTTTGCCCACGCCGGCCTCACCCACCAGCAACGGGTTGTTCTTGCGGCGGCGGCAAAGCGTCTGGATCACACGCTCCAGTTCATGCGCGCGTCCGATCAGGGGATCGATCTTGCCGGAAATGGCAAGCGCGTTCAGGTTCAGCGTATAGGTTTCCAGAGCGCCGCCTGAATTCTGGTCCTGGTCGGCGTCGGCCTCGCTCTCCTGCTGCGGCTTTGCGGGCGCCGTCTGCGGCACCTTGGTGATGCCGTGGGAGATGAAATTCACCACATCGAGGCGCGTGACCCCTTTCTGGTGCAGAAAATAAACCGCGTGCGAATCTTTCTCGCCGAAAATCGCCACCAGCACATTCGCGCCCGTGACCTCTTTTTTCCCGGAAGACTGCACGTGGAGAATCGCACGCTGGATGACGCGCTGGAAACCCAGGGTCGGCTGGGTATCTACATCTTCCCCACTGACGACGGGGGTATGTTCATTAATGAAATCGGTCAAGAGCTTGCGCAGTTCCTCGACGTTCGCCGCGCAGGCTCGCAGGACTTCCGCGGCCGACGGGTTATCCAGCATGGCCAGCAGAAGATGCTCCACGGTAATGAATTCGTGGCGCTTCTGCCTGGCCTCCATGAACGCCATGTGCAAACTGACTTCCAGTTCCTGCGCAATCATGTTTCCTCCATCACGCATTGAAGCGGATGTTGATGCTGTTTCGAAAACGCGATGACCTGTTCGACCTTGGTGGCCGCCACGTCCCGCGGATAGATACCACAGACGCCCATTCCCTCGCGGTGAACCTTGAGCATGACCTGGGTTGCCTGCTCCCGGGTCATCGAGAAGAAAGTCTGCAGAACCGAAACGACAAAGTCCATGGGTGTGTAATCGTCGTTCAGGAGCATGACCTTGAACAGCGGAGGCTGTTTGACCTTGCTTTTTTCGGCTTCCAGGAGCGTGCCGTCACGATTTCCCGTTGCCATCTCTTACTCTCGTTTCGCCGCATTCACTGGATCTAATTTTGCGGATAACGCGGGAAAATACAAGTGCAGAATTCGTGCCCGGGCAAGTTCATGCCAAACCGGTAAAACCGCGATCAAAACTGCGTCGCAACAATCGGTTGCGAGGGTTTCCCATACTTGACTTCCAAATTTAGATGACCTACAAAGCATGCTGGTGTTTGGTCTCAGGCATCGCAGCGACAGGTTATCGAGCTACGCGTATCTGAAACTCAAACGTTCGGCGGGTTTTCGGGCCCGCGTTTTTGTACTCTCAGGGGAAAGAGGTATGGCTATGGGAACCGTAAAGTGGTTCAACGACGCAAAGGGCTACGGATTCATCACGCCCGATGACGGCAGCGAAGATCTGTTTGCGCATTTCTCTGCGATCCAGATGAACGGTTTCAAGACGCTGAAGGAAGGCCAGAAGGTAAGCTTTGAGGTCACCCAAGGACCCAAAGGCAAGCAAGCTTCCAATATACAAGCTGCCTGATGGCTTAAAGCGGATCAGAGATCCGCAGCAGTAACGCAAAACTTAGAAGCCCGCGAGCCGAGAATCGCGGGCTTTATTATTTTCCAAGTCCGGTTTAGCCCATTCGCTCGATCATCGCGTCGCCGAATCCCGAGCAGGACACCTGCCTGGCACCTGTCATCAGTCTCGCGAAGTCATAGGTCACAACCTTGTCGGCTATTGCCGCTTCGATCGATTTGACGATCAGATCGGCGGCCTCGATCCAACCCATGTGCCGCAGCATCATCTCAGCGGAGAGGATCAGCGATCCGGGATTGACGTAGTCCTTCCCGGCGTATTTCGGCGCCGTCCCGTGGGTCGCTTCGAACATGGCGACCGAATCGCTCATGTTTGCCCCCGGAGCGATCCCGATGCCGCCAACCTGTGCGGCCAGTGCGTCGGAAATGTAGTCGCCGTTGAGGTTCAGCGTCGCGATCACGTCGTATTCGTCAGGACGCAGCAGGATCTGTTGCAGGAAAGCATCGGCGATCACATCCTTGATGATGATTCCGCCCGGCAACTTCATCCATGGACCGCCGTCGATCAGTTCAGCACCGAATTCGCGCTTGGCCAGCGCATAGCCCCAGTCGCGGAAGCCGCCTTCGGTGAACTTCATGATGTTTCCCTTGTGCACCAGGGTCACCGAGCGCCGCTTGTTATCGATTGCGTACTGGAAGGCCTTGCGGACCAGGCGTTCCGTGCCTTCGCGCGATACCGGCTTGATGCCGATCGAGGAAGTCTGTGGAAAGCGGATTTTCGTCACGCCCATGTCCTTGATAAGGAAATCGATCAGCTTGCGCGCACTGTCGGACTCGGCAGCCCATTCGATTCCGGCGTAGATGTCCTCCGAGTTCTCGCGAAAGATCACCATGTTGGTTTTCTCGGGCTGCTTCAGCGGGCTGGGCACACCTTTGAAATAGGAAATCGGACGCAGGCACACATAGAGGTCCAATTGCTGCCGGAGCGCCACGTTGATGGAGCGGATTCCCCCTCCGACCGGCGTGGTCAGTGGCCCCTTGATCGACACCACGAATTCCTTGCTTGCCTCGAGGGTCTCGTCCGGCAACCAGACATTCTCGCCGTACACCTTGCAGGATTTCTCGCCGGCGAACATCTCCATCCAGACGATCTTGCGCTTGCCGCCATAGGACTTGCTCACGGCCGCGTCGACCACTTTACGCATGACGGGCGTGATGTCGATGCCGGTTCCGTCCCCTTCGATGAAGGGAATGATCGGATTGGCCGGCACGTTCAGCGAAAAATCTTTCTTGACCGTAATTTTTTCACCGCTGGTCGGCACTTTGATGTGCTGATACATGGAGTCTGCCTCGAAGGTGGATGTGGCTGAATTGAAAGCGGATATGACACGAATTCTGGCGCAATTGTAAAGCAACGATCGCACCACACACAAAAATGCCGCCGGAACAGGCGATTTCGGCAAACCAAAACCTCGCAGCGCTGATCGGCACGAGGCCTTTCATGCAACAAATCGTCGCTTCCGTTGCACGCTCCCCTTGTTCCCGCCACGTTTCCTATTTAGCATTTAGCAAAATCGCTTTTCACCTAATGAAATCCACTCTTTTGGAGGTTGAATGACGCAGTCGAATATCCCTGCCGGCCTGCAGGTGTTGGGGGCAATCACGCCGGACTACGCGCAGATACTCAGCAGCGATGCGCTGGCATTCCTCGGAAAACTGCATCGAAACTTCAACGCACGCCGCCTCGAATTGCTGGCCCGGCGCGTGCAACGCCAGAAGGAAATCGACGCCGGCGCCCTGCCCGACTTCTTGCACGAGACCAAAGCCATTCGTGACGCGCAATGGCAGGTGTCTCCAGTCCCTGCCGACCTGCAGGACAGGCGCGTCGAGATCACCGGCCCGACCGACCGCAAGATGGTCATCAACGCGCTCAACTCCGGCGCGAACATGTTCATGGCCGACTTCGAGGATTCCTCGACACCGACCTGGGACAACCAGGTGCAGGGCCAGATCAACATGCGTGACGCGTTGGCAGGCACCATTTCGTTCACGAATCCGGAAGGCAAGCAATATCGCCTTTCAGACAAGCCCGCCACCTTGCTTGTGCGCCCGCGCGGATGGCATCTCCCGGAGAAACATGTCGTCGTCGACGGCCAGCCCATGTCGGGATCGTTGTTCGACTTTGGCCTGTACTTTTTCCATAACGCCAAGGCACGCGTCGCGAAAAAATCCGGCGTGTACCTGTATTTGCCGAAAATGGAATCGCACCTCGAAGCCCGCTTGTGGAACGATGTCTTCGTGTTCGCGCAACAGGAATTGGGCGTACCGCGAGGCACGGTGAAGGCGACAGTGCTGATCGAGACCATTCTCGCGAGCTTCGAGATGGAGGAAATCCTCTACGAACTTCGCGAACACTCTGCCGGGCTCAATTGCGGACGCTGGGACTATATTTTCAGCTGCATCAAGAAATTCAAGACACAACCGGATTTCGTCCTCGCCGACCGAGGTTTGGTGACCATGACGAGTCCGTTCATGCGCGCCTATTCCCTGCTCCTCATCAAGACGTGCCACAAGCGCGGCGCGTTTGCCATGGGCGGCATGGCGGCACAAATTACGATCAAGAACGATGCGGCGGCCAATGAAACAGCCATGGCGAAGGTACGCGCCGACAAGGATCGCGAGGCCACCGACGGCCACGACGGCACCTGGGTCGCGCATCCCGGCCTGGTACCGATTGCCAAAGAAGCGTTCGACAAGGTCATGAAGACACCGAACCAGATCGCGAAGAAGCGCGACGATGTGAACGTAGCCGCCAGTGACCTGATCAATTTTCAGCCAAAAGCTCCGATCACCGAACAGGGCGTGCGGATCAACATCAACATCGGCATCCAGTATCTCGGTGCATGGCTTGCCGGCACCGGCTGCGTGCCGATCTTCAACCTGATGGAGGATGCGGCGACGGCGGAAATTTCGCGTGCCCAGATCTGGCACTGGATTCGCAGCCGCCATGGCGTGCTTGACGATGGCCGCAAGGTCAGCAAGGAACTGTTCCGCGAACTCGTCCCTCAGGAATTGGCAAAGGTGCGCGAGATGCTGGGCGAAAAAGGATTTGCGGCCGGCAAATACGCGGAGGGCGCGAAGATGTTCGAGGAACTCACGCTCGCCGATGAGTTCGTGGAATTCCTCACGCTGCCGGCCTATGACTACGTGACTGCGCACGAGCATCGGTGATTCGCCCGCGCGCCGCGAATTGCTGCGGCGCGCTTCCCAACCATGAGCAGGATTCTTC
Organism: Betaproteobacteria bacterium; assembly: GCA_039930785.1. Lineage (GTDB taxonomy): Bacteria > Pseudomonadota > Gammaproteobacteria > Burkholderiales > JACQAP01 > JACQAP01. Next base: position 11,012 of record JBDTTE010000023.1, on the reverse strand, counting down.
TATTCAACAAACCCTACGGGGTCATCTGCCAGTTCAGTCCCGCCGCCGGCAAGCAGACACTGAAGGATTTCGTGCCCGTCCCGGACGTGTATCCCGCCGGCCGCCTGGACACGGACAGCGAAGGTTTGCTGGTGTTGACCGACGGCGGCGCGCTGCAGAATGCGATTGCGCACCCGGCGCAAAAGTGGCCGAAAACCTACTGGGCCCAGGTCGAGAACAATCCCGATGCGATCGCCCTGAAACGATTGAGCGAGGGCGTGGACCTCGGCGATTTCATTACTGCGCCCGCGAACGTCCGCCCGATTGACGAACCGTCCGGTGTCTGGGACCGCATCCCCCCGATCCGGGTGCGAAAGAGTATTCCGACAAGCTGGCTCGAGATCGAGATCAAGGAAGGCAAAAACCGGCAGGTACGTCGCATGACGGCCGCCGCCGGACATCCGACATTGCGTCTGATCCGGTACCGGATCGGCAACTGGACGCTCGACGGATTGGCGCCCGGAATCTACCGCCAGATCCCGCCCGGCGATCGACATGGGGCGAACGCCGCCTGGGACAGGCCAAGGTAGTTGTAACTAAATATGTCAACCGGCCTTCCAAGCCGGCGTTAAGGGCGTGACAGGTTGTACTGTCACCCTTTAAAAGAAGTTATCCATGGAGAAGACCCGAATGAAGAAGATTATCGCCGCCCTGGTTGCTGCACTGTTTGCTGCTACTACCCTGTCCGTTTTTGCTGCTGACGAAGCGAAGCCGATGGACAAGCCCGCCAAGTCCGGCAAGAAGCACAAGAAGGCCAAGAAGGAAGAGACTGCTGCTCCGGCTGCCGCTACACCGGCCAAGTAATTTCGGACAGCGCAGGAGGCAAGGCAGGGGATTTATTCCCTGCCTTGTTTTTTTGCGGTTTGCGCGCGTCGCATCGACAGTCGGCGGTTTGACGACTTTCGCAAAACTGCTTATAAGGATCACGAAGAACGTACCCCAAGGTTTCCGCCAGGCAATCCGGCGAAGATGGCGTTGGGGAAAGGCAGGGTTCACCCTGCCTTTTTTATTTGCGGCTCGCGGAAACGATGACACATGGGCGCATGGACTGATCTCATCAAACTGACCGTTGCCCTGCTTGCCATTGTCGATCCCGTGGCAAGCGTTCCGGTATTCCTCACCACGACGAGCGGCTACACCCAGGCCGAGCGCAGGCGCGTCACGCAAATCGTCGCGATCACGGTATTCGGGGTACTCGCCGGCGCAGCGCTGGTCGGTACGCAAGTCCTTCAATTCTTCGGCATCAGCGTGTCTTCCTTCCAGATCGCGGGCGGCATCCTGCTTTTGTTGATGGCGATCTCGATGCTGCAAGCCCGGGAAAGCGGCATCCGGCAAACACCCGACGAAGCCGTGGAAGCCGCCGAAAAGGACGCCGTGGCTGTTGTGCCGCTTGCGATCCCCCTGCTTGCGGGTCCCGGCGCAATCAGCACGATGATCATTACCGCGCATCATTCCGAGCGCTATTTCGACTCCCTGGCGTTGCTGATACCGGCTGCGCTCATCGCGCTGGTAGTTTGGGCGACGTTCGCGGCAGCGACGAAAATATCGAACCACATGGGCAAGACAGGCATGAACATCATCACTCGCATCATGGGCCTGATCATTGCGGCAATCGGCGTCGAATATATCTATCGCGGCTTGATCGAGCTGTTCCCGAAACTGGTCTGAAACGCCGCATGATCTGGAAACCGAACGTTACCGTGGCTGCCATCGTCGAGCGAGATGGCCGCTTCCTTCTGGTCGAGGAACAGACCGAGAGCGGGCTGATGTTCAATCAACCGGCCGGCCACCTGGAAGACAAGGAGTCCCTGGTCTCGGCAGCCATCAGGGAAACGCTCGAGGAAACCGCGTGGGAGTTTGTGCCCGAGGCGCTCGTAGGCATTTATCGCTGGCGCGTGCCCGGGCGCGACGTCACCTATTTGCGCGTCGCGTTCTGCGGTCGATTGGGCTCGCATCATGCGGATCGCCCGCTGGACGAGGGCATAGTGCGCGCAGTCTGGCAAAGCGCTGCGGAGATTCGCGCGGGCCGCGATCGCCATCGCAGTCCGCTGGTCGTACGCTGCACGGAAGATTATCTGTCGGGACGGCGGGCGCCGCTCGACCTGCTGGTGGACTTTGAGGACTGGAAATCCTGACGTGGCCAAGAAACAACGCATAGTCGTCGGCATGTCCGGCGGCGTGGACTCCTCGGTGGCCGCCTGGCTCCTGAAGGAACAAGGTCACGAGGTTGTCGGCCTGTTCATGAAAAACTGGGAAGACGACGACGATGAGGAATACTGCACATCGCGCCAGGATCTCATCGATGCCGTCTCGATAGCGGACCTGATCGGCATCGAGATCGAAGCAGTGAATTTCTCCGGCGAGTACAAGGATCGGGTATTCAACAGCTTTCTGGCCGAGTACAAGGCGGGCCGCACGCCGAACCCCGACGTGCTTTGCAACGCGGAGATCAAGTTCAAGGCCTTCCTCGACCACGCACTGCAACTCGGCGCGGACCGCATCGCGACCGGCCACTACGCGCAGGTGCGCGAAGTCGACGGACTGTTCCAGCTACTGAAAGCGGAGGACGGCACCAAGGACCAGAGCTATTTTCTCTATCGCTTGAACCAGGCGCAGCTGCGCAGCACGCTGTTCCCGCTCGGCGCGATGTACAAGCGCGACGTGCGGGAACTCGCAGCGAAACTCAAGCTGCCGAATCATGATAAAAAAGATTCGACCGGGATCTGCTTCATCGGCGAGCGGCCGTTTCGCGAATTCCTGAATCGTTACCTGCCGACGCAGCCGGGCGACATGGTTACACCCGGAGGCGAAGTCATCGGTCGTCACATGGGACTGATGTACTACACGCTCGGCCAGCGCCAGGGCCTTGGCATCGGCGGGCGCCAGGACGGCGACGGGGAACCCTGGTATGTCAGTGGCAAGGACATGGCGTCCAACCGCCTGACCGTCGTGCAGGGCCACGAGCATCCCGCACTGTTGTCGGAGTCGCTCAAGGCGACCGACCTGACCTGGGTCAGCGGTGCCCTGCCCCATTGCAACTGGGTGTATGGCGCCAAGACCCGCTATCGCCAGAAGGACGCACCCTGTGAAGTTGAAACCGCCAATGAATCCGCCTGTGAAATCCGTTTCGCCGAGCCGCAATGGGCGGTCACGCCGGGCCAATCGGTCGTCGTCTACGAATCCAGGGTCTGCCTGGGCGGCGGCATCATAGAAAGCGCGACGCCAGTCGCAGGCGCGACGGAGTCCGCATGATAAAATCATTCATACGACCCATCCCATGACGCCGCTCTCCGCCCTCACTGCCCTGTCCCCGCTCGATGGACGCTATCGGGACAAGGTCGCAAAACTCCCGGACTTCTTCAGCGAGTTCGGGCTGATCCGCTACCGGATCCTGGTCGAAGTCGAGTGGCTCAAGGCCCTTTGCGCGGCAAAGGCACTGGACGACATTCCCGCGCTTTCTGCGCCCACCATTCGGGAACTCGACGAACTGGTGCGCGATTTTTCCGTCGTCGATGCGGATGCGGTCAAACAGATCGAATCGCGCACAAATCACGACGTCAAGGCCATCGAATACTGGCTGAAGGAAAAGCTCTCCGCCAATACCGAGATCGCCAGCGCGACGCGCTTCGTGCATTTCGCCTGCACATCCGAGGACATCAACAATCTTTGCCACGCCTTGATGCTGAAGGACGGGCGCGCGCAGGTCATGCTGCCGGCGATCGACGCTTTGATTGACAAGCTTGCCGCGATCGCCCATGCCACCGCCGCGCAGCCGATGCTCTCGCGCACGCACGGGCAGCCAGCAACGCCAAGTACGCTGGGCAAGGAAATGGCCAACGTGGTGCAACGGTTGCGTCGCCAGCGCAAACGCGTGGCTGACGTCGTACTCACGGGAAAAATCAACGGGGCCGTGGGCAACTACAACGCGCACCTCGCCGCGTTTCCGGCTTTCGATTGGGAATCATTCTGCCGCGCGTTCGTGGAAAAGCTCGGCTTCGAGTTCAACGCCTACACAACGCAGATCGAGCCACACGACTGCATCGCCGAACTGTTCGATGCCATGGCCGGGTTCAACACGGTGCTGCTCGACCTGGATCGCGATATCTGGGGCTACATTTCGATCGGCTATTTCAAGCAGCGCGTCAAGGAAGGCGAAGTCGGTTCGTCGACCATGCCGCACAAGGTCAATCCGATCGATTTCGAGAATTCGGAAGGCAACCTGGGCATTGCAAATGCACTGCTATCCCATCTGTCGGCGAAACTGCCGATATCGCGCTGGCAACGCGACCTGACCGACTCGACGGTCCTGCGCAACATGGGCGTGGCACTCGGCTACAGCCTGCTGGCCTATGACGCCTGCCTGCGCGGACTCAACAAGCTCGACTCCGATCCGGCGCGGATGGCGGACGACCTCAATCACAACTGGGAAATCCTCGCCGAGCCCATCCAGACAGTCATGAAACGCTACGGCATCGACGATGCGTACGAGCAGCTCAAGGCACTGACGCGGGGCAAGGCAGGCATGAATCGGGAGGCGCTACACGCCTTCGTACGCGGCCTCGCCATTCCGGCCGCCGAAAAAGAACGTCTACTCGCCCTGACTCCGGCGACTTATACCGGCCTCGCAGAACAGCTCGCCAAACGCGTCTGAGCCGTCAGGCCGCGCGCTTCGCCCGCCAATATTCGATCACGGCGGGAATCACCGAAATGACGATGATGCCGAGGATCACCGCCGTGAGATTGTTTTTGACGAGCGGCAGGTTGCCGAAAAAATATCCCGCGTAAGTCAGCAGCGTGACCCACAGCACGCCACCCGCAACGTTGAAAACCAGAAAGCGGCGATAGTCCATCACGCCGATGCCGGCGACGAACGGCACGTAGGTGCGAATGATCGGCACGAAGCGCGCAATGATGATGGCTTTACCGCCGTGGCGTTCGAAAAACGCATGCGCCCGGTCGACGTGGGCGCGCTTGAAGAACATCGAATCGTCGTAGCGGAACAACCGCTTGCCCAAATAGCGGCCGATCGAGAAATTCAGTGAATCGCCGGCCACCGCCGCAACGATCAGAAGGATCACCAGCGTGTGTACATTGAGGTCGCCGGCCGCGGCAACCGTTCCCGCCACGAATAGCAGCGAGTCGCCAGGCAGGAACGGCGTCACAACAACGCCGGTCTCGAGGAACACAATCACGAACAGCACGCCATAGACCCACGCGCCATGCGCCTGGACCAGTTCCCGCAGGTGCTGATCCAGGTGCAGGATCAGGTCCAGAAAGCCCGAGAAAACCTCCATGGGCTATCGCCTCAAACGACTGCTTCTTCCTGCTTTTTCTCGGGCTTGATGAAATCCTCGCGCGTAACGCCGAGCCACATCACCAGCGGGCTGGCAACGAGCACCGAGGAATAGATGCCGAACAGGATGCCGATGGTCAGCGCCAGCGCGAAATAGTGCAGCGTCTCGCCGCCGAAGATCAGGATGGATGTGACCATCAACTGGGTGCAACCGTGCGTGATGATCGTGCGCGACATGGTGCGCGTAATGGCGTTGTTGATGACTTCCGGCGTCGTCGCCTTGCGCATCTTGCGGAAATTTTCGCGGATCCGGTCGAACACCACCACCGACTCGTTCACGGAATAGCCCAGGACCGCCAGCACGGCGGCAAGCACCGGCAACGAGAATTCCCATTGGAAGAAGGCGAAGAACCCCAGGATGATCACCACGTCATGCAGGTTGGCGACAATGGCGGACACGCCGAACTTCCATTCGAAGCGCAGGGCCAGATAGACCACGATGCCAATCGAGACCAGCAGCAAGGCGAGCGCGCCGTTTTCGACGAGCTCCTTGCCGACCTGAGACCCGACGAAGTCCACGCGGCGCAATTCGACCGAGGCGTCGTCCTGGCGCAGTGCCTTGATCACCGTCTCGGATAACTGCGAGCCGGTGATGCCCTGCTTCGCCGGGAGGCGGATCAGAGCCGTCTGCGAACTGCCGAAGCTTTGCACTGTTGCATCGGGCAGGTTCACCCGATTCAGCGAATCGCGGATTTTGTCGACATCGACCGCGTGGCCATAGTTGATCTCCATGACCGTGCCACCGGTGAATTCGACGCCGAGGTGCAAACCCTTGGTGACGAGAAAGATGACCGCGAGGATGAAGGTAATCAACGAAATGATGTTGAACACCAACGCGTGGCGCATGAAGGGAATGTCTTTGCGGATCCGGAAAAATTCCATTTTTCTGTTCCTGTTCTATTGATCCGCGATCAGGCCGGCTTGCGCGGCGAATACCAGTCGGTGTTGCCGATCGGCAGTTTTTCGAGCTTGCGCCGCGCACCAAACACGAGGTTCACCATGCCACGCGACACCAGAACGGCACTAAACATCGAGGTCAGGATGCCGAGGCAGTGGACCACGGCAAAGCCGCGCACCGGTCCGCTGCCGAACATGAATAGCGCGATGCCGGCTATCAGCGTAGTGATGTTCGAGTCGAGAATCGTCGCCCAAGCCCTTTCGTAACCCGCTGCGATCGCCGCCTGCGGCGTCGTGCCGTTGCGCAGTTCCTCGCGGATGCGTTCATTGATCAGCACGTTGGAGTCGATCGCCATGCCAAGCGTCAGCGCGATGGCGGCAAGACCCGGCAACGTCAACGTCGCCTGCAGCATCGACAGCAGCGCGACCAGCAACATCAGGTTCACCGCCAGAGCCATAACCGATATGACGCCAAAGAACATGTAGTAGACGATCATGAAAACCGCGATCGCGCCGAATCCATACATGGTCGAGTGGAAGCCGCGACTGATGTTGTCGGCGCCCAGGCTCGGCCCTACCGTGCGTTCCTCGACGATTTCCATCGGCGCAGCCAGCGCGCCTGCGCGTAGCAGCAGCGCCACGTCGCGCGCCTCGTTGGTCGTCATGCGGCCGCTGATTTGCACGCGGCCACCGGGAATTTCGGAACGGATGACGGGCGCCGTGATGACCTCGCCCTTGCCCTTTTCCACGAGGATCATCGCCATGCGCTTGCCGATGCTCTCGCGGGTCACCTGCTGGAAGATCGTGGCGCCGCGGCCGTCGAGGTTGATGTGCACGGCGGGCTCGCCGGTCTGGCTGTCGAAGCCCGGTTGCGCATCGGAAATGCGGTCGCCGGTCAGGATGACTTCGCGCTTGAGTACGTGCGGCGCGCCTTCCCGGTCGTAGAGCAGCTCGTCCCCGATCGGCACCTGGCCGGCAATCGCGGCTTGCAATGACGCGGGATCGCTATGCTCTTCGTCCACCATCCGCACTTCCAGCGAAGCCGTGCGCCCCAGTATGTCTTTGGCCGTGGCGGTGTCCTGCACGCCCGGAAGCTGGACGACCACGCGATCGACGCCGGCCTGCTGGACGATCGGTTCGGCCACGCCGAGTTCGTTGACCCGGTTGCGCAACGTCGTGACATTCTGCTGGATCGCGAATTCCTGGATGCGCTTCTGCACCTCCGGCTTCAGCGTCGCCGCGATGGCATATTCGGAAGCCGAGTCCGTGGAATTCAGCTGCAGGTCCGGATTCTGTTTGCCGATCTCAGTCGCCGCCTGGTCGCGCGTCTGCGCGTCGCGGAATTTGACCACCACATTCTGGCCGTCGCGCGATATGCCGGTGTAGCGGATTTCCTTGCCACGCAAGGTCGCGCGGATATCGGCGACGTATCGATCCGCCGCCTTCGTCAGTGCGCCCTTCATGTCCACCTGCAACAGGAAGTGGACGCCGCCGCGCAGGTCGAGGCCAAGGTACATCGGCAGCGCATTGATCTTGGTCAGCCAACGCGGCGAGGTCGACAACAGGTTCAGCGCGACAACATAGCTGTCGCCCAGTGCCGATTGCAGGACATCCTTGGCTTTGAGCTGCGTGTCGGTGTTCGCCAGCCTGACCTTGATGCTGGCCGGGTCAAGGAAAATGCCGTCGGGCTTGATGTTCGCCTGGCCAAGCGCCTGGTCAACCCGCGTCAGCAGCGTTTCATCAACCTTGGCGGTCGACTTCGCTGGCGAAATCTGCACGGCCGGCACCTCGCCGAAGAAATTCGGCAGCGTATAGAACAGGCCGACGGCCAACGCGATGGCGATGAGGATGTACTTCCACAACGGATAACGATTCATGGATGACCTATCGTGGGTGGCCTTGCGGGAATCGGAAGCGATTTTCCGGCGACGGTTTCACGGAAACCCGCCGCCTCGCCGCCCTCAACCCTTGTCCGCGCTCTTGATGGTTCCCTTCGGCAGCATCGTCGTGATGGACGAACGCTGCACCTGGATTTCCACATTCGAGGCAATCTCGACGGATACGAAGTTGTCACCGACCTTGGTGACCTTGCCGAGCGTGCCGCCGGCGGTGACGACCTCGTCGCCCTTCTGCAGGGCCGCGAGCATGGACTTGTGCTCCTTCGCACGCTTCGACTGCGGCCGGATCATCAGGAAATACAGCAGCACGAACATCAGCACCAGCGGCAGCATTTGTAACAGGTCGAAACCCCCACTCGCCTGCGCGGCTTGGGCATAGGCATTGCTGATCAGCACGGAAACTCCTCCAATTAATTTTCGCCCGGGATCCCGCGGCGTCGCCGGTGGCGCGCCTTCCTGCGAATTTTTCTGCGATTCACCGGATTAGTCGGCGCGCTTAAAAGTTCAGCCGCCGAAAAAGTGGCGCATTTTAGCACGCCTACCCCTGCGCAAAGCCCACCGACGCAGCATATTCGGCCAGCTTGCCGGTCTCGATGGCCTGGCGCAGTTCGCCCATGAGCTGATGATAAAAATGCAGATTGTGTACCGTGTTCAGGTGGGCGCCGAGGATCTCGTTGGCGCGCTGCAAGTGATGCAGGTAGGCGCGCGAGAAATTCCGGCATGTGTAGCAGGCGCAATTTTCGTCGAGCGGCCGAACGTCGTCGCGGTAGCGCGCATTGCGCAGCCGGATCGTGCCTGCGCTCGTAAAGATCCAGCCGTTGCGGGCATTGCGCGTGGGCATCACGCAATCGAACATGTCGATGCCCTGGCTCACCGCGTGGACGATGTCCGCCGGCGTGCCGACGCCCATCAGGTAGCGCGGGGCCTCTATCGGCAATTGCGGGGCCGTGTGGGCGAGGACGCGCTGCATGTCCTCCTTGGGTTCACCGACCGAAAGGCCGCCGATGGCATAACCGTCGAAACCGATTTCGCGCAGGCCCTGGAGCGAGCGGTCCCGCAATTTTTCGTGCATGCCGCCCTGGACGATGCCGAACAGCGCGTTGGAGTTGCCTTCATGGGCGCGCTTGCTGCGCAGTGCCCAGCGCAGGGAAAGTTCCATCGACTCGCCCGCCTGCCGCTCGTCGGCCGGATAAGGCGTGCATTCGTCGAAAATCATCGCCACGTCCGAATTCAGGCTGCGCTGGATCCGCATGGATTCCTCAGGCGAAAGGAAGCACGCATCGCCATTGACCGGGGAGCGGAAAGTGACGCCCTCCTCGGTAATCTTGCGCAGGTCCCCAAGGCTGAATACCTGGAAGCCGCCCGAGTCGGTGAGAATCGGTCTGTCCCACCCCATGAAGCGATGCAATCCGCCATGGGCGTCGATGACATCGAGGCCGGGCCGCAACCAGAGGTGAAACGTATTGCCGAGCACGATCTGCGCGCCGACCGCGCGCAGGTCTTCCGGCGACATCCCCTTCACGGTGCCATAGGTTCCCACCGGCATGAAGGCTGGTGTTTCCATGCTGCCATGGGCCAGGGTCAGCCGGCCGCGGCGCGCCAGGCCATCGCCCCCGAGAAGTTCGAATCTCATGTCAGCCTGCCGTTCGTGTGCGGGTGACGGCGCGATCGATCAGCATGGCGTCCCCGTAGCTGAAAAACCGGTAACCGCACTCGATCGCATGCCGGTATGCGTTGCGCACGCTTTCTATGCCGGCGAAGGCGCTCACGAGCATCAGCAAGGTAGAACGCGGTAGATGGAAGTTTGTCAGCAGGCGATCGACCAGGAGGAAACTGTAGCCCGGCCGGATGAACAGGCGGGTCTCGCCTTCCCCCGCAACGAGTTCTCCAGATTGGGAGGCCGCCTCCAGGGCGCGCAGGCTGGTGGTGCCGACCGCGGTAATACGCCCCCCTCGCGTGCGCGCCTGCGCCACCGCCCGCGCCGTCGACTCGGGGATCGAATAGCGTTCGCCGTGCATGACGTGGCTGTCGATCTCCTCGGTCCTGACCGGCTGGAATGTCCCCGCACCCACATGCAGCGTCACGTAGGCGATGCCCGCTCCACTTGCGGCCAGGCGATCCAGCATGGCTTGATCGAAGTGCAGTCCGGCAGTAGGCGCGGCAACCGCCCCGGGATGCCGGGCGTAGACGGTCTGGTACCGCGCCTGGTCCTCCGGGTCCGTGGGCCTCCCGATGTAGGGCGGCAGAGGGACCTCTCCGATGCGCTCAAGTACTGCGAGCACATCGTCTGCAAATTCCAGCAGGAAGAAATTTTCGCGCCGTTCGACCACGACCGCCGCCTCCGATCCGCCGAAAAGCAGCGTTTCTCCCGTCGTGGGCGCGTGACTCATCCGCAGCATGGCGAGGGCGCGCCGGCTCGTAACGATGCGTTCCACGAGCGCCTCCACCCTGCCGCCGCTGGACCTGGCGCCCATCAGCCTCGCCTTGATGACCCGGGTATCGTTGAATACGAACAGGTCATCCTGATGGACCAATCCCGGAAGATCGGCAAAAAGATGATCCGAGCAAGCTCCGGTCCGGCCGTCGAGGCCGAGCAGACGCCCGCCTCCGCGCTCCCTGGGGGGAAACTGCGCGATCAATTCCTGGGGCAATTCAAAATCGAATTCTTCCGTTCGCATGGTGCGCATTATATCGACGGCCGGAAATCGCCCGGGTTGCTCCCCACGACCGAAATCCCGATAATTGCGCTCCCGTGCCGGGATGGCGGAATTGGTAGACGCACGGGACTCAAAATCCCGCGCCCTCACAGGCGTGCCGGTTCGATT
>JBDTTE010000022.1:0-24197 GCA_039930785.1 Betaproteobacteria bacterium | reverse complement strand
GTTAAATAACCAGTATGCCGCTCAAAACAGTTACCGGGGATCATGGCTCTGCCCACAAAGGCCGGGGCGCGACGCTCAATCCCGAAGGGCGTTTCGAAACCGCGCAACGCGAATCATTCGACGACGGCTGGGAAGTGCCGCTGGAGGACGAACCCGCGCGGCCCCGGACAATCGTCACGCCCGAGCGGGTTAAAACCATCATCTCCCGCAATGACTCGCCGGATATTCCATTCAGCCTGAGCATCAACCCGTATCGTGGCTGCGAGCATGGCTGCATCTATTGTTATGCGCGGCCCTCGCATGCCTACCTGAATCTTTCGCCCGGCATCGATTTCGAAACGCGCCTGTTCGCGAAGGTAAACGCCGCCGAAAGACTGCGCGAGGAACTGGCCAAGCCAGGCCATGCCTGCAGCGCAATCACGATCGGTGCGAACACGGACGGTTACCAGCCCGCAGAGCGTGAGTGGAAAATCACACGATCTATCCTGGAAGTCGTCGCGGCGTGCGATCACCCGATCACCATCATCACCAAGAATGCGTTGGTCGAACGCGATCTCGACATCCTCGCGCCGATGGCTGCGCGAAATCTTGTGTCCGTATATGTCTCGGTGACGACACTGGATCACGAATTGGCGCGGCGCATGGAGCCGCGCGCCAGCGCCCCCGCCCGCCGCGTCGAGGCGATTCGTCGTCTGGCGCAAGCCGGTGTTCGGGTTGGCGTGATGGTCGCGCCGATCGTTCCTTTCCTGACTGATCCCGAAACGGAGACGATCCTGGAGGCGGCGCGGGATGCAGGAGCGGGAACGGCCGGTTATGTGCTGATGCGATTACCTTACGAGCTTAAGGACCTGTTCAAGGATTGGCTGATGCACCACTACCCGCTGAAAGCGGCGCACGTCATGAGCCGCGTACGGCAGATGCGTGATGGCCTGGAGAACGACCCGGAGTTCGGCAGCCGCATGCGCGGCAGCGGGGAATTCGCCGACCTGCTTCGAATGCGTTTCGACAAGGCGTGCAAGCGCCTCGGCCTGAACGAACACAGACCGGCGCTCGATGTTACGCAGTTCAAGCGGCCACGCCTGGACGGACAATTGGGTTTGTTCTGATTGCATCGCACGCTGGCGCCGCGAGCACACCTGCAGCAGAATCGTGGCAGTTCGTTCTGCCTAGGGATCGATAGAGCTCATGCGAAAGATCTATTCTGCCGCCACCCTGCCGGACGCCCATCTTGTGAGGGGACTGCTGGCGCACGAAGGCATTGAAGCCCGCGTGTTCAATGAGAATGCACAGAGCCTGATGGGCGAGATTCCGGTCCATCTTGCCTGGCCCGAAGTCTGGATTGTGGACGAGGAAGATACGGAACGGGCGCGCACAATCATTCGTGGCATCGAGCGTTCTCCCGCTTCGGCCCACACGGCATTCTGTCCACACTGCGGGGAAGAGAATCCCGGCAACTTCCAGGTCTGCTGGAACTGCGGCCGGGATTTCTGAGCGGCGAACGCGCCGCGCGAATTATTTTTTCGCGGTCTTGCCGGTTTCGGGCGGTTCGAAGCCGCCGCCGAGCGCCTTGAACAGATCCGCGGTCGCCGAAAGCTGTGCGCGCTGGGCGTCCACGCGATTCAACTGCGCGTCGAGCAACGAGCGTTCGGCGTCGAGAACGTCCAGCAGGCTCGCCACGCCGTTGTCGTAACGCAATTGCGCCAGTTTCATGGAGCTTTGCACGGCGTTGATGCGCAGCTGCTCCGCGTCCACGACTTCGCGCGCCTTGCGCTGCGCGACGAGGGCATCGAACGCATCCTTGAAAGCGTTCTGGATGCTCGACTGGTATTGCGCAAGCGCCTGCTGCTGGCGTGCCTCCGACACGCGGACCTGCGATTTTGTGCGGTCCGCATCGAAGATGAGTTGGGCGGCGGAACCGCCGAATTGCCACATGCGCGACGACGCTTTGAACAGATCGCCGAGGCTGGTGCTCTCAGCGCCGAAAAATCCCGTCAGCGAGATCGACGGATAGTACGCAGCCTTGGCCTGCCCGATGCGCGCGTTGGCGGCGATCAGGCTTTGCTCCGCAGCACGCAGGTCAGGCCGGCGTTCCAGAATTTCGGAGGGCAGGCCAGCGGGCACGGCGGGCGGAACGGTCAACGCGTCGATGGCGGCGCCGCGCTCCACAGGCTGGGTAAAGAGCGCGCGCGGGCTGCGACCGGTGAGTACGGCAAGTGCGGTTTCCTGCGCGGAGGCTTGTTGTTCGAGGCTCGGCAACAGGGCTTGCGCCTGCGCGGCCTCGGCTTCGACCTGGCGCAAATCGAATTCGGAGGAAAAGCCCGATTCGAAGCGCATCCGTTGCAACGCAGTCGACGCCTGGCGGGTGGAAATCGTGCGTTGCGTGATGGCGATCTGCGCATCGAGTGCACGCAGGCGGAAGTATCCCTTGGCCACGTCGCTTGTCAGCGTGAGGCGCACGGCCTCCCGATTGAACTCCGAGCCAAGCAATTCCGCGCGCGCGGCTTCGGTGGCGCGCCGGTATTTCCCCCAGAAATCGATTTCGTAGGAGACATTCACGGTCGCCTGGTAGTCAGTGTATTTCGGATTGACGCCCGGTGGCACGGTGATGATGCTTTCCTGGCTGACGCGATTGCGCGTTGCGCTCGCCTTTCCGGTTACGGCGGGATACCTGTCCGCATCCGCAATGCCCAACGCGGCTCGTGCCTCTTCAACCACGGCAATCGCCCGGCGCAAGTCAAGGTTGTGCATCAGGGCATCGTCGACCATGCGATCCAGCACCGGATCGCCATAGGCTTTCCACCACGTCGCGGAAACCTGTTCGGTTGCAGCCTCGCCGGACCATTTTTCCGGCAGTTCGCTGGCCGGACGCTGATAGTCCGGGCCGACGGTCATGCAGCCGGCGATCGCCGTGATCAGCAAGGCAGGGACGAGGATAAGCGCGCGCTTCATGATGCTTCTCCCTTGCGTTTCAGCTCGGCCTTGTGCTCGTCGATCTCCTTGCGTATTTCCGCCGTGGAGCGATGCTCGGTCAGATGCCGGTCCGTGATCAGCTTGAAGAACATCGGCACGAAGAAGATCGCAAGGAACGTGGCGGCCAGCATGCCGCCCATGACGCCGGTGCCGACCGCAGTTCGCGCGCCAGCACCCGCACCGGTAGAGAACGCCAGCGGTACGACGCCGAGAATGAAGGCTAGCGATGTCATCAGGATCGGACGGAAGCGCAACCGCGCGGCTTCAACGGCGGCGGCGGAGGGCGATAACCCTTCCTGATTTTTCAACAGCGCGTATTCCACGATCAGGATACCGTTTTTCGCGGCCAATCCGAGCAAGGTCACCAGGCCAATCTGAAAGTAAACGTCGTTCGTGAGGTTGCGTAGCCACACGGCTGCGAGTGCACCGAACGTGCCGAAGGGCAGGACCATCATCACGGAAAGCGGTAGCGACCATCGTTCGTACTGCGCGGCGAGGATCAGGAACACCATGATTGCGGCGAGGCCGAGTGCGAGCGTGGACGTGCCGCTGGATTTCTTTTCCTGAAACGAAGCTCCGCCCCAGTCATAACTGAAATCCGCCGGTAGCACTTCGTTCGCAATGCGCTCAACCACCGCGATCGCTTGCCCGGACGAAACGCCCGGGGCACCGCTGCCCAGCAGCTTCACCGCCGGAAGGTTGTTGAAGCGATCCAGCGAATCCGGCCCGGATGTGTAGGTGACTTTCGCAAGGGTATTGATCGGAATCATTTGCCCCTTGTCGGAGCGAACGTAAAGTTCACCCACGGAATCGGGCCGGTTACGAAATCCCGGTTCGGCGGACATCAGCACCTGCCAGGTGCGGCCGAATTTGTTGAAGTCGTTGACGTAATAGGCGCCCAGCGTGGCCGATAGCGTGTCGAACACTTCGTTGATCGGCACGCCGAGGGCCTTGGCCTTCTCTCGATCGACGTCAACGTGCAGTTGCGGCACGCCTGAACGCCACAACGTCTGCACGCCGCCAAGTTGCTTGTCCTTGTTGGCAACGGCCAGGAACTTGCCCATTTCGGCGGCGAGACGTTGCGGGCCGCCTTCGCCGCGATTCTGGATGTAGAACTCGAACCCACCCGCGTTACCCAGACCGAAAATTGGCGGCGGGGCGAAGCCGAGGACCAGGCCTTCCTTGATGCCGGCAGTTTTCTTGAAGTAATCGGCGAGGAGTTCGTGCGTGCCGACGCCGGGTCGTTCGTCCCAGTGCCTTTGCGTCACGAAAATGGTCGCGGCATTGTTGCGGTAGCCGCCGCCGAGAAAGTCCAGACCCGTGAACGCGATGGCGTATTCGTTGGCGTGATTGGAATTGATCGCCTTGAGTACTTCAGTGACGACCTTGTCCGTACGTTGCAGTGTGGCGCCGTCCGGCAGGAACACCGCGCCGATGTAGTAGCCCTGGTCTTCGTCGGGCACGAGGCTGCCCGGCGTGATCCGCCACAACCAGACCGCGGCCGCGACCATGACCGCAAACAACGCGACACCGATTGCGCCGCGGCGAATGATCCAGGCCGCGCCGCCGGTGTATCGCCCGGTTACGCGCGTGAACCAATCGTTGAACCACCTGAAGAAGCGGCCCGGCGCGTGATGTTCGCGCTTGAGGACCAGTGCGCACAGGCTGGGTGTCAGCGTCAGGGCGATGATGCCCGAGAGCACCACGGCGATGGAGATGGTGACCGCGAATTGCCGGTAGAGCTGGCCGGTCAGCCCGCCGAGGAAGGCGATCGGCACGAACACGGCGCACAGCGTCAGTACGATCGCGATGACGGGGCCGGTGACTTCGGTCATCGCCTTGATCGCGGCATCGTGCGAATTCTTGTGCTCCTCGCGCATGATGCGCTCGACGTTTTCCAGCACGACGATGGCGTCGTCGACGACGATGCCGATCGCCAGCACCATGCCGAACAGGGTCAGCGTGTTGATCGAATAGCCGAACAGGTAGAGGCCGGCGAAGGTGCCGATCAGCGAAACGGGTACCGCGGCAAACGGAATCAGGGTCGCGCGCCAGTTCTGCAGGAACAGGAACACCACCAGGAACACCAGCGCCATCGCCTCGAGCAGCGTCTTGACCACCTCGCGGATGGATACTTCGACGAAACGCGTGGTGTCATAGACGACCTGGTATTGCATGCCGTTGGGAAAGCGCTTCGCTATCGCCTTCATGGTCGTGTCGACATCCTTCGCAACGTCGAGCGCGTTGGCGCCGGGCTGCAGGAAAATCCCGAGCAGGGCCGATTCGCGGCCGTTGACCCTGCCGATGAAGTCGTAGTCCTTTGACGCCAGTTCGACTCGAGCGACATCCTTCAGTCTCAGGTTCGAGCCGTCCGGATTGGCGCGGACGATGATGTCTTCGAATTCCTTGGGATCGGCCAGCCGGCCCTTGGCTGTGATCGTGTACACCAGTTCCTGTGGCCCGCCGGTGGGCGCCTGCCCGACCTTGCCGGCCGCGAATTGCGCGTTCTGTTCGTTCAGCGCGGCCAGCAGATCGGCGGTCGTCACCTTGAGTTGCGTCATGCGATCCGGACGCACCCAGATGCGCATTGCATAGTCCTTCGCGCCGAAAATCTGCACGTTCGTCGTGCCCGGAATGCGCTTGATCGTATCGAGCACGTTCAGCGTGACGTAGTTGCTGACATACAGATCGTTGAAGCTACCGTCCGGGGAGTTGAAGGCGATAACCTGCAGGAACGACGTGGAATTTTTGTCTACCGTCACGCCCTGGCGCCGTACTTCCTGCGGCAAGCGCGCTTCGGCCTGCTTGACACGGTTGTTAACGTTCAGCGCGGCCTGGTCGATGTTCGTGCCGATCTCGAACGTGACGTTGAGTTCCACCGCACCGTTCGACGACGAGTTTGAGGCCATGTACAGCATGTTCTCGACGCCGTTGATCTGGTTTTCCAGAGGCGCCGCGACGGTCTGTTCCAGTACTTCTGCCGAAGCGCCGGGATACACGGCCCTCACCGTCACGACGGGTGGTGCGATTTCCGGATATTGCGCAATGGGCAGGACGCGCATTGCCGCGAGACCGGCCAGCACCAGGAAGATCGACAATACCGCCGCGAATATCGGGCGGTCGATGAAGAAACGCGAAAACATTGGCGGGACTCCGCTGGATTATTTGGCTGGTTGCTTGGCTTCGGGCTTTACTGCAGGCTTTTCTGCCGATTTTTCCATCGCAGGCTCGGCGGGTTTGGCCGGGGAGGCCGACGCGCCAGCGGGGGGCACTTCGACAATTTTCACCGGCGTCCCGGGAGGCGCCTGGAATGCCTTGAACACGCCGTCGACGATCACTTTGTCCCCGGTTTTGAGGCCGCCGGTGATGATCCAGTTCTCACCGGCCCAGTCGCCCACCTGTACGGGACGGGGTTCCACCATGCCTTTGTCGTTTACGGTCAGCACGATTTTCGTGCCCGGACCTTCGAGCACGGATCGTTGCGGAATCGCGATCGCATTCGGACGCATGCCGCCGGACAATTCAATGCGTGCGAACTGGCCGGGACGCAACAATCCCTGAGGATTGGTCACAACTGCGCGCGCCTCTATGGTGCCGGTGGACGGATTGACGCGTACGTCGGTAAAGTCGACTTTGCCGGGCTTCGCGTATTCACTGCCGTCGGCAAGCTTGAGCTTGACGTCGAACCGGCCGTCCTTCGGCAATTTCAGTGTGCCGTCGGCCATTGCGCGGGTAAATTTCAGGTGCTCAGCTTCGGTAAAACTGAAAATCACGTGGACCGGATCGATCTGCGAGATTGTCGTCAGCAGGGTCTGCTGGGCCTGCACCAGGCTGCCTTCGGACTGCAGGGCTCTGCTGGTGATACCCGAGATCGGCGCGTCGACGCGGGTGTAGGAGAGATTGAGTCGGGACTCGGTCACGGCCGCCTGCGCTGCCTTGACGTTCGCGTCGGCGACCTGTTCCGCGGATACGGCATCGTCATGTTCCTTCTGGCTCACGGCGCGGGCTTCGTACAACGGACCGAGGCGCGCGGCATTTCGCTTGGTCTGGTCGTAGCTCGCCTGCGCGCTGACCACGTCGGCTTCGGCCTTGGCGAACGCCGCACGAAACGGTGCCGGGTCGATCGTGAACAGGCTTTGGCCCGCGGCGACCTTGCTGCCTTCCGTGTAGTTCCATTTTTCCAGGATGCCGGAGACGCGAGCGCGCACTTCAACTTCACGTACGCCGGCGATCTGGGCCACATACTCGAATGTCACGGGCAGGTCCTGCGCTTTTACGACCACGACGGTGACCTCGGGTGGCGGCGGCGCTGCCTGCGGCGGCTGCGATTGATGGCAGGCGGCGAGCGCAATCACGGCGAATGCGGCGACCAGGCCGCGGACTGCAGGCGAAAAAGAAGCGTGCACTTGATGCTCCTGTAAATTCTGTATCGAGGCGCCGGACCAGCGAGAAACGCGGGGCGCCGGCGCAGAAGGCCGACGTCATACCAGCAAGCGGGCAAGTTTACTTACATACAAGAATGTATGTAAAGTACAAACTTGCTGATTATTTCGGGGCAGGCGATTTTTCCGTAACCAGGCGTTACGGCGCACCGCGCATCGCAGCGGTGCATCGTGTACCCGGAGGAGACCTGGTGAGAAGAACGAGGGAAGAGGCGCTCGAGACGCGCAACCGCATTCTGGACACAGCGGAGCAGGTATTCATGGAAAAAGGCGTGTCCAACACTTCGCTCGCCCAACTGGCGGCGGCGGCGGGGGTTACTCGCGGCGCGATCTATTGGCATTTCCGCAACAAGGCCGATTTGTTCGACGCCATGATGAGTCGCGTCGTCCTGCCCATGGAAGAAATGGCGGCGCGCGCCGGCGACGACAGCCTCGAGGATCCGCTCGCGCATGTGCGCGCCTGTGCGTTGAATGTCTTACAGCACCTGACCAGCGATGCGCAATGCCAGCGCGTGTTCGAGATTTGCTGTCACAAGGTCGAGTATGTCGACGAGATGGTGCAGATGCGCCAGCGCCATATCGAAGCGCGCAACAATTGTCTCAAGAATATAGAGCGTGGCCTGCGCAACGCCGCAAAAAAAGGATTGCTGGCGGCGTCCGTCAATCCGCGCGTTGCGGCGGTGGGACTGCACGCATTGGTGGATGGCCTGATCGTGAACTGGGTGCTGGACCCGTCTTATCTGCCGCTCGCGCGCGACGCCAGTACGCTCGTGGACCAGTATCTCAAGCAGTTGCGGGCCGTGCCCGCACCCGGCAAGCAAGCCACCGCGCCACGTCGCACGCGCGCGCAAAGGCCCGCAATCAATCCATCGCGGTGACCGTCCCAAGCAATCGAACAGCCCGGCCGGTGCTATCGCGTTCGGTAACGTGACCGCCAGCCCGTACCCGTTTCCATTGACGGGCCGGTGCGCTCATGCGGAATTCCACCGAGAACGCCTTATTGTTCTTGAAGGCTTCGACAATTGCCCCGCGCAGGGCTTCGCGATCGGAGACGTGCACCAGATCATTCAACCGGCGTGCAGTCGTTGTCGGGCTTTGCATATCCCGGCCGGTCAGCGCGTTCCATGGACCGCTCAGGAGCATTTCTCCCGATGGCACGTGCCAGTCGAACAGTAGAAGTTGCGTCGTTTCCAGGGCGAGATGGAGGCGTCCTTCCGCGTTGCGCAGTGCTTCGTCAGCTTCCCGCCTTGCGCTAATGTCCTCGATGCTGCACGCGTAGCCGATCAATTGTCCGCCGTCGCTCATTTTCGCCGACTGCATCGACGCCCACACCACTTTTCCGTCGCGGTGTGCGAAGCGATGCATCGAAACGAATGGGGTGCCGGTTTTAACGGCTATCGCCCAGGCCGCGGCCACCCGGTCGCGGTCTTCCGGGTGAAGTGTGGACAGCCAGCCGTTGCCGAGCAGTTCGGATTCCGAAAGACCGGCGACGCGGGCGAAGTCCGCATTCGATTGCAGGCAGGCGCCAGATCCGTCGGCGAAAAACATGCCCAGTGGCGACGCCTCGCTCATGGCGCGCAATGTGGCGAAAGTCGACCTCATGGCGTTCTCCGCGAGTTCGCGCGAACGCGTTTGGCCGACAAGTTTCGCCCGCGTGCGCACCAGCATCAATGTGAGCGCGGCCAGTGCAACGAGCAACGCCAGCGTGCGGCGATGCATCCAGGCCGTGACGTCATCGAGCCTGTGCCCGAGAGCCGTGCGCGCCTCGCTCCCGCGCGCCTCTTCAGCCTTGATCAGTTCGCCCAACTGCAGGGTGACGCGTCGCGCTTGCGCATCTTCCTGGCGTTTGCGCATGGTCTCGGCAATGTCGGCAATGTCGGCACCGGCGCCACGGTTCACCACGAGCGGCGAGGCCACGTGGTCAAGCCAGTCCTGGGTCGCCACCGAGACGGACTTGAGCGTTTGGCGCCCGGCGTCGTCGTCGAGCAGGCCGAGCGCGGCCTGGTTGGCCGCCGGAAAGCCTTCCGCGGCCTGTCGGTAACGATTCAGCGATACGGACGAGCCAGTGAGCAAAAAGCCGCGCATGCCGTTTTGCATGTCAGTGATCGTTAACGCCAGCGCGTGGAGTTGCCCCACCGATTGGTCACGGCGATCAAGAAATTCCGCGGCGCGTTGCGCTTCCTTGTGGGCTTTCAAGGTGAACAGGTCGAGGGCGAACAGGATTCCGAGCGCGAGCAGCCCAAGGACAATGGGACGACGAAGCACGAATCCGGACATGACGCCTCTTTAGAAAGTATTTTCCGCGCCAGCAAAAGGGCCGGTTATCGGGCGGGAGAACGCCTGGATGCGCACCGGCGATGACAGCCAATCAAGCGCACCAACTTGAGGCGTCTGTCCCGCGCCAACGCACCGCCGGCATGCCGCCGAAGTGTACTCGCCACCCTAATTTATTGTTTCGGAGTGGAAAACGCGAGTGGCACAACGGTTGCATTGGAACGCCCAAACCTTTCCAAGCCCAGTCGAAACCCTCCGGAACAGCCGATGAGCATCGCCCGATTCATCAAGGAAATCGTCAGCGAAGCGGACGCCTCAGGCGAGTTGACCGAGGCGGACGCGCACGCTCTTTTCGCCGCCATGCTGGACGGAGGCATACCGGATATGGAACTTGGCGCCTGCCTTTGCGCCCTGCACATGAAACAGCAGTCATTGACCGAACTGCTGGGTTTTTATCGCGCGACCTCGGAAAGAGTTTACCTGCTCAAGCCGCCGGGCACGGCGCTGCGACCGCTGGTTTTCGCGAGCTACGGCGGCGCTCGCGACGAGCCGAATCTTCTGCCGCTGCTAGCATTGTTGCTGCAACGAATGGGCGTTCCGGTCCTGTTGCACGGCACACTTGAGGGTGGGCGCCATGTCGCGAGTGCGTACATCCTGCGCGAACTCGGCGTATTCCCGGGCGGCTCGCTGGCCCAAGCGCAAAAGTCTATGGACGAGGACTTGCTCGCCTTCGTCCCGACGGCGGTGCTTTGCCCAGGCCTGGCAAATCTGCTGGCGTTGCGCAGCAGACTGGGCGTGAGTAATCCTGCCCACGGACTGGTTACCCTGCTCGATCCCTTCGAAAGCGGAAGCCTGCGCGTGGTGTGCGCGGATCGAATGGGGCAACTCGACCACCTCGAAGCTTTCCTGGTTGCCACGGGTTTCGATGCATTGCTCTTGAAAAGCACCGAAGGCGAGCCCTTTGCGAATCCCAAACAACGGCCGCGCATCCGGTTTTTCAGCCAGGGCGATGCCACCGTGCTGTTCGAAGAAGAGGTGCTGTCGGCGCGCAGTTCGCTAAGCATGCCGGCCACAGTGGACGCTGCCGCGACCGCGGCCTGGATCCGCCAGGCCATGGCCGGGCAGGTACCGATTCCGCACCCGCTGGTAAATCAGCTCGCTTGCTGCCTGTTTGCGTCTGGCTATACCGACGACATGAACCAGGCCAAGGCTATTGCGGCGGTGGAAGCCGGAGGCCTTACGCCGCAAGTGCATGGGCGGCCGATGGATGGCGGCCACCCGCGCGCGCACCCTTGACCGATCCAGGCCATAGTCGACTATCCGGTCTTCGATTGAAGCCGCCATGCCGCCGGGAATGACCCCTACGCCGGAAATCGTCGTCTGTCCGGAAGCGGCTCCCGGCAAACCACGCCTGCAACTGCATTTCGGATACGCCACCGCCACTGTCCCGGACAAAGGCAATGAGGACTTCCACGGGATTGTGACGCCTCTCGAGGAGCGCGAAGCGCAGGCCCGCGGCATCGCGGTTGCCATTGCCGACGGCGTCAGCGGCAACGGCGGGGGCCGGCTCGCGTCGGAAACGGCGGTGAAAAGCCTGTTGCGCGATTTCTATGCGGCACCCGCTTCCTGGACCATCAAACATGCGCTCGACAAGCTGTTGAGGGCAATCAACGACTGGTTATGGTCGGAGAACACGCGCCACCCGGAATACGAAGGAATGGTGACAACGCTCTCAATCATCGTGTTCAAGGACAATCACTACCACCTTGCGCATGTCGGTGACACCAGGGTTTATCGCAGGCGCGGGGCGGTACTGAAGCAGTTGACAATAGACCACACGTGGGCACGAAGCGACATGCGCCACGTTCTGAAGCGCGCGGTCGGCCTCGATACGCACCTCGTCGCGGACTATACGGATGGGGAACTGATTCCGGGTGACGTCTTTTTGATGGCGAGCGATGGCGTGTGGGAGGTGCTAGGCGAGCGCGTCGTCCGCGAGATCATGGAGGCGGGAAGCTCGCCCGAATCCATGGCCAGCGAGCTGGTGGAACAATCGATCAAAAATCAGGTCAAGTACATGGGACGCAACGATGCGACCGCGGTCGTCATCGCGGTGGACGAGAGTTACGTCGGCGGGTGAACGCCTTCCGTCGCGCGTGTTCCATTGCCGTCGATCCGCGTTCCATTACACTAACGCGCTTTCGACCCAGCCCTTACACCTGATCAGGAGATAAAAAGTGCAGCATCAGCTCCCGCCCCTACCTTACGCAATGGACGCACTCCAACCGCATATTTCGAAAGAAACGCTGGAATATCACTACGGCAAGCACCACCAGGCCTATGTAACGAACC
Organism: Betaproteobacteria bacterium; assembly: GCA_039930785.1. GTDB lineage: Bacteria > Pseudomonadota > Gammaproteobacteria > Burkholderiales > JACQAP01 > JACQAP01. The sequence continues at coordinate 12,159 of JBDTTE010000022.1, read as the reverse complement.
TGAACAATCTCGTTAAGGGCACCGAGTTCGAGAATGCAAGCCTGGAGGACATCATCCGCAAATCCTCGGGTGGAATTTTCAACAATTCGGCGCAAGTCTGGAATCACACGTTCTATTGGAATTGTCTGGCGCCGGGCGCAGGCGGCGAACCGACCGGCGGGCTGGCCGATGCAATCAATCGCAAATTCTCTTCGTTCGCCGCGTTCAAGGAGGCGTTTACGAAAAGCGCCGTCGGCAACTTTGGGTCGGGCTGGACCTGGCTCGTCAAGAAGGCGGACGGCAGCGTGGACATCGTAAACACATCGAACGCGGCTACTCCGCTGACCGGCGCCGACAAACCGCTGCTGACCTGTGACGTGTGGGAACACGCGTATTACGTGGACTATCGCAACAAGCGCCCCGACTACGTTGCCGCGTTCTGGAATCTCGTGAACTGGAAATTTGCCGCGAAAAATTTCGACTGAGCACAGCTGGTTTTCTTGCAGCTTCCAAGGGCGTCCTGTGGACGCCCTTTTCATTTCCCGGTGTCCATGACGTTCGAGTGTTGCGGTGTGGGGACCGGTTCCCTACACTGGACCTCCGTTCGCGCCTGCGAGGAGAAGATCATGAAGAATCCGCTCGAGTCCCTTTGGGGGACGGTCATAACAGGTTTGGTCCTGACCGCAATCCTGTATTACGTCGCAAAACTCACGATGGGGGCCTGAACCATGGATATGCTTCCCGGAATCTATCGCTGGATACACATAATGGCCGGCATCATGTGGGTGGGCCTGCTGTACTACTTCAACTTCGTGCAGGTCGCTGCGGTGAAATCGGCGCAAGCAGATGGCACGGCTGCGGGCATCACCAAACACGTTGCGCCGCGCGCGCTGTTCTTTTTTCGCTGGGCGGCGCTGGCGACGTGGCTGGCCGGTGCGGCCCTTCTCGGATCGAATTTCGTCGCCGCATTCACCTTCCAGCCGGGATTCCAGAAGATCGGCATAGGCGCCTGGCTGGGGACCATCATGCTGTTAAACGTCTGGGGGCTGATCTGGCCCAATCAGAAGAAAATACTCGGGCTCGTTCCCGCCACCGACGAACAGAAGAACAAGGCGCGCAGGATTGCTTTCCTGACTTCCAGGGCGAATACCGTCTTATCCGTACCCATGTTGTTTTTCATGGTGGCGCAGACGCACATTCCAATGTAACGACTGAGCGCGTCACCACGGGCTATCCAGCATGGCGGATAGCCCGTGGTGGATACGCTCATTTCGCCGGCGGCAGCGCTTTCAATCCTTCTACGACGTCGCCCGGGCGAATGCCCAGTTTCGAGAACCATCCGCGATTCATTTCCAGCGCGTAGGCGGCGACGCCCGCCGAGGGATGCGCCTGCTCGGAATAGGGCTCCATGTCGGCGATATTGAGGATGCGACCGTCCGTGCCGATGAAGGCCACCGATAGCGGGACGCGCGTGTTTTTCATCCACATCGCCGTGACCTCGGGATGTGGATACAGGAAGATCATGCCGCCGTTTTCCGCGAGCTTTTCGCGAAACATCAATCCGTGCAATCGATCCTGTTCGCTGTTCGCGATCTCCGCGCGGACTTCATGGTTCTTGATGCGCAGCGGAAAGGTGAAGAGCGGATCGGCAAATGACGTCGCCGCCGTGAAGACGGCACAGGCCACCAGCCCGCACAAGCTAGCGATTATTTTTGCAGTTCGCATTGTGATTTCGATAGATGAAACGGCGCGTCGTTCCGCGAGGTGCTCAAGTTTGACGGCTGCGAGCTTACTTCGTCCAGTCATTCGAGCGCTTGCGCAGTGGTTATTCCGCAAGTGCACATTGTTGAGTTCGCGCGAGAGACGCAATGCGCGGTCTCTGCGAACCGGCACACCGTTGAGTCGCACGCGCCAAGCGGAAATGCGGGATGGGATGCGATCGTTCGAAAGACCCGGAATGCCGCTCGAATTTATTTAGTGCAGCGCAATATAAATGTTGTCGCGCGTCACAAAAATTACGGGGAAGAAATGTGTTGACAACATAGTGCGTAACTCTTATTTTCGCCGTGCAGTAAAGCTCATCTAGACATGGGAATTGTTCAGTTCGTCCGGTCTTGAACTTTACGCATCGAGGCAGTAATCAAAACCAATCGCGCGACGGAAAGGCTCGAAAACGCCGCGCGATATTTCGGGAGGTCTCAAAAAAAATGGTGAAGCAATCGTTGCACTTCAAACGTGCTGCGGTATCCCTCGCTGCATTGGCAGCGTTTGGTGCTTCCGGAGTTGTTTCCGCGCAAGGTCTGGACAGTGCTGAATCCAAGCTCTTTCCGAACTACGTGACGGACGACATGCTCCTGAACGCCGACAAGGATTCGCAGAACTGGCTGTTGTATGGCCGTGACTATCAAACCACCCGCTATAGCCCGCTGACCCAGGTCAACCGGGAAAACGTCAAAAAGCTGACTCCCGTCTGGAACCTGTCGTTCGGTGTTCTGGAAGGCCAGGACAGCCAGGCCGTTGCGGTTAATGGCATGGTGTATGTCACGACTTCCTTCAACAAAGTCATCGCTGTTGACGGCGCGACCGGAAAAGTAGCCTGGAAGTACGAACGCGAACTGCCGGGCGACGTGTTCCCGAAGCTGTGCTGCGACGTGGTTAATCGTGGCGTAGCCGTCTACAAGAACAAGGTCTATCTGGCAACGCTCGACGCGCACATCGTTGCGCTCGACAGCGGTTCCGGCAAAGTGGTCTGGGACAAGAAGATCGGCGACTACACGTACGCTGAAACCTTCACGATCATGCCGATGGCCCTGCATAACAAGATCATCTTCGGCACGGCAGGCGCTGAATATGGCGTGCGCGGCTGGATCGCGGCGATCGACGCAGATACCGGTGCTCCGGTCTGGAAGACCTACACGATCCCCGGCCCGGGCGAACCCGGCAATGACACCTGGCCCGGCGAATCCTGGAAGTACGGCGGCGGTTCGGCGTGGATTACCGGCTCCTACGACAAGGAAACCAATTCCCTGTACTGGCCCGTCGGTAACCCTGGCCCGGACTTCGATCGCCATGTTCGTATCGGCGACAACCTGTTCACCAACAGCAATTTGTTGATGGATCCGGAAACCGGCAAGATCAAGAGCTATTTCAACTACACGCCTAACGATCCGTACGATTACGACGGCGTGAACGAAATGATTCTGGTCGACGTCGGCGGCAAGAAGCTCTGGCTGCATGGCTCGCGCAATGGTCACCTGTATGGTATCGATCGGGTGAACACCACGAAAAGCAAGGCCGGCCAAGAGCACAAGTGCGTCTGGGTCACAGCACTGCAACGCGTGAACTGGACCAAGCCGATCACCCCGGCCAATAATTGCAAGCCGATCTACAACTATCCTGAAAAGGATGTGGTGTACGACAAGGTGACCACCGACATCGCTCCGTCCCTGGACGGCGGTAAGGAATGGCACCCGATGGCTTACAGCCATCGCACCAAGATGGTTTACGTACCGGTGTACGATTTCGCCATGGATCTCCAGGCCAAGAAAATGGAATGGAAGCGTGGCGAGTGGTACCTGGGCGCGAAGATCATCAACTTCAACGCAGGCGCTGGCCACACCAAGGGCTATGACGCTGCCACGGGCAAGCTCGTATGGCAGAAGTCGCAGAGCTATCCCGCAACCGGCGGCATGCTGGCAACGGGTGGTGGTCTGGTGTTCTACGGCGACCCGGAAGGCTACTTCAACGCTGTGAACGACGAAACCGGCGAGCACCTCTGGTCCTTCCAGACCGGCTCCGGCGTCCACGGTAACCCGACGTCCTTTACCGGCCCGAACGGCAAGCAATACGTTGCCATCGTGTACGGCGCGGGCGGCGGCGGCATCTGGCCCATTTTCTACTCTGAGTTCCTGAAAAAGAACCAGAAGGGCGGCGGCTTGATGGTCTTTGCTGTCGAGTAATCGGACAGCGGTGCCGAGCTTTAGTAGTAAAGGCATTCGACTACTGTAAGGGCAGGGGGGGCTCTAGTGGGCCCCCCTTGTTTTTGTGGAATACCCGGTTTCAGCGAGACGGCGCAGACCGTAATCGTTCAGGGAGCAGGCATCGAAATCCGCGGCGACGTCGAAGTGAGTAGGAACGGCCGACGGGTTTTCTGGAGGAGTTGATTGTGCGTAAGTTGATTGCATTGTGTGGAATGAGCCTGTTATTGGTTTCAACATCTATGGCCGTGTGGGCGCAAACCCAGACCGACCCGGACGAGATCACCGACACGCTGGAGCGCGCCAAGGCGAAGGGAAAACTGCTCGCCTGTGCCGATCCGTATTCGTTTCCGTCGTCCTTGAAGGACAGCGACCCGCCCGGATACGACGTCGAGATCATGCGCGAGATCGCCAAGCGCGGTGGCATGCGCCTGGAAATGGTATGGGCGGATACCGGTACGCGCGGCGGGACGTCGCGCGCATTTCGAAATTCCATTTTGAAGAAGCGCTGCGATGTCTTCGTGGGTCTGTCCGACAGTGGCGACGAAGACATGCTGATGGGCCAACTGGAATTCACCAAGCCATACCTGGGCATGGGTTACGTTCTGGTGGTGCAGGGCAAGGCCCTGGAAATGAAGACGCTGGACGAGCTTAAGGTAGCCAAAATCAAGGTCGGCGTGCCGATGTCCACCCCCATAGACGACTATTTGTTCACCCGCGATATCGAGAGGTCGTTGTTCCTGGACAACCGCCGGATCATGCAGGCCATGGCCGCGGGTGAGATCGATGCCGCGATGGTATGGGGTACGGCAATTTCGGTCGCGCGCCAGGAGTTTCCCAATGCGAAATTTCATATGGTCGAGGGCTACGTGCCCCAGTCTGACCAGCGTTGGAACCTTAACTATGTCGTTCGCAAGCAGGACAAATCGCTGATGAAATTCATCGATGATTCCGCCGCGGAGCTGCTCGCGAATGGAAAGTTGAAGCAGATTCTCGAAAGTTACAACGTTCCGTTCTATCCGCCTTTTTCCTAAGTTCTTAACGGAGGTTTGTTTGTCATGGTTGGCTTGAAACTAAAAACCGCATTCGCGCATCTTGCAGCGATTGCATTTTCCGCCGTCATTCTGGGAGTGGCGTTGCCGGCGGCCGCCCAACACAAGTCGAATAAGGACGACATGGAGGTGCCTACCAACGACGCGAAGGTCGTGGAACAGGGCAAGTACATGTTTGGACGGCGCTGCGCCTTCTGCCATGGCAGTGATGGTCATGGCGCCAAGGGCCCGTGCCTGTCGTGCGGCGTGTTCAAATACACCGGCAATACCAACAGCAGCATTTACGTGACGATCGCGACAGGCGTTCCAAAGAATCTGGGTGGAACGATGGGCGCATTCGGCACCACGATGAGCCAGGAGGAGATTCTCAGCGTGATTACGTTCCTGCGCTGGGAAGAGAATCGCCGCATCGCGGCTAACGAAATTCCGGATCCCTACAAGAACAAGGATGAGGGGGCGATGGTGTTCCCGACTTCGAAGTGATGTTCAGTAGCACAATGCAGTCGTAACGACAAAGGCCGGGAGATCCCGGCCTTTGTTTTTTACATCGTCGTAGCGGTTAGCGTCTGCCTGTGCTGCCGAAGCCGCCGTCGCCGCGCAAGCTCTCCGCGAAATCCTCGACCACGTTGAATTCCACCTGCACCACCGGCACGACGACCAGTTGTGCGATTCTTTCTAACGGATTCAGCGTGAATGCGGTTGCGCCCCGATTCCACAGCGATACAAGTATCTGTCCCTGGTAATCCGAATCGATCAGTCCCACCAGGTTGCCGAGCACAATCCCGTGCTTGTGGCCCATACCGGAGCGAGGCAGCACCATGGCAGCGAACCCCGGGTCGGCAAGGTGGATCGCGATGCCGGACGGCACCAGCATCGTCTGACCCGGATTCAATTGCATCGGCGCATCGATACACGCCCGCAAATCCAGTCCCGCGGAACCACCAGTCGCGTACGCCGGCATTTGGTCGCGCAAACGCGCGTCGAGTATCTTGACGTCGATGTTTCGCATCGGCGTTGCTCCTTCTGTAGTAGTTATCCTGATCGGAACTTCAGGAGGGGACGACGGATTTCCGCGGCTTGTAGAGGCGCGCAATATGGCGAACGAGCAGTCGCGCCTGCTCGAGTTTGGAAGAGCGACCCAGGCGATGGCTGCCATTGTCGTCGAACAGTACGAGTTCGTTGTCTTCGGCTTCAATCGCGGACTGCACCAGATTGGCGGCAAGCAGGGGCAGCTTTTTGCGTCGACGTTTCGCTTCGGCATTTTCCTCGAGCTTTTCGCTCTCAGCTGCGAAACCCACGCAGAACGGTGCGCCCGGGCGGTTCGCGATTGAATCGACGATATCGGGATTCAGCACCAATTCGAGCTTCGGCACCCCGCCATCCTTTTTTATCTTCTGCGCGCTCGTGTTCGCGACGCGATAATCAGCCACAGCGGCGACAGCGATGAATATGTCTGTGCCACCGACCTGCGCGTTCACGGCGTCATGCATCTGCACTGCCGTTTCCACCCGTATCAGGCGCGCCGCAGCCGGGGGCACGATGGCGGTTGGACCCGATACCAGCGTCACGGTTGCACCCGCCTCAATCGCCGCACGCGCGACCGCGTAGCCCATCTTTCCGGAACTGCGATTCGTCAGGCCTCGCACCGGATCGATCGGTTCGAACGTCGGTCCTGCTGTAACCAGTACGCGGATGCCCGCCAGCAATTTGGGTTGAAACCACGCCGACACTTCGGCTGCGAGTTGCGCTGCTTCGAGCATGCGACCCATGCCGACTTCGCCGCAGGCCTGGTCACCGGTATCCGGGCCGAGGACGACAATGCCGTCGCGTTTGAGCTGCGCGGTATTGCGCTGCGTAGCTGGGTTCTCCCACATTTGTCGATTCATCGCCGGTGCCACAATGAGAGGGCACTCCCTGGCCAGGCAAAGCGTCGATAGCAGGTCGTCCGCCACGCCATGAACCAGTTTGGCCATGAAATCCGCCGTCGCGGGTGCCACGACGATCAGGTCGCGGTCACGGGATAGTTCTATGTGCGGCATGCCGTTCGGGACGCGTGCGTCCCACATGTCCGTATAGACCGGCTTGCCCGACAGTGCCTGCATGGTTACTGGCGTGACGAACTGGCAGGCAGACGTCGTCATCACTACCTGGACATCTGCGCCGCCGCGCTGCAATTCACGCACCAGTTCAGCGGACTTGTAAGCGGCTATGCCGCCGGTGACGCCGAGGAGTATGCGTTTGTTACCCAATTCAGACATGCGCCTACTTTGTCAAAATGACTGGATAGGGAAGTGTAAACTCTTGTTGTCTAATATAAAAGTGCGGGGTGAACATGTCGATCAGCCAGTGGCCGGCCGATGACCGGCCGCGCGAAAAATTGCTGTCGAAGGGAGCCGAAAGCCTTTCGGATGCGGAACTCCTCGCCATCTTCCTGCGCATCGGCGTGCGCGGCAAAAGTGCCGTCGAGCTGGCGCGCATCCTCCTTGCCAAATTTGGATCCCTCGCCGGTATTATCGGCGCCAGCTTCCAGTCCTTCTGTTCCGTGCCCGGATTGGGCGGCGCCAAATTCGCCCAACTACATGCTGCGAAGGAACTGATTCGTCGGGCGCTGATGGCGGAGATGGAAGCCGGGGTCAACCTGAGTTCCCCCACCGCGGTGCGCGATTTTCTGCGAATTTCCATCCAGGATCGCGAAGTCGAAGTCTTTGTAGGGCTGTTTCTGGACGCGCAGAACCGCGTTATAGCCGTGGATGAACTGTTCAGCGGGACGTTAACGCAGACCAGCGTATTCCCGAGAGAAATCGTCAGGAAAGCCCTGCAGTACAACGCTGCCGGTGTGATATTCGCCCATAACCATCCGTCCGGTGTCGCGGAACCCAGCCATGCCGACGAAACGCTTACGCGCACGTTAAAGGAAGCGCTGGCGCTCGTCGACGTGCGGGTCCTCGATCATTTTGTCGTGGGACGGGGCGCCACCATGTCGTTCGCCGAACGCGGCCTTTTGTAGGATTCGCGGTTGAGCTAAGGGTGTGGTCTGTGCTATAAAGCGCATCTTTCGTTTTTTGCATTGCCGGGTCTGGGCTTGAACGGCAATCTTTAAGTCTGGAGACACCAATATGGCCAGGGTATGCAAAGTAACCGGCAAAAAGCCGATGGTGGGAAACAGTGTTTCCCACGCGAACAACAAGACCAAGCGTCGATTCCTGCCCAACCTGCAATATCGTCGTTTCTGGGTCGAGAGCGAGAACCGTTGGATCAACATGCGCGTCAGCAATGCCGGCCTGCGCACGATCGACAAGAACGGGATCGATGTCGTTCTGGCCGATCTGCGCTCCCGCGGCGAAAAGATCTAGGCAGTTGAGGAGAACAACATGAGAGAAAAAATCAAGCTGGAATCATCCGCTGGTACAGGGCACTTCTATACGACCACGAAGAACAAACGCACCACGCCGGACAAGATCGAGATGAAGAAATTCGATCCTGTTGCCCGCAAGCATGTCATGTACAAGGAAACCAAGCTCAAGTAAGCAGGTTTTCCCTTCAAATGAAAAAGCCCGCCTTTCGGCGGGCTTTTTGTTTTGGTGCTGCAGTTCCAGTGTGGTGGGTCTACGCGACGCCTTGACTGACGACCTTAAGCGTAACAGCGCAGCTTGCGCGAAAAATCGCGCAACGGTTCAATGTCGCTCTTTTCAGCGCGATGGCACCAGTCTTCGAGCTGGGAAAGCAATTGCTCCTTGGTCGCCGTCGACCGTTGCCACAGCATGGTCAGTTCCTGGCGCATCGAATATACGGTGGTCAGCACATTGCTTGTGCTCAGCACTTCGTCGAGCTTTGCCTTCTCCTGCTCCGGAACGAACTTGGCATCCAGATGCAGCCAGCGCTTCATCGTGGGAAGGTCGATCGAGTGTCCTGACTTGTGCTCGCGCATGCTCCGCAGTTCATCCGCGCAAGTCGTGCGTACTGAACGGGTAAAGCGAGCCAAAACGTCGTACCTATGCGTGATTACCGCCTGCAGCGTCTGCAGATCGCATTTCGATTTGCCCGCTTCCATTTTGACCTGGGGTGCCAGCTTCTTGACCTCGGCCAGTCCGAAGAAGGCCAGCGTGCGGATGTAAAACCAGCCTATGTCGAACTCGTACCACTTGTTCGACAAGCGCGCGGATGTCGCATACGCATGGTGGTTGTTGTGCAATTCCTCGCCACCGATCAGGATGCCCCAGGGGACGATGTTTGTGCTGGCGTCTTCTACCTGGAACGTGCGATAGCCGAAGTAGTGGCCGATCCCGTTAATCACGCCTGCCGCCGTCACCGGGATCCACAGCATTTGCACCGCCCATATCGTTATTCCAACGGGGCCGAACAGCAGGATGTTGGTGACCAACATCAGCGCGACCCCAGCCCTGTCGCGATACAAGACATTTTGCTCGAGCCAGTCGTCCGGCGTGCCGTGGCCGTATTTGTCCAGCGTCTCTTGATTGGCGGCTTCGCTGCGATAGAGCTCGCTACCCTCGAGCAGTACCTTCTTGAGCGTAAGGATCTGCGGGCTATGGGGGTCTTCCTCAGTCTCGCATTTCGCGTGGTGTTTGCGGTGAATGGCCGTCCACGCTTTTGTGGACATACCGGTAGTCAACCACAGCCAAATACGAAAGAAATACGCCACGACCGGGTGCAGATCGAGCGCCCGATGCGCTGAATGGCGGTGCAAGTAAATAGTGACAGATGCGATGGTGATATGGGTCAGGCACAGCGCGACCACGATGTAACCCCACCAAGGCAGTGTGACGAGTCCGTTCGCCCAGCCGGGCAGATCCAGAAACCCGTTCAAGTTCATGCAGGTAACCTCATGAAATTAGTAAAGATATTATTGTGAGATTGTACAGCAAGGGCCTGAAAGCGCAACGTAATTTTTAGTAACTGGCCTCATTATTCCCCCGATGCGCTGCGCGGCACGAAAGCCAGTAAAGCTTATTTCGACGCGTTCTCGGCGGAGTTGAGGCCGCCGACAATACGTATATCGCGTTGCGGGAAGGGAATTTCAATCCTGTTCGCGACAAAGGCCCGGAATATCGCAAGATTCAGGTCCGATTGCAGGTTCCCCTTGCCTCGCTCGGGATCCTCGATCCAGGCGACTACTTCGAGGTTGATGCCGTTATCGCCGAAGGATGTCAGTAATGCCGCGGGACCCGGTTCCTTCAGCACACGCGCATGCGATCGCGCGGCTTCGACCATCAACTCGAGGGCTTTCTCCAGGTCACTCGAGTAAGCGATCTGCACGGGAACGCGGATCAGCACTCGGCGATTCGAATAGGAATGATTGATCACAGTTGAAGTGACCAGTGTTTCATTCGGCACGATGGCCTCGGTACCGTCCGGACTGCGAACGATGATGCAACGAGCTGCGAGTTTGGTCACCTCGCCATAAAAACTGTCGACCGTCACGAGATCTCCTGGACTGACCGTTCGGTCCAGCAGGATCGTGAAGCCGCTGACGTAGTTCGAAGCGATTTTCTGCAGACCGAGGCCTATCCCCACGCCGAGCGCGCCACCGAATACGGAGAGCACCGTAATGTCTATGCCCACGATGGGCAGCGCGATCAATACCGCCACGACGACGAGAATCGTGCGCAGGATCTTGGTCAGCGCAAATCGCAAATTGATCTCGACGTGCTGCAACGCCATGATGCGTGAATCGAGCATGCGGCCGATCCACAAGGCTGCCAGGACCGTCAAGATCACGGTCAGCGCCGCGGTCAGTACCATCGCCAGAGTCAGGCGTTGCTGCCCGGCGCGGAATGCCGTGTCTTCCAGAAAACGCGAGATGAGCGGGAGCAGGCCGGCGATATGCAATGCGACGCAGATCCACACCAACCATGAGATCGTGACCTCCCACGAGCGCAGCATGCCGCCGGGTGCAAACGTATGGCGCAGCAAGTAAACGCCGCCGCGAATGATGACCATCGCCAGCATGAGGGGCACGGCGATGTTTAGAAGATGCACCGGGTTATGGAATTCCAGTGCCCAGCGACCGATGAGCAGCAGGAGCAGCGCGGTCGCCGGGAACAACTCCCGGTTCATGCCGCCGACACTGATCTTCATCGCGCTGCCCGGATCGCCAGCAACGACGGCGGCGTTCAACCTGCGCCGCGCATAGCGGGAAATCTGCCACGCAGCCAGAAGCGCAAGTGCGATGACAGCAATCTGCCACAGGAACGCGCCATTCTGCAGGTCGTCCAGCAGATCGGTCAGCAGACGTCCGAACTCTGATGAATTTTTCATTCGCCCCCCCGGTGAGGCAGGGAATTTTACGTTACTTGTTATTGCCGCGGGCCATCGCCACGGCGTGTTCACGATGCTGTTGCCAGTTGGCGAAGAAGGCGCTCGCTAGCGCCGGATTACCGCGCAACACCAGCACGTTTTCCGCGTTTCGATTCTGCGCCGCGAAGGTGAAATTGAAACTGCCGGTGATGACAGCGGACTGATTCGATTCGTGATCGACGATGATGACCTTGTTGTGTGCGGCCGCGTGTTCGGCGTCCGTAAAGACTGGCACGCCGGCCTCGATGAGATCCCGCATCGCTGCCGATTCGAATCCGGCAATCTGCTCGTGATCCGCGATGACCTGCACGTCGAGGCCGCGACGGTGCGCACGCACAAGCGCATGCGCGATGCCGCGGTGGGTGAAGCTGTAGGCTTGCACCAGGACCTGTGTGCGAGCTGCGTCAATCGTACGCGCGATGAGGTCCGCAGCCTCTCCACCGGGCGTAAATGCGTATTCGATCGTTCCTGTGGACGGGAAGGTACGTGGGAATTCCAGCGCAGAAACCGGCAATACGACAATGCAGCATACGGTCAACGCGGCGAGCGAGCGCAGAGTCCGCTGCTTCACGCGTTTTTTTGCAGCACCGCGGCGAAAAAAGCGTCCGTATCGTGGAGTTGCGGACGCAGTTCCAGGTATTCGCCACATTCGATTCCGATGTGGCTGTCTTCCAGTGCTTCGCGGCAATCAATTCGTGTGTATTCCGGATGTCCGGCGAGAAACTCTTCCACGACGGCGCGATTCTCCTGCGTCAATACGCTGCAGGTTGCGTATACCAGTCGGCCGCCGGGGCGGAGTAGCGTCGCTGCGGCGTTCAGGATGGCTTTTTGCTTGA
>JBDTTE010000021.1:0-24604 GCA_039930785.1 Betaproteobacteria bacterium | reverse complement strand
ATCCTTGGCGGCCTCGATTCGTCGGCAAGTCACACAGCGATGCCCGATCGTCGGCGTTTCCCTGTCTTCGAAATTCTGTGTAGGCCAGAACTCGCACTCAGGCGAGGAATGCCAAATTTCTGTTTCTATAAGACGTCTGAACATTCTCTTTACCAGCTACGGCGGACTGCATAACCGCGCCGCATGCACCAGAGGGGCCGTGGACACTCCCCGGGAACCACGCAATCCGCAATCGACCTTCCCCCGGAGAATGGCATGATACACCGGTGTCTGGGCCAAATGCACTAGGTGTTGTGGGTATGAGCGGTGACTTCGGCACATTTAGTGTTCCGGCCAGCCGCAGCCAATAAAACGTGCCAGGCCACCAAGGAAACGTCCGGACCTGACCTCACCTCATAAACGATCCCGTCGCCTGGCCATCAACGGACACCACTCAGAAGAAAACACCCTCACCTTTGCCAGCGGGTGTCGTCCATCGTACGTTCGAGGGAATGGGTGCCATCCATTGTCCGACGGACAAAGGCTGGAGCAGACCCGAGGGTAGAAGGATCGCGAGAACGCGCACGGACGCATCGCCACACGCAGGAAATTGGCAGATTCAGCGCGGTAGTGCCCCTTCGTTATCAAAGCCGCGTTTCTATTTATACCTTCCGCTTTTACGGTCTGTATAGTCGTCTACCAACCAAGCTGGAAGCGGGACCGTCCGTGAACTTCAAATCCTCCCATCTACAAATCAGTGCGCTACTGGCCGGATTGTTTTTCGGCGGCGTCATATCGGCGGCCGCGACTTTATTCGTTTTTGCGCTCTTCCCGGATGCTGACTGGACGAACACGTTTTCCGTTGTGGGCGTGTTGACCATCGCCGGCGGCGTAATTGGAGGAATGCTTGGCGCAGTCTTGAGCGATGAGATCGCTCGCATGCGCAGTCAGAAGTTTGGATGCCCGCACTACCCGATTCCGATGGCGCTTCGACCTGGACGCGTGATCGATCGACGCGCTCGGCGCGCAAACGCCCTCGGATTGACCAGGCGGGTGACCGACCCCAGGGCCGCGCGGCTGCGACTCGTTCACGATCGCAAGCAGCTGATATTTCCGGCCAGACACACGAATAGGCGAAACGCCACGCGAGAGGACGCAAATTTCTTGCAGGTTGTTGGGCGGCCGGACCACTAATCGGTGCGCCGCTACCACTGAAAACTTGGCGGCCATTCATCGGCCATGCTGTCCGTCTTGCGGTGATGCTCGGGCCCGCCGCCCCGATTCGTGTAATCCAGCGCCTGACAGCAATGCAAAAGCCCGGCAAAATATGCCGCATCTGCGAAACCAGGTGCTGGGATGAGTTCTGATCCGGTTCGAGGCGTTTGTCCGAAATGCGGTGGCGTACTTTTAAATATGGGCCGCGTCGTCTCCGACGTTGGGACTTCGCAGGCATTCGACGAGCTGCAATGGAAGTGCATGTCGGAGGCCTGCGAAAATGTCGAAACAGAACAGCGGCGGCTTCAGGACGGGCACTTCGGCCAATGGCCTGAATCGAAATTTTCAGACTATTGAAATAGCGTGCCGGCCAAATGACTGCGCCATGAGTGCCCCGCGCATCACGCAGCACCTGGGAGGTGCGAAACTTCAGGCGCTAGGCTCGAATCTACCCAGGCATCGAGCGCGCAGTGTGGCAAGAAGTGGCAGCGGTCTACCGGAGCGCCCGGCGCAGTGGCGCCGGAAACGTCTGGCTCACTGATGCAGCAGCCAGTTCAGGTGTCCTGGACCGGCGGCGTTTCCGCTTCCGGCCAGTTCTTGATGTATTGCTTGAGCAGCTTGTTCTCGAAACTTGCCGCGCGTAGCGAGGCTTTGGCGACATCATGGAAGGACAACACACCGACCAGTGTCGCGCTATCCTTGATTGGCAGGTAGCGCACATGGTTGTCGGTCATGACCGCGCGCATCTGGTCGACGCTGTCGTCTAGGTTCCCGCAAATCGGGTTGGCCACCATGACCTGGTTGACCTTGACGTCCTGGATACTGCCCCTGTAACGATTCATCGCGGCCAACACTTCGCGAAAAGTCAGCAGGCCGGTCATCTGGCCTTTTTCCATGACCACCAGAGAACCGATGTCATGCTCGACCATGAGGCTGACCGCCTGCGGCAGCATCGCCGTCGGGTCGATGCTGAAAATCTGCCCGCCCTTGATCTTGAGTATGTCCTTGACCTGCATGCGAGCTCCTGTACTACCAGTTTGTTTTCGGGCCCATCGGTGGCTACCGGGGCTTTGATTCTGCGTTTCCGCCCGCCATCCTAGCCCAGATCGGGCGGCACTTCACGCATGGGAAGGTCGATCCAGCCGGCGCATTGCTACCGCTTTGTGCCTCGCGCGCCCGCCCGATGAAAGGATGGAACCAGCCTATTTGCCTGCCGGCGCCTTGCAATCCGGCACGGCATACCTTTTTTCGTGATAACCCAGTCCATTGGTCGAAACGACGGAAAACGCGCCGGGCCTGCCTGTATGGCAAGCGCTGAATTCGGCCCGGCACTTTCCCTTCGCGCACGGCGCCCGGCAACTCGTGGGCGAATTGGTTGTGCACTGCTTGCCTGCCACGCTGTTGGCCATTACGCATTGATTGCCGAGCTTGATGTTGTAGGTACCGGAATCCACAAGGTCAGACCAGGTCGCAACGAATGAAAAGCGGTCCGCACTGCCGTGGCAATCGAACGACGACACTTCGATGCCGAAATCGATGTTCTTCGCCGCGGCGAAGGCGGTGGAATGGATGGCACACATCAGTAGCAGGCCAGTCAGTGCAAGGCAGTTTCGCAAATGTTTCATTTCTATAATCCCTTTTGATTTTTATTGTTCGCTGCCCGCGCGCTCGCAAGAGAGGCGCCGATAGTCGATGGCGATCATATTGTCGCGATGAGGCAGCGTCAAACGCCGGACACCCAATTCATGCGAACGCATTGGTCAAATCCGGGAACATGGGGCATCCGCGCGGCCCGCAGACGGCGCGCTTCGGAAAGCACTATCATCCTCAACATAGCTCCCGCACAAATCCCCCCCGAAATTTAAAGGTCTCGAGGAAAACCGATGAAACGACTGCTTTTAACCCTTCTTGCGCTCACTTCCTTATCCCTTGCCAGCGAGGTTTCCATGGCCGCCTGCCCCGATTTGCTCAACCACCAGATGAACAACCTCGATGGCAAACCCATCGACTTGTGCGAGTACGCCGGCAAGGTCGTGTTGGCGGTCAACACCGCCAGCTATTGCGGCAACACGCCGCAGTACAAGGGACTGGAAGCGCTCTACCAGAAATACGCCGAAAAGGGCCTCGTCGTGGTCGGCTTTCCCGCCAACGATTTCGGCGCCCAAGAGCCGGGGACGAGCAAGGAGATCAAGGATTTCTGCGAGCTGACCTACGGCGTGAAGTTTCCGATGGTGGAAAAGACCAGCGTGGTGAAGGGCAAAGCCAATCCGGTATTCGCGCAACTGGAAAAAATGACGGGTGAAGTTCCGGAATGGAATTTCCACAAATACCTGATCTCGCGCGACGGCAAGCGCGCGGTGAGCTTTTCCGCCCGTACCCAGCCGGAGAGCGACCAGATCGTCAAGCAGATCGAGGCGCTGCTGGCGGAAAAGCCTTAACCCTGAAAATCAATTTGCCACAGAGGTCACAGAGAAAAAATTCCAGTCTCGAATCGACTGCCGCGGGTAGGGCTGGTTTGCGCCACACCGTTTGTCGATCGTCCAGCTTTTTGCTTTTCTCTGTGTTCTCTGTGGCAAATGCGCCCTTCACCAGGTATCAACAAAAGGCCGTTTCTTTTCCGTACGCGGGGGCGCCGGTGGCAAGGAACGCAACCCTGCCATGATCCACGAGCGTGTCTCCGCGGGATCGATGACGTCGTCGATTTCAAAGAGTGCCGCCGCGCTGAGCGCTTTGCCGTTCGCATAGGCTTCCGCGACCATCTCGTCGAACTTCGCTTTGCGCTGTGCCGGGTCGTCGATCGCCTCAAGTTCCTTGCGAAAGCCGAGCTTGACCGAGCCTTCCAGGTTCATCGGACCGAATTCGCCGGTGGGCCACGCGATCGAAAACAACGGTAAGTGAAAACTGCCGCCCACCATGCCCTGCGAGCCCAGGCCATAAGCCTTGCGCATGACCACCGAAAATACCGGCACGGTCATGTTCGCGCCGACCACATACAGCCGGCAGCAATGGCGCACCAGCGCGGTTTGCTCGGCTTCCGGTCCGACCATGTTGCCCGGCGTATCGCATAGCGACAGCACGGGAATGTCGAAGGCATCGCACAGCTGCAGGAAGCGCGCAGCCTTGTCCGCCGCATCGGCGTCGATCGCACCGCCGAGCACCATCGGATTGTTTGCCAGCAAGCCCAGCGGCCGGCCTTCGACACGAATGAATGCCGTGATCATGTTGGTGCCAAAATCGCGGCGTAGTTCGAGTACGGAACCGGTGTCGGCTATCAGGTCCACGACACGGCGCACGTCGTAAACGCGCAGCCGGTTCTCCGGGATCGCATGGCGCAGTTCGCGCTGGTCGGCGCAGGCCCATTCCTTCACCGCACCCTGGAAATACGAGAGATATTTTTTGGCTACCACGACGGCTTCGGCTTCGTCCTTCACGACTATGTCGATCACACCGTTTCGACGCTGCACGGCCGTCGGCCCGACTTCGTCCGGGTGAAACACACCAAGTCCCCCGCCTTCGATCATGGCGGGGCCGCCCATGCCCAGCGAAGTCTTTTCGGTGGCGATGATCACATCGCAGCATCCCGCCACGACGGCGTTCCCGGCGAAGCAGCGCCCCGATACGACGCCGACCAGCGGCACCAGCCCGCTCAGCTTCGCGAGGTAGGTAAACGCCTTGATGTGCAGCCAGCCGGAGACGATCGCATCGGTATCGCCGGGGCGACCGCCGCCGCCCTCAGTGAACACGACGATCGGCAGGCGCCACTGCGCGGCCAGTTCGAACATGCGGTCTTTCTTTGCGTGGTTCTTGCTGCCCTGCGTGCCAGCGAGCACCGTGTAGTCGTAAGACATGGCGATGCACCGGGCATCGACGTCCGGGAACTGCGCACCGTTGACGCGACCGATGCCCATGACCAGGCCGTCGGCCGGCGTACGCGTAATCAGATCCTCCATCGAGCGGCGACCGCGCTGCGCTGCAACCGTAAACGCCCCGTACTCGTGGAAGCTGCCTTCGTCGCACAGCTCGGCGATGTTCTCGCGCGCCGTGCGCAGGCCCAGCTTGTGGCGCTTGTCCATGGCGTCCGGTCGCGCTGCATCCATGGTCAGCGCGCGCCTTTGCTGCAGCTCGGCAAGATCCGGCCGCACATGAGCGGGATCGATGGCCTGCGCCAGTTCGGTCGTGCCCGCCTGTCCCTCGACCGCGTCGACAATCAATAACGCCGCGCCCTCCATGACAGTCTCGTCACGTGACACCCTGATCTCGCACACGATGCCGGCAATCGGCGACGTGACAACATGTTCCATCTTCATCGCTTCCATCACCGCGACCTGCTGGCCGCGCGCGACGACATCACCGATTTTCACATCGATGCTCACGATCAATCCCGAGATCGCGGCGCCGATGGCCTGGGTACCCTCGGAGAATCCCGGCTGCTCTGCGAGCGGAACAGCATCGCGCTTGCCCACGCTCAGGATGGCCAGTGGATCGACGGACCCGATCTTCTGTGCGGCGGCGCCCGGCGACGCTTCACCGTAAAGGCGCGGATGGTCGACCGGCGCGCATAACGCCACCAGGTGTTCTTCGATGAATCCGGTGTGCCAGCGGCCGCCAGCGAAATCAGCGGTGGACAGCAGGTTCAACAGGAATTCGCGATTGCTCGCCGCGCCGGAAATACGCAATTCCGATAAGGCGCGGCGCGCCTTTGCAGTGACTTCAGCGAGGCCGCCGCGCTGTAAGTGCACGATGACTTTCGCCAACAGCGAATCAAAACGCGGATTGACCCGAAATCCGGAATGAGCGGCGGTGTCGACTCGTACGCCTGGACCCGTCGGCGGATCGAAGGCGTCGAGCAAGCCTGCCGACGCGCGCACCAGGCCATCGGTGGACATGGTTTCAGCATTCACGCGCACCTGCATGGCCACCCCGCGCGGCGCATTCCCGCGCAAGGCCGCGAGATCCAGCACCTTCAGCGTCCGCCCGCCCGCGATGTCGAGTTGCGTGCCCACCAGGTCGATGCCGGTGATCTCCTCGGTCACGGTGTGCTCGACCTGCAGGCGCGGGTTGGCCTCGATGAACACGAATTCGGTGCGATCGTCCGCCGCGGGTCCGACCAGAAACTCGAACGTGGCGAGGCTGCCAAGGCGCACCTCGCGCGCCATGCGCACCGATGCGTCGATCAGGCGTTCGCGCAGGGCCGGCGACAATCCTGGTGCCGGCGCAATTTCAACGAGCTTCTGCCGATTGCGCTGCAGGCTGCACTCGCGTTCCCACAAATGCACCACCTCGCCGCTGCCATCGCCGACGATCTGAATTTCGATGTGGCGAGCGCGCGGGAATAATTCCTCGACATAGACGTCGCCGTTGCCGAATGCCTGCGTCGCTTCGGACCGGCAGCGCTCGAAAGCCGATTCCAGATCGCCGACAGCGGTGACCGGGCGCATGCCGCGACCACCGCCACCGGCGATGGCCTTGATCATGATCGCCCCACCAGCGCCAAGGGCCTGCAGGAATTTGCGCGCCTCTTCCATCGAGGTGGCGCCTGCAGTACCGGACAACACCGGCACGCCACACTTCGTCGCGAGGCCGCGCGCCTTTGCCTTGTCACCGAATACTTCCAGCACCTCGGGCGTCGGCCCCACAAAAACGAGACCCGCCGCCTTGCATGCGCGCGCGAAATCCGCGTTCTCGCTCAGGAAACCATATCCGGGGTGAATGGCGTCGCATCCTGCAGTCGACGCGACGCGAACAATCTGCGCGATGTCGAGATAGGCCGCCGGGCCCTTTCCGGTTAGTCGATGCGCCTGGTCCGCCTTCGCGACGTGATCGGCTTGCTCGTCGTCCTCGGAGAAAATCGCATGCGAGCGAATGCCGGCATCCGCGGCGGCCCGGGCAATTCTTACGGCGATTTCACCGCGATTGGCGATGAGCAGGTTCTTGATCGGCATGGTTGGTCTCGTAGATTCGTGCTATCTCAAAAAAATCTTCACCGCAAAGGCGCCAAGGCGCAAAGGCGCAAAGGCGCAAAGGGTCCGCAAAGGAAAGCAAAAACCCGGCAGTTGATGGAGTAATCTCGATCCGCGTCATGTGATCGTCGCACAGCCAACATCAAAAACTTTACAGTCGTTCAGACGTACTTTTTGTTCTCGCCTTCCTTTGCGCCTTCGCGCCTTTGCGGTAAAAACTGTTCTGCCTTAGATGGCGCGGGATGCGCGCAACTGCGAAATGCCTTCCGGCGTCATCTCCAGCCACTCGGCCAGGATCGTGTCGGTGTGCTCGCCGAGTTGGGGCGGAGGATGGCGAAGGCGCATTGGGGATTCGTCGAACTGCACGGCAAAGCCCTGCATCGGCACCTTGCCTGCGCGCGAATGCTCCATCTCGATGATCTGGCCACGATGCGCGAGGTGGGCGTCGTCCACGATGTCGGCGACACTGGCGACTTTGGCGGAAGGAATTCCGGTCGCCTTGAGCGCAGCGAGCACCTCGACAGCGGGCAACGACACAGTCCATGCCGTGATCAGCGCCTCCAGTTGATCCACGTTCAGCATCCTGGCGTCGTTGTCGCGAAAGCGCGCATCGTCGACGAGTCCGGGCTGCCCCATGGCGCCCGCCAAAGCACCGAACATCGGTTCACCGGCGGCGGCCAAGTGAACCCATGCGCCGTCGCGCGTCGGGAAGGTGTTCGCCGGCGCGCAATAGCGATCGCGATTGCCCCGGCGCGTCATCGTGCGTCCCAGCAATATCTGCTCCGGAATCGCGGTCATCAGCATCGACAGCGCGGAATCCATCAGCGCGACATCGACCACCTGGCCGACGCCGCTGGCGTGCCGAGCCTGCAAGGCGCCGAGGGTGCCAATCGTGGCGTACAGGCCGGTAGAGTAATCCACGACGTACGTCCCGGACATGGTCGGGCGTCCACCTGGATCGCCAGTGATATCCATCAGTCCGCTCATCGTCTGCGCAATCACATCGAAGCACGGCTTGCGCGAGAGCGGGCCGCTTTGGCCGAAGCCGGAGATGCGGGTGATGATCAGGCGCGGGTTGAGCGCATGCAGTGTTTCCGGGTCGAGGCCCATTTGTTCGAGCGTGCCGGGCACGTAGTTTTCGACCAGCACATCAGCGGTGCGCAGCAGATCGCGCAGCACGCCTTTACCCTGCTCCGAGCGCAGGTCCAGCGTGAGGCTGCGCTTGTTGCGATTGAAGACCATCGTATAAAGGCTTTCGCCCTCGACGAAAGGACCGAACGCCCGGCTGTTCTCGCCGCGTCCCGGCGGTTCGACCTTGACTACATCCGCGCCCATGTCGCCGAGCAGCATCGCGCAATAGGGGCCGGCAATGAATCGCGAAAGATCGATCACACGCAAACCGTCTAGCGCGCCCGGCGCGGGCGATGACTTGTCTTCAGTCGACATGATTATTTTTATTGAACAGATTAAATCTCATCACAAAGACACGAAGAACACGAAGAAACACGAAGAAGGTCAACAACGAGGAAAGATGGATGGGTAATGTTAGAAGGCATTCCGAATTTTGTACCGGCGCATGTCAACCGCGATCGTTCCAGATTTCACACCTTTAGGCTTCTTCGTTTTTGTACTTCTTCGTGTTTCTTCGTGATCTTTGTGTCTTAAGGGCACACTTATGCCGCTTGCGGCGCGTGATAAGAATAGATGCTGTTAAGAGGCGAAGTCGCGCAGCACCTTCCCCGCCTTCGGCGCATTCGCGCAAAGGCCCTGCGCGTCGACCAGGCGTTGTCCGTTCACCCAGACCCCGTGCACGCCTGTTGCCGGCGTGGTGAGGCGCGACGCTCCGGCCGGCAAATCGAATACGCGACGCGACGGACCGCGCCCGACGGTGGCGGGATCGAACAGCAGCAAGTCGGCATGATTACCCGGAGCGATGCTGCCGCGATCCTTGATACCGAATAGCTTCGCCGGTTCGGACGTGAGCTTGCGCACCGCTTCTTCTATCGGCATGAGCTTGCGGTCGCGCGCCCAATGCCCCAACACGTGAAGGCCGAAGCCCGCGTCGCAGAGGAAAGTCAGGTGCGCACCCGCGTCGGACAGCGACACGATCGCGTTTTCGTCGCGCATCATGCGTCCGACCGCTTCCTCGTCGGAATTCAGCAAAGTCGCCGTGAACATGGTGTCGAGCTCTTCCGACAGTGCAAGATCGAGGATGAAATCTACCGGGTGTTGATTTGCCGCACGAGCGAGCGCGCCGATCGACTTACCTTCCATCGCGGCATGCGACGGGTCCGCAACCTGCGCAACGTATGCCTTCTCCCATTCACCGGTGAACATGCGCCGGCTGCGTTCGGTCAGTTCGGATTTCAGGCTGGCGCGCAGCGCGGGATCGGCCAGCGCCGCAGCGAAGTCCTTTTCATCCATGCTCATCAGCGGCTGCCACGCGCGCAGGCCTTCGAATACATAAGGCTCGTGCAAGGTGAATTCGAAATTCAGCGGGCACGGCGAGACGGCCCCGTACATGCGGCGCCCGCGGCGTTGCGCCTGCCCGATGTGCGCGAGGTCATCGAATGTCGCCTCGGGCGTCAGGTTCGAATGCAGCAGGGCCGCGACCAGGTAGGGGCGGTCCGCGGCCGCGCACAATTCCTCGATCATGGGCAGCGGCGTATCGGCGCCTTTGGTCATCATCAGCAGGCCTTTGCCGGCCTCGCGCAGGACCGCAGACAAGGTCGTCATCTCATGCGGGTCGGCCAGGCGCGAAGGCATGGGAATCCCGGCTTCGCCGTTGTGCTGGCCCGAACGCGTCGTGGAAAAACCGCATGCTCCCGCGTCCATCGCCTCGGCGACGATGCCGCGCATTTGCGTAACTTCCTGCGCCGTGGCCGCGCGCTTGGGCGCGTCGCCGCGCATCACAAAGCTGCGCACGCCGGAATGGCCGACGAAGCACGCGACGTTCGGCCCGACGCCGTTTTTCTCGAGCATGTCGAGATACTGCGGAAACGATTCGAAGCCCCAGTCGATGCCTTCGCGCAGGGCTTCGAGCGCCATGCCCTCGACGTGCGTGAGGTTGCGCATGATCAGGTCGCGGTCCGCCGGCCGGCAGGGCGCTATGGTGAAACCGCAATTGCCCATGACCACCGTGGTTACGCCCAGCGTCGGCGAAGGATTGGCAAACGGATCCCAGGTGATCTGCGCGTCGTAGTGCGTATGCGTATCGATGATGCCGGGCATCAACGCCTGTCCGCGCGCATCTACGCGCTCGCGGGTCTCACTGCCAGTCTGGCCGACCGCCGTGATGCGCCCGCCGTCGATTGCAACATTGGCGCGCTGCGGTGCCGCACCCGAACCGTCGTAGACGGTGGCGTTCTCGATGATGAGTTCGTGCATGACTCCTCCGGACGCCGCGACTTCGAATGGGCGCGGCTTGATGGAAGGCAGTGTACCGGATCGTCCGGGGCACAGCCGCTTTCCACGCAAGGCGCTTCACCGCGCGCGAATTAGGATTTACCATGTCTTTTTCCCCGACCGCTCCCGCCCCCATGGCCCGCTACGTCATCACCGTCGATTTTTTTCTGCACACCGGAACGCTGGAACCCTTTCTCAAGCTCATCAAAGACAATGCGCGCACCTCCCTGGCTGAGGAGCCGGGATGCGATCGCTTTGACGTGCTGATCGAAAAAGGGGCGCCGGACCACATTGTTCTCTACGAAATCTACACGGACCGGGCCGCTTTCGACTTCCATCTGAAGTCGCGGCACTTCGCGGAATTCAATGCGGCGTCGCAGCGCTATGTGAAGGAAAAGAAGGTCGTCGAGTTCGAATACACGAACGACACGGAAACCGGCCAGGACTGAAGGCCCGCGCAGGCGCCCGGCATTTTGCGCCGCCACCCGCAGCCCCCCCTATTTTTTGTCACGGCATTCTCGGTACAATCAAATCTGCTGGTGCGCATAAAACCGCGCGCCAGGCAACCACGGAGATCATTCGAATGTCGATGCTGGATTTGATGATGGTCAGCGGCGTAGTGCTGTTGATCGTTTTGATCATCGCCAAGAAACGGATGGGCTGAACGCAGGCCCCGGGGTCAACCCGGGAAAGCCGGAACGATCAGGTTCGGTGAACCGTTTCAGCTGTTACCGAGCAATTGGCGCACGGCTTCCGGTCGTGGAAGAGGTGCGACCGCTCCGAAGCCGGTCGTAGCCAGCGCGGCTGCAGCGTTGGCGTAGCGCAATCCCGCCCAGAAATCTTCGCCTGCCGCCATGCGCGCAAGCAGCGCACCCGCAAAGCAATCCCCTGCCCCGGTCGCGTCGACAGCATTGACGCGAAATCCGGCGATGCGCTCGCGCCTGCTCCCATCGCTGCCGATCACGCCGCCAGCGCCGAGCTTGAGCGCGACCATGGGCGCACCCGCGCCGTGGCACCAATTCACGATGGCGTCAGGATCGCGCAGTCCGCATAAGGCGTCCGCATCCTCCAGGCTCAATAAAAAATAGTCCGCCTGGGCCAGCGTGGTTTTGATGACCTCGCGGGCGCGCGCAAGTGGCCAGAGACGCAAACGCAGGTTGGCGTCATACACGAAGCGGGCACCGGCCTGGCGGGCGGCCGCGATGGCCGCAGCCACCGCCGCGTAGGCGCTTTCGCTGATCGCCTGGCTGATGCCGGATGCGTGGAAAAACCGCGCGCGCCGGATCAAGTCGAACGGCAGGTCGGCCGCCTGCAGCAGGCTCGCGGCGGAACCTTTGCGCAGATAGCTGAAGACATGGCCCTCAGGACCATGCGTGATGAAATAAACCGCGGTATGCGCCTGCGCATCGATGGCCACGCCCGATGTATCGATGCCCTCGTCGCGCCAGAGTTGCTGGAACTGGCGCCCGAACTCGTCATCGCCCAGGCGGGTGACATAGGCGACCCGCGCACCGAGGCGCGCCGCTGCGATCGCGCAATTCATCGTATCGCCGCCAAACCCCTGCAGGTAGCGGCCCGGCGAATCGGGGATCTGGCTGAATTCGTAAAGCGGCTCGCCGAGCGAGACGACATCGAGCGGGAAATCACTCATGGAGCGGGCAGGTGGATGCGGGAGCCTGCCTCACAGCTTGGCCACGATGTCGAGAAACCCGCGGGCATGGTCCACCACGCTGGCGCGATCGCCCGCGGCGAGCGCCTGCTGGTCGATGACGTTGTTGCCGACGCCCACCACGGCTGCGCCCGCCTTGAAGTAATCGACCATGTTGGCCATCGACACGCCGCCGGTCGGGCACAGCGGGATGTCGGGATAGACGGCGTGCAGCGCGGCGAGGTGCGACACGCCCCCGGTCGACGCGGGAAAGACCTTCACGATGGCGGCGCCTTCGCGCCAGGCGGCGAGAACTTCGCCGGGCGTGAACCCGCCGATTAGCGCGATACGCCGGGACGAAGCGGCCAACGCCGCCATACCGGGCACCAGCGCGGGAGAAACCAGATAATCCGCCCCGGCGTCGAGGCACGCGCGCGCGCTGTCGAGGTCAAGCACGGTTCCGGCGCCGACCAGAAAATCCGGGCCGCTTTCGGCGCGCAGCGCCGCGATCATTTCGAGCGCGCCGGGCGTGGTCAAGGTCACCTCGACACTGCCGAAACCGGCTTCGACCAGGCAGTCGATTGCCGTTTCGGCGCTTTCGCGCGATCGCAGCCTAAGGACGGGAATGACCCGGGTCGCCAACAGCTTGTTCGTGATTTCGTGTGTCTTCATGCCGCCGCCCTGGTTCCGGAGTACCAATTTCGTGAATCCGGTAATTTTAGGTGCAAATATTCGCAGCGAACAGCGAGCGGGAAAAAGTTATCGGGGATAATTGCCGTAGTTGTCGCGTGATGCCCACGAATCCAACCCGAACCCCGAATCGCCCAGCGCCATGACCAAGCGCGAAAACATGGAACCGGCCCGGCCGCTGGCCGACACCCATCTGCGGTTGCTGGAGGATATCGCACGCGTCCTGGACCGGGACCTGACACCTGACGAGGCCCTCGCCAGGGTAGTCGAACGCATCTGCACCTATCTCGACTGGCAATACGGCGCCGCCTGGAAGGCGGACGAGCAGACCGGACAACTCGCGTGCATGCAAATCTGGCACGAACCCGGGCTTGCTGGCAGCGAATTCATCGAACTCACGCGCAACAGGCCATTCGAGCCCGGCGACGTCGAGCTGATTGCCGGCGCGCTCGACCAGTACCGGCCGATCCACGTAGGCGACATTTCCTCCATGGCGGCCTCGCCGCGAATGCAGGCCGCCGTCACCGCAGGGCTGCGATCTGCCTTCGCCTTTGCGTTGTCTTCCGGCGAGCGGGCCCTTTGCGCCATGGAATTTTTCTCGCGTTCGCCCCGTGCCCACGACGCGGCCATGGACAGTACCGCGGCGGTCATCGCGATGGCGCTCGGCGAATTCCTGGCGCGCCACTACGCCGAAGACGGTTATCGGGAATTCGTGGAGCTTTCTTCCGACGCCATCATCGTGCATTGCGACGGGGTGATCGTATCCGCCAACCAATCCGCCGCAGCGCTGCTTGGCGCACGCACGACTGACCGGCTCGTAGGCCAGCAGATTTTTCCATACGTGCATCCGACGTGGCGCGACCATGCCCGGGAACGCGTGCGACACATGCATGCAACGCGCACGGACGCCCCCCAGATGGAAATGAAGCTGCTGGGCGCCGATGGCCGGGCGTTCGACGTCGAGGTGCTATCGCGCTATTGCGTCCATGCGGGGCGCCCCGCCATCCGCAGCACGTATCGGGACGTCACCCGGCGCAAGCGCGACGAACAACGCATCGCCCGCCTGGGCAACATGTATGCGGCATTGAGCGAGACCAGCAAGGCGATCGCGCAACTGTCAATGCCGGTGGATTTGTTCAAGCAGGTCTGCCGCATCGTCGTGGACCACGGAAAATTCGAGCTCGCCGGCATCATGGATGGCGCGATCGACGGCCGCACCGGCCGCTTCGTCACGGCTTACGGCAAGCACGCGGCCGAGTTGCTCGACATTCGCATCGCCTTCGACATGAAGGGGCCGCACCTCAACGGCCCGGTGGCGGCCGCAATCCGCAGCGGCGCGCCCAGCATCGTCAATGACTTCCTGAACGACCCGGCCACCCTGCACTGGCAAAAACTGGCCAGCAACGCCGAGTTCCGGGCGGGCGGCGCCTTCCCGCTGCGCCGCGCTGGCAAAGTCGTGGGCGCCCTAGCCGTGTATTCGTCGGAAAGCGGGCTGTTCGAGCAGGACCTGATCGAATTGCTCGATGAAGTCGCGCAGACCCTCTCGTTCGGGCTGGATGCCATCGAGCGCGAAGCAATGCGGCGCAAGACCGATTCTGCGTTGCGGGAGAACGAGCGCGCCCTGTCTACCTTGCTAGCCAACCTGCCCGGCATGGCCTACCGCTGCCGCATGGACGACAAGTGGACCCTGGAATTCGCCAGCGAAGGTTGTGTCACGCTCACGGGCTACCGCCCGGTCGACCTGATCGAGAATCGCGCCATTGCCTTCGTCGACCTCATCTATCCGAGCGACCGGGTGCGCGTCCAGGCGGAAATCCGCGAGAAGCTCGACCGCAGCGACCGCTTCACCATCGAATACCAGATCGTCTGCGCCGATGCCGCGGTGAAGTGGGTGTCGGAAAAAGCACAGGCGATTCGCGACGAGGATGGCAACATCGTCGCGCTCGAAGGCATCATCGACGACATCACGGAGCGCAAGCGTTCCGAGCAGCGCCTGTCGTTCCTCGCGCAGTACGACGTGCTGACGGGCCTGCCCAACCGCGCCCTGTTCTACGACCGGCTGCGCCAGGCGGTGGGCCGCGCCCGTCGCGAGCAATCCATGGTCGGCCTGATGTTCCTCGATCTCGATCGCTTCAAGCAGATCAATGACACGCTGGGGCATGCCGCCGGCGACCGCGTCCTCAAGGTCGTGGCGGATCGGTTGAAGGGTTTCCTGCGCGAAGTCGACACCATCGCGAGGCTGGGCGGCGACGAGTTCACCGTGGTGATCGAAGGCGTCACCGATGTCGTGCAGCTAACCGGCGTCGCCGAGAAAATTCGCGAGGCGCTGGTCGAGCCGGTCAGCCTCGACGGACGTGACATGTCGGTGTCCGCCAGCATCGGCATCACGCTCTATCCGCGCGACGGCGAGGACATTGAACAGCTCATCAAGAACGCCGATATCGCCATGTATCACGCCAAGCGCAAAGGCGGGCGCCAGCAGTACCAGTTCTACGATGAGGGCATGGGACCGCTCGCCGCCGAACACCTTGAACTCGAAACGAAGTTGAAACGCGCCATCGAGAAGCAGGAATTCGTGCTGCACTACCAGCCGATCGTCGATGTCGCCACCGGCCGCATCGCCGGCATGGAGGCGCTCGTACGCTGGCAAAGCCCGCAGGGACTCGTGCCGCCGGCGAACTTCATTCCGCTGGCCGAGGAATCAGGCCTCATCGTCGACATCGGCCGCTGGGTCTTGCAGGCGGCCTGTACGCAGGCACGCAAGTGGCAGCGCGAAGGGTTGCCGCCGCTGCGCCTGGCGGTCAACCTTTCGCCGTTGCAACTCAAGCAGGAGAACCTGCTCGAGTCGATCGCGGAAATCCTGCGCGAAAGCGGCCTGGCACCGCAATACCTGGAACTGGAAATCACCGAGAACTCCGTGATGGAGAGATCGCGAGATGCCATCACGACCCTGGGACGGCTGGAAAGCCTGGGCGTGAAGCTGTCCATCGACGATTTCGGTACCGGCTATTCGAGCCTTGCTTATCTCAAGCAGTTTCCCGTGCACAGCCTGAAAATCGACCGTTCCTTCGTGCGCGACATCACGACGGACAGCGACGACGCGGCGATTGTCAGCGCGATGATAGCCATGGCGAAAAACCTGCAACTCGAAGTGATCGCGGAAGGCGTCGAAACGCGTCAGCAACTGGAATTCCTGCGCGCGGCGGGGTGCAACACCTACCAGGGTTATTACTTCAGCGTGCCGCTGCCGGCCAAGGCGTTTGCCGAATTGGTTCGCAAACAGGCCCCGTCGCAGTAGGGCGCCCGACCGGGTTCTCCTCGCGCGCCTGCGTGACCCGCGCCGCGCCGATGCAGTCCCACCCTTTAGTTGCCGCTGTCCCCCGCTCGACCGACGACGCTCGCCACGGTGGCGACGAGTTCGGCCGGCTCCACCGGCTTGGACACGTGTACCAGAAATCCGGCGCGCAGCGCACGCGTGCGGTCCTCTGAGCGGGCGAACGCCGTCAGCGCGATGGCCGGTAAATGGCCGCCCTTTGAAACGCCGAGTTCGCGCACACGCTTGAGCAGTTCATAGCCGTCCACGACCGGCATGCCGATGTCGCTGATCAGCACGTGCGGCCTGTCACGCACTATGGCCGCGAGCGCCTCCTCGGCGTTGTTCGCCGTCAGCACCTGTGCGTCGCATTGCGCGAGCACATGCCTGACGAGTTCGCGGGCATCGGCTTCATCGTCGACGAGCAGCACCCTGATCCCGAACAGGTCGGAATGTTTGAAATCCCCGGCGCCCTGCTGTGACGATGTCGGATGGCTGCGCGGCTCATCGGTATCGCTGCGGTGGATCACGGTGAGCGGAAGACTGACGACGAACGTTGTGCCCCTGCCCTCGCCCGCGCTCCTGACCTGCACCAGACCGCCATGCAGTTCGACGAGGTGCTTGACGATGGCAAGTCCCAGGCCGAGGCCACCGAACGAACGCGTCGTCGACGCGTCCTGCTGGCGGAAGCGGTCGAATACGTAGGGAAGGAACTCGGGCTTGATGCCCATGCCGGTGTCCGCGACGCTGATTTCGATGTGCGAGTTCACCCGGCCGAGCATGACCTGCACCTTGCCGTCCCTGGGGGTGAACTTTACGGCGTTCGAAAGCAGGTTCCAGATGACCTGCTGGAGGCGACTCGGGTCGCCGTAAAGCGGGCCCGCCGCGGGGTCCAGCAGTTTCTCCACGCGGATCTGCTTGGCCTGCGCCGCCGGACGAATCGTTTCGATCGCGGCCTCTATGATCGGGATCGGATCGACCGGCTGGATATCGAGGCGCACCTTGCCCGAGGTGATGCGGCTCATGTCGAGCAGGTCTTCGATCAGCTGCGCCTGTACGCGCGCATTGCGCTCGATGGCATCGAGGCCGCGCTGCAGGTCCGTCGCACTGGCACCAAGCTTGAGCACCTGCGACCAACCCATGATGGCGTTAAGCGGCGTGCGCAATTCGTGCGACAGCGTGGCCAGGAATTCGTCCTTCATCGAATTCGCACGTTCGGCTTCCGCGCGCGCAGAGCGCTCATTCTCGAGCAAGCTCTCGCGCTCCTGCGCGGCATTCTGGGCCGCTTCGTACAACCGCGCATTGTCGATGGCGCTGGCCGCCTGTGCGGCAATGCCGACCATCAGTCGTTCCGTGCGCTCATTGAATACGCCGGCTTCGGAATGACCGAAGAGCAAGGCGCCAATGACTTCGCCGGCGCGGGAGACAACCGGCACGCCAAGGTAGCTGCGCACCGGCAGGTGCCCCGGCGGCATGCCGTGATGGGGGGCCCACTTTCCATACCGCGGATCATTGAGGATGTCATCGGAGCGTATCGGATCCTCGCCCTTGAAAGTCGGGACCAATAGCGGCGTGGCGCGCGGGTGTGCGAACTTGGCGAACGCTTCGCGTTGCGCACCCGACAGCGAATACAGCAGATAGGAATCGCCCTTCTCGTCGGGCACTTTGTAGAAAAAAGCAGCGAACTTCGCGCCGCTCAATTCCGTTGCCGCATCGGTGACGGCTTGCACCAGGGTCTGCAGGTCGAGATTCGACGTGAGTACCGTTCCGGTGCTGTTCAGCAGCTCGAGAATGCGCGTTTCATCACGCAGCTTTTCCTCCGCCTGCTTGCGCGGCGTGACATCCATGCAGATGCCGGCCATGCGCTCGGGATTGCCCTGCGGATCGAAAAACAGCTTGCCGCGCGCTTCCAGCCAGGCCGTGCTGCCGTCGGGTTTGACGATGCGATACTCGATGCCGTACGCGGTGCGCTGTTCGATGCTCTGCTTGATGCTGGCGAGCACGCGTTCGAGATCGTCGGGATGGATCTCACGCCGGAAATCCTCGTAGCCGCCGCCGAATGTCCCGGGCGACAAGCCGTGAATCGCCTCCAGCGCGGGCGACCAGATGACCTTTCCGGTGCCGATGATCCATTCCCAGTCGCCCATCCGGCCGGCTTCGACGGCCATCTTCAGCCGGCCCTGCGTTTCCAGCAGCGCTTGCTCGGCGATCTTGCGCTCGTGGATGTCCTGCACGACGCCGATCATCCCCGTGATCGAACCATCCTGGGCAAAGGTGGGCACGCCTGTCGCGGCTATCCAGCGTTGTCCGATCGTCGCATGGTTGACCCGGTATTCGATGCGATAGTCCGTGCGCTCGGCCAGCGCCCGCGCCAGCACGTCGCGGGCGCGCACGGTGTCGTCTTCGTGCAGCAGGCTGCGCATCCACGTGCGTGTGTGTGTCTTACCCGGCTCGACGCCGTATATTTCAGCGGCTCGCGGCCCGAGCACGACCTGGTCGTCGGCAATGCTCCAGCTCCAGTCGCCCAGGCGCCCTGCCGACAGCGCCAGTTGCAATCGGTCGGCGGTTTCCCGCAACGCTTCCCTGGCATTGGCCGCGTCCAGATCCGCGCGCTGGCGCGCGGTCAGGATGCTCCTGGCGTTCTGCAGCGCAGCCGAACGCAGCAGCCTGTCTTCGTCGTCGCGTTCCGCCATTAGCGACCTTCGATGATTCGTTCGGCGAGCGCGGTACCCTGCACGCGCGCCTGGATTTTGGCGAAGGCGGTATCGCGACTCGTGGAGGTGTCGTCACTGAACGGCGAGAACCCGCAATCGTCTGTCGTGCCGAGCCGGTCGGCCGGGATATAGTCGGCTGCCTCCAGGACGCGATCGCGAATTTCTTCCGGCGTTTCGATGCGCGCATCGATCGGGGACACGACGCCGACGAAGACGCGCTGCTCGGGCTTCCTGTATTCGCGGATGACCTTGGGCACCCGCACGCGATCTTCCTCGCCAACGAGCGCGAGGTAGAAATTTCCCGCATTCAGTTCGAGCAGGCTGGGCAGCAACTCCGCATAGTCGACATCGGCGCTATGCGTCGAATCGCGGTCGCCGCCGGGACACATGGGCACGCCGATGCGCTGGCGCTCGACGGCAGAAAACCGCGCCAGCGCGAGGTTGTTGACATCGATGAAACTGCAAAGCAGTTGCCCTGAAGGATCGACCTTGATGGCGAAGCGTCCTTCGGTGAAATCGATCTGCACCTTGTGCACGCCCTTCCGCAGGCAACGGCGTATTCCGGTTTTGCCGCAGCGCGCAATCGCCTCCAGCAGCGCCAGGGGCCGCGGAATGCTGCCAATCGGTTCAGTCGGAAGGCTCACGGGCAGACCTGGTACTGGTGAGGACCTGATGCATTTTTATAACATGAAGCCGCAACCCGATTCGCGGGTCGGCGACCTGCACCCATGATATCGCACGCCATCGCCGGTGAACCCGTTAACACAAGGTCGGCGACGCTGCGCCGCCAACCTCGCGCTCCGTGCCTAACTCTTTTTGGTCGCCTGCCAGGAAACGAATTGCGCGCCACCGGGGCGCTTGGCCCAGACCGCGTGGTACAGCAGATCCAGGGTGCGCTCCTCGCCTTTGACCGTGACCTCGAACTTGGCGCCGCCGCTGACGATGGCGATGCCCCCGTACGTCCGCACCTTCGACTCGCCGCGGTTCATCGAACGATATTTGACGTTGCCGGAGGTGATGGATTCGATGAAGCTCTGCTTGGTATCGGTCACCGTGCTGGAATGGATATAGACGAGGTCGTCGCCGAACAGCTTTTTCATGGCTGCGCCGTCGCCGCCCATTTGCGCCTTGAAGCGCGCATCTTCCGCCTGCAGGGCTTCGTCGACGGTGATGACCCCGCTGCATTCCTGGGCACCGCTGCCGGGCGCCGCGGCGCGCAGCGCAAAAAAATCATTGAAAGCGCGTATTAGCCTGAACATGTTCCGGTCTCCTCGTTGTTATGGATGCGGTTCCGAAGGCATGGACGGCCCGCATGGAGTTGGCATTGTAGGCGATCGGGCCTTAGGCGCCGAAGCCGCCGTTACATGCGGCCTGGTCGGGAAACTCCGGTTAAAATTCCGCCCTTGTGAGACGGGGCGCGTTTCGATAAACCCAATGGGACAAAGACGATTCTTCGTGCGCAAGGCAGCCGGCGTTGCGGCATGCGTGCTGCTTGCAACTGCGTGTACGGGCCTGCAAAAGGATCCCGATCCGACACCGATCAACCCGACCGCAGTGCTCGAGATTCAAACCGCCAGCACCGGCCTTCTCGACATCGCAGCCTTCGAGAACACGACGCTCGCCTATACCCGTCCCGGCATGCAACGAACGGAATCCAGGAATGGCGGCACGGTAGCGCGCCTGGTTGATGGCGAAACGATGGTGCGCATCGAGCGGCTCGACCGGAAGCTTGTGTGGACGCTGGACGCAAAAAACAAGCAGGCCGTCGAGTGCCCGCTGCGGGGCTGCTCGCGCGCCGGCACAAAAAGCGCGGCCCCCAGGAATGCAGGGAACGACGAAAAAGGCGCGGAGCCGGCATGCCGGCTGCGGGTGGCCACCACTGCGATCTCGGTCGAACCGACGGGGCAGAAGCGCAAGCTCGACGGATTCGATACCGAGCAATACGATGTCAGGTGGATCGTCACCTTCCGCGATAACGCCCAGCGCAAATCCACCAGCACGGTGAGTATCGACACCTGGGTGGCGGCGGCGACGCCGGAATGGAACAACGCCGCGACGATCGAAAAAACCTGGGACCGCGCGCGAGACAAGGCACTTGGCGGCGACACGGATTCGGAACGCCAGGGTCTACTCCCGGCCGAGGTCGCCAGGATGATGAGCGGCTATCTCGCGACCAATGTCAGCCCCACGGATCGTGCGAATTTCCTGGCCGGCGCAAAAAAGCTGGACAAGGTCAAGGGCGTGCCGATCCTGACAATAGTGAAGTGGAGTTTTTCCGGAGAGGCATGCTCGACCGACGGCACGACGAAGCACACCGGTGATGCGAACCTGTTCACGTTTACATCCGAGATCAAGTCACATCGGGTTGAAGCGCGCCACGATTCGCTGTTCGCACCGCCCGGGGATTACAAGATCAAGCGCTGATCGAACTACGTCGCGTTGGCGCGCGCGGATCAGCCGATTCGCGCCTTCCTATCTCCATCCGCAGTTTGGATCCGGCGCGCGCCCGCGGGCCAAATCGGACAGCCCTGCGCCGGCACGCGCGACGGCGATCGAATTTTTCGCCCACAGATTTTCCCAATTACCTTTGGTGCAACCCAGCAGGATTTCCGCGCTGCCGTTGGCGATCGCAAGCTGTGCGCAATCCGAGACTGTCGTATCCGGCGGCATGACGCGGGTGAAACTGCGATGGTCAGGATCGGTATCAGGCAGAGCAACCAGGCACAGCTTGCCGGCGTCTGCAATGCCATCCGCTTTTTCCTGCCACTTCTTCATCCGCTGCCCCAGTAACAGCTGCCGCAAGTCGAGATAGACGGTGCGATTCCTCTCGAAGGCGTCCTTTTTTATCTCTGATTTCGAATAGGCGCGGCACGCGTCGAAATATACCGCCTCGATTTCATCGCCCTTGGGTTTGAGTTCGCGCGCGGATTTCAGCACCTCGTCGGTCCCGGCGGCGGATTCGATCAGCGCCTTCAATTGGGTTGCCCCCTCCGATTGCCTCGAGTCGGCCAGGCCGGCGGGTTCCGTGCAGGTCGTACCGTCCGAAAGTTTGACGGTGCGCATCACGTCCTTTTCGATGGCCGGGCCCGCCGCTTTTTTCGCGTTCGATGCGCAACCCGTGCCGAGGACAAGCAGCATGCAGGCGATGCCGGCGGCGATTCTTGGCTTTGCGTGTGTCATTGATTTCCTTATTTCTGCGCTAGTCGACGCGAAACGTCGGTTCCCGCCGCAGGCTTGGTTCGGCTTCTTGCACCTCGACGACGCGTTTTTCCTTCTTTTCTTTCTTCATTCTGACGGGAACAGAAGCGCCCATCCAGTTGAGCATTATCGCGCCGACGCCCATGACCAGTACCAGCGTGCCGACGAGCCAACCGGCAATCGGCACGCGGGCGAACAACAACATCACCCCAAGCCCCGTCGCCAGCAGGAAAACGCGGCGACCCTTTGCGTCGGCATTCGGACCCGCAACCGCGTCGCTTACGATCATGACGCCTGTGAGGTAGCCGAAAATCAGGATGATCGGCCACATCAGCAGCACCATGAATGCGAACGGAATGCCGATCACAGTGATCATCAACAGGACGACGGTGATCGGAACGCAAACAATCGTAACGAGGCCCAGGCCAAGCGATGCGATGGGTCGCCGGCGACCGAGCAGGCTCGCGTGCGCAGTTGTTTCGGGCGCAAGCAGGATCGTGATCATGCCGACCAGGAACAATCCGACCGTGAACGCGATCGCGCCGACCCACGCAACGACCCGTGCGACCGGCTGGTACGTTTCGTCTTCGAAATCGAAGCTCGTGTAATTGATCCCGCCAGTCAACACGGCGGCAGGATCGATATTCGCCGGCAACGAACCGCGATAAGTCAGCTTGCCGGAGATGCGGGTATTGGGGCCGATAGACAACATGCGCGCTGCAACGGTGACGTTTCCGGCGACCTCGCCGTCCAGCGTGACACGCTCGCCGAACACGACGAGCTGGCGCCCGACCTTGCCCAGCACTCTGACGTGTCCGCCTACCAGCGTGGTTTTGCCGGCAACCTGCGCCCTCTTTGTGATTTCGACATCACCAGCGGCGATGCGGGCATTGCCCGCGATAAGCGCATCGATGGTGGCGCTGCCACCGGTCGCAACGAGATCGCCGCCAACGCGATCCGAAATCAATACATTGCCGCCGGCTGCCAGCGCGCTGCCGCTCACAGGCTTGCCGATGACGACGCGCGCACCCGCGAGGAATGCGTCGCCATCGACTGCGTTCGCGGGCGAAGCAGTCGCACCCGTACCGAAATAGTCACCGGCGATAACGGTTTCGTGGGCCCCTTCACGCTCGTCCGCGGCATGGTTTGCCGCTGGCGCAAGCACAAGCAACAGGGTCGCGACAATGCGCAGTGGGCGGAACGCGGAAAGAATGTGTTGATTCATTTGGGAGATTCAGAAGATCCGGTCGTTAGGCGCCGATTACCGCCAGCGGTTCCCCGAATGCGCCAGGGACGGTCGCGACTTCGACAGGACGACACCCTGCGTGCAGGGGCCATTCACGACTTTTCCTTGCATGATCGGCGTTCTATACCGGATTGCGCAATTTCCGGCATTGCCGGCGATGCGAAGAAACGGAATTATGCCGCGCCCTTCGCAGACCCGCTTGGACCCATTGCAAACGAACGGTTCAAGTTCGCTCGCCACGCCGCCGTTAGCGAAAATGAGGAGCGGTAGGTCCCGGCGCATGCATTTCGAAATCGCCATCCGCTTCCGGATGCAACTGGAGGCAACGCCGTGGAGCAGGATGTTCATCGACTGGATCAGGAGGCCGATCGAATCGTACGCGAGATCGGCATTCCGCCGTGTCCGGCGATACTGACGAAGCTGCTCAAGGAAGTCCGCCAGGACGACCCGGACTACAACAAGGCGTCCAAGCTCATCGGTAGCGATGTGAGCCTGGCCGCGGCACTGCTCAAAACCGTCAATTCGCCGTTCTTCGGCTTGCGTACTAAGGCGACCTCCGTCAACCAGGCCATGCAGTTGCTGGGATTGCGCAACACGGTGGAAATCATGACAGGCCTGTTGTTGCGCCAGGCCTTTCCCGTCGGCGACAACGAGGCGATGGAGACTTTCTGGCAATCGTCATCGGGAATCGCCGAAGTCTCCGCCCAGCTGGCGAAATCGCTCGGGATCAATAACCAGGACGGCGCCTATACGTTTGCGCTGTTTCGCGATTGCGGCCTGCCATTGATGATCAGCCAGTTTGCAGGCTATGCGAATTTCATGAAGGTCAGCCACCTGGACACCGGCCGCGCCGTCAGTGCGGACGAATTGGACGAGTTCGGCATGGAGCACGCGAGCCTCGGTGCGAAGCTGGCATCGAGCTGGGAGCTTCCCGAAGAAATCTGCCAGGCCATCCTCACGCATCACGACTACCCGCTGCTCCAGGGCGGATCCGTGCCGGGAGAAGTTTGCCGCTTGATCGCCCTCGTGCTGGCCGCCGAGTGGCTCTACGCGCGGCACAACGTCGGACCGAAATGCCGCGAGTGGTCGCAGGGCGGCGAGTTCGCGCTTGAGGTACTCGAGATCACGGAAGAACAGCTGTTGGACATCGACGAGAGAATCGATCATTGACGAGTTGTTCCGCCGTAGTTCCCCAAAATCCATTCCGCTTCTGCATAGCTCTTATAGGGCTCCGCC
>JBDTTE010000020.1:0-25383 GCA_039930785.1 Betaproteobacteria bacterium | reverse complement strand
TAGAGCGCGCCCAGAATCGGCGCGTGCCCTCCGCAGGAAAGATCCATCTGCGGACAGGCTTTCGCGATGTCGTCGGGCCCGACCAGTTCACTGTTCACGCCGAGGTGCTTGTTGACTTCGGCGCGCCAGCGCATCGTGCGGACCGCGGAATCGGTGTGCGCGAGCGTGAAATGCCCGCGCGTCGAGTAAAACAGGTTGAGGTCGAAATCGGCGGCGAGGTCCTGCCACAGGCGCACCGATCGATCGTAGAAGGCGACGCCTTCCGGCGTTAAATAATTCGACCGGATGATCGTGGTGTTGCGGCCCGTATTGCCGCCGCCGATGTAGCCTTTTTCCAGGACGGCGACGTTGGTGATGCCGTGATCCTTCGCCAGGTAATAAGCAGCCGCGAGACCATGCCCGCCCGCGCCGATAATCACCACGTCGTAGCTGGTTTTCAGCCGCGCCGGCACCCGGAACATGCGGGGCTCCGGGTAGCGGGAATTCAGCGCGAAGCGCAGCAGGCGGAAAGGCATGTGACAGAGCGAACTTGGGAAGGGGAAATCGAAGCCCGATGTTGACGAGACGGGCGCGTTTCGTCAATACCCATAGGAAGCTTTTATTCTTATAAGGAAACTAACCCCGCCTCAGAACGGCGGGGCCGCAAACTGCTCTGCTACAATCCAGCCACTCGCAACTTATTGACACTTATGAATCTTCCTGCAAAGGTTCGCGCCGGAAGTCCATCCTCGCAAAAATGAAAATCGCTTTCGTCCTCGATCCGCTGGATAGCATCAAAACCTACAAGGACTCGTCCTACGCAATGATGCAGGAAGCGGTCTCGCGGGGACACACCCTGGCATCTCTGCAGCAGGAAGATCTGTGCCTCCGCAACGGCAAAGTGGTCGGATACGCGCGTGCGCTGAGCCTGACCGGCGACCCGAAGCATTGGTATGAATCAGGCGAGCGCAAGCCGGTCGGGCTGGAAACCTTTGACGCCGTCATGATGCGCAAGGATCCGCCCTTCGACATGGAGTACATCTACAGCACGTATCTCCTGGAACTGGCGCAGCAGCAGGGCGCGTGGGTGGTCAACGATCCGCGCGCGGTGCGCGATCACAACGAAAAACTGTCCATCGCGCGCTTCCCGCAGTTCATCGTGCCGACACTCGTCACGCGCGAGGAAGCGCTGATACGCGAATTTCTCGCCGAGCACGGCGACATCGTCGTCAAGCCGCTCGACGGCATGGGCGGCACATCGGTATTCCGGCTGCACGGCAAGGATTTCAACATAGGCGTGGTGATCGAAACCATCACCCAATACGGGCACCGTACGGTCATGGCGCAGAAATTCATCCCGGAGATCGCAAAGGGCGACAAGCGCGTGCTGATCATCGATGGCGAGCCGGTTCCCTATTCGCTCGCACGCATTCCGAAGCAGGGCGAAACGCGCGGTAATCTCGCGGCCGGTGGCACCGGTGTCGCTCAAAAGCTGACGCCGCGTGACCTCGAGATCGCGCAGACTGCCGGGCCGGTGCTGAAAAAAGCCGGCCTGCTGCTGGTGGGCCTGGACGTCATCGGCGACTATCTGACGGAAGTCAACGTCACCAGCCCGACGTGCATGCGCGAGATCGTGGACCAGACGGGCTTCAACGTTGCGGCGCTGATGATCGACGCCCTGGAAAAACGATCGGGCGGTAAACGGTGAGGAGCAAAACGGCTTGACCGTCAATTCGATGCCGACGAAGGTAGAATCCCCGGATAGTCATGGTCGCCAGCGGAACACAATGATTGGAATCCTGATCATCGCCCACGGCACACTCGGTGAAAGCCTGATCCATAGCGCCACCCACGTGATGGGCGGGCGGCCGCCGCAGTTGATGCAGATCGGCATGAGCATGCACGACGACCCGCAGCTGGTGCTGCCCCAGGCCATCAAGCTGACCCGCAGCCTCGACCAGGGCAGTGGCGTCCTGGTGCTGGCGGATGTATACGGCGCAACGCCGAGCAACATCGCCTGCAAGCTGCTGATTCCCGGAAAAGTCGAAGGCGTGGCCGGGGTAAATCTACCCATGCTGGTGCGCGCACTGACCTATCGCAAGGAGCCATTGAAAACCGTCGTCGCCAAGGCCATCTCCGGCGGCATCGAAGGCGTCATGCAAATGCCCATCTCACAGGTGCGAAATGCAGCAACGGGAAATTGAGATCATCAACAAGCTCGGCCTGCATGCGCGCGCTTCCGCGAAGCTTACCCAGCTAGCCGCGCAATTCACCGCAGAAGTCTGGATCGCCAGGGAGGGCCGCAAGGTCAACGCGAAAAGCATCATGGGCGTCATGATGCTGGCCGCCGCCAAGGGCTCGCTCATCGCCATAGAGACCGATGGCCCGGACGAAACCCAGGCCATGGCTGCGCTCGTCGCATTGATCGGGGAGAAGTTCGGGGAAGGGGAATGAGTTCCGAGGGACGAGGGACGAGAGGCGAGGGACGAGGGAAAGCTCTCGATCCCGAATCGGCGCTCCGCGCTTTCGTCTTAGGCCATCGCCGTTGCCTTTCCCTCGACCCGCGTCCCTCGCCCCTCTCCCCTGCTTCGCGATGAGCTTCACCATCCACGGCATAGGCGTTTCCGGCGGCATCGCCATCGGCCATGCGCAGCTGGCCTCGCACGCCAAGCTCGAGGTCGCGCACTACGACATTTCCAAAGCGCGCGTCGCCGATGAAAGCGCGCGTTTCGATGCGGCCGTCGCCGCGGCACGCGCAGAGCTCGCGAGCCTGAGCGACCACATTCCGGTGGGCGCGCCGGCCGAGTTCGAAGCTTTCCTGAACGTCCACATCATGCTGCTCGACGATCCGACTCTCTCGGAAATGCCGAAGCAGTTGATCGATTCCCTGCAGTGCAATGCCGAATGGGCGCTGAAACTGCAGATGGATGCGCTGATCGAACAGTTCGAAGCCATCGAAGACGATTACCTGAAGGATCGCAAAAACGACGTGATGCAGGTCGTCGAGCGCATCCTGAAATCGCTGATGGGCCATCCGGGCCCGGTGGTTCCGCACACCGATCCCGAAGAGAACAGCATCCTGGTCGCGCATGACCTTTCGCCCGCGGACGTCATCCAGTTCAAGAGCCACCGCTTTGCGAGCTTCATCACCGACCTCGGCGGCGCGACTTCGCACACGGCGATCATCGCCCGAAGCCTGAACATTCCCTCCGTGGTCGCGCTGCACCAGGCACGCGAACTGATCCGCGAAAACGAGACCTTGATCATCGACGGCAACGCCGGCGTGGTCATCGTGAATCCGGACAAGACGGTGTTGGCCGAATACAAGCTGCGCAAGGAGCAGTGGACACTCGAACGCGTCAAGCTCAAGCGGCTGAAGAAAACCAAAACGACCACGCTGGACGGCACCGCGGTGGAATTGCACGCCAATATCGAATTGCCCGACGACGTCATCGACGCCAAGGAGAACGGCGCCGACGGCGTTGGCTTGTTTCGCACCGAGTTCCTCTACCTCGATCGCGGCGACCTGCCCAGCGAGGACGAGCAGTTCGAAGCGTACCGTCGCGTCGTGCTGGAAATGGACGGCCGCCCGATCACGATCCGCACCTTCGACCTCGGCGCCGACAAGCAAGTGGACGCGGCGGAGCGCGTCGCGCCGAATCCGGCGCTGGGGCTGCGCGCGATCAGGTTATCTTTGGCCGAACCGCAGATGTTCCATCGCCAGTTGCGCGCCATCCTGAAGGCCTCGCACTACGGCAAGGTCCGCATTCTCATTCCAATGCTGTCTTCGGCGAATGAACTCCACCAGACCTTGCACCACATCGATGAAGCGAAACAGAGTCTGGACACGGACGGCATCGCTTACGATAAAAAAATTCACGTGGGCGGCATGATCGAGATTCCGGCGGCCGCATTGTCGCTGTCGACATTCACGCGCAAGCTCGATTTTCTCTCGATCGGCACCAACGACCTGATCCAGTACCTGCTGGCCATCGATCGCGCCGATGACACGGTCGCGCATCTTTACGATCCGCTGCACCCCGCGGTGCTTAATATCGTGGCGCACATCATCCGCAGTGCCAATCATGCGGACGTGCCGGTGGCGGTCTGCGGCGAGATGGCCGGTGACGTGCGCCTCACGCGCGTGCTGCTCGGTTTCGGCCTGCGCCAGTTCTCGATGCACCCCGCGCACCTGTTGTCGGTCAAGCAGCAGGTGCTGAAGTCCGACCTGGTCAAGATCAAGCCGCTCGCGCAGAAAATGCTCAAGAGCGACGATTCGGACAAGCTCGAACAATTGCTGGCGCGGATGAACGGTTGAGGCACGACCCATGCTCGAGGCGATCCGCGCGCTGCGCCAGGACGACCCCGATCGGGTGCGCTACTGGTTCCAGGATGATTTTTTCGATCTCTTCGTCTGGACGGACGCTGCGAGCGACGTGGTCTCCTTCCAGCTGTGCTACGACAGGCTGCAGCACGAACGCGTACTGGCGTGGAACGCCACGAACGGTTTCAGCCATCGTCGCATCGACGACGGCGAAAGCCTTCCAGGCCACAAGATGGCGCCGCTGATGACGGCCGACGGCGACTTCGCGATGCATCCCGTCATCGCGGAATTCGACCGGCGCAGCACCGGCATCGAGTTGCGCTGGCGGCAGTTCATGCTGACCAAGCTCGGCGAGGCAGCGGCGCACTTTTCTGCCATAGAAAAAAGCTCGTAGCGGCATGCGCATCGATTCCGAGTCTCTTCCCCAGCAACTCGCGCGCGGCCTTAAATCGCTCTACGCGGTTTACGGCGACGAATTGCTGCTCGCCCTCGAAGCAGCGGATCGAGTTCGCGCGAGCGCGCTCAAGCAGGGTTTCGACGAACGCCATGTGCTGATCGCCGAGGCCCACTTCGATTGGAGCGAGTTGCATATGGCAAGCAGCAGCCTGTCGCTGTTTGCGCCGAAGCGCCTGCTGGATTTGCGGATACCTTCGGGAAAACCGGGCAAGGACGGCAGCGAAGCGTTGCAAGCGCTGTGTGCCTCGCTTCCCGCGGATACGATCGTGCTGATCACCTTGCCCGGGGTCGAACGACAGGCGCAGGGATCGAAGTGGTTCGGGGCGCTCGACGCCGCGGGGGTAATGGTGCAAGCCGCGGAGATCAAGCGTGAACACCTCGGCAAATGGCTGGCCGGGCGGCTCGATCTGCAAGGGCAGCAGGCCGATGCGCCGACCCTGGCGTTTCTTGTCGAGCGCGTGCAAGGCAACCTGATGGCGGCACATCAGGAGGTGCAAAAGCTCGCACTGCTGTTCCCCGCCGGGGCGCTGCCGTTCGACGAAGTCAAACAAGCAGTGGTCGATGTGGCGCGCTTCGACGTATTCGACATCGGCGCGGCGCTCATGAAAGCCGATCGTGCGCACTTTGCGCGCATGCTCGACGGCCTGCGTGCCGAAGGCGCTGCAGCACCGCTGGTACTCTGGGTCATGGCCGAGGAAGCCCGCACCTTGGCCAGGGTCAAGGCCGCGATCGAGGACGGCAGGCCGCCGCGGCAGGCAATGAGCGAATTACGCGTCTGGGGGCCGCGCCAGGACTTGATGCCCGCTGCACTGCGGCGTCTGACCCGCACCCAGTTGATCGCCGCATTGCGCCAGGCGGCCGAAATCGATCGCATGATCAAGGGCCTCGCCAGCGGCGACGCGTGGGACGCGCTGCTGCAACTCGGGCTGGCGCTGATGGCGCCGGCTCCTGCTCCCAAGGGCCGATAAACGATGAATCGGGGTAGAATCGGCGACGAAATTCGGGGATAGAAAGTATGGACATCCAGTCCTATATGCATTCGATCGGCCGCGCGGCACGCACTGCCGCCCGCGCCATGGCGAAAGCAGAGTCCGGCGCGAAGAACGAAGCGCTGATGACCATTGCCAAGGCCGTCGAGCGCGACATTGCACGCCTGCTCGATGCCAATCGCAAGGACGTGGACGCCGCGCGTGCCAAAGAACTGGAAGCCGCCATGGTCGACCGGCTTACGCTGACACCGCGGAGCATCGCGACCATGGCCGAAGGCCTGCGCCAGGTCGCGCAACTACCGGACCCGGTCGGTGAAATCAGCGGCATGAGCTACCGTCCGAGCGGCATCCAGGTCGGCCGCATGCGCGTGCCCCTCGGGGTGATCGGCATCATTTACGAAGCGCGTCCCAACGTGACGGCCGACGCCGCCGCGCTCTGTCTGAAGTCCGGCAACGCGGCGATCCTGCGCGGCGGTTCGGAAGCCATCCATTCCAACCAGGCGATCGGCGCCTGCGTGCACGAAGGGCTCGAAGCAGTCGGACTGCCCAAGGCGGCCGTGCAGGTGATCGAAACCACGGACCGCGCCGCGGTCGGCGAACTCATCACGATGAAGGACTACGTCGACATCATCGTGCCGCGCGGCGGCAAGGGACTCATCGAGCGCGTATCGAATGAATCGCGCATCCCGGTGCTGAAGCACCTGGACGGCGTTTGCCATGTCTACATCGACGACCGCGCGGACGTGGACAAGGCGGTCGCCATCGCCGACAACGCCAAGACCCAGCGCTATGGCACCTGCAACACCATGGAGACTTTGCTGGTGCACCGGCACATCGCGGAACGCGTCCTGCCGCGGTTGGCGAAAATCTATATGGATAAAGGTGTCGAGCTGCGCGGCGACGACGACGCGCGTGCGCTCGTCTCGCACATGAAGCCCGCCACCGAGGAAGACTGGTACACCGAATATCTCGCGCCGATCCTTTCGATCAAGCTGGTCGACGACCTGGATCAGGCGATCGAACATATTGCCGTATACGGATCGCAACACACGGATGCCATCGTGACCGAGGATATTTCT
This sequence comes from Betaproteobacteria bacterium, assembly GCA_039930785.1. Lineage (GTDB taxonomy): Bacteria > Pseudomonadota > Gammaproteobacteria > Burkholderiales > JACQAP01 > JACQAP01. The sequence continues at coordinate 18,556 of JBDTTE010000020.1, read as the reverse complement.
CGCGCGCGGCGCTTCCTGCGCGAAGTCGATTCGGCGTCGGTCATGGTCAATGCGTCGACGCGCTTTGCCGATGGATTTGAGTTCGGCCTCGGCGCCGAAATCGGCATTTCTACCGACAAGCTGCACGCACGCGGGCCCGTGGGTCTCGAGGGCCTGACCTCGCTGAAATTCATCGTTCTCGGCGACGGCCAGATCCGCAAGTAATTTTTCCTGGCGTCGCGCCACCCGCGCGCGCCCACAAGAACAACGAGGAGTGGCATGAGCAATCTGATCGAGGTCAAAGTCCCCGACATAGGCGATTTCAAGAACATCCCGGTCATCGAAGTGCTGGTGAAGGCCGGCGACACGGTCGGCAAGGAAGATTCCCTGCTGACCCTGGAATCGGACAAGGCCACCATGGAAGTCCCCTCGCCCGTGGCCGGCGTCGTCAAGGAATTGAAGGTCAAGCCGGGCGACAAGGTTTCGCAGGGCACGTTGATCCTGACATTGGAAGGCAGCGCCGCTGCTGCTGCACCCGCGGCACAGGCGCCGGCGCCCGCGCAGAAACCGCAACCGCCCGCGAACGCGCAAGCGCCGGCAGCCGCGGCCGCCCCATCCGTACCGACGCCAGCCAAAACGCCAGCAGCGCCCGTGCAAAAAGGCGACATCCACGCGGAAGTCGTCGTGCTCGGATCGGGCCCGGGCGGCTACACGGCGGCCTTTCGCGCGGCCGACCTCGGCAAGCAGACTGTGCTGATCGAGCGGTATCCGGTGCTCGGTGGCGTCTGCCTGAACGTGGGCTGCATTCCGTCGAAGGCGCTGCTGCATGCTGCGCGCGTGATTGCGGAAGCCGAGGAGATGAGCCACTTCGGCGTGGTATTCGGCAAACCGAAAATCGAACTCGACAAGTTGCGCGAATGGAAAGGCGACGTCGTCGGAAAATCCGTACGCGGGCTTTCCGGTCTCGCGAAACAGCGCAAGGTCAACGTCGTGCAGGGGACAGGCAAGTTCACCTCACCCAACATGATCGAAGTGACGACAACGGAAGGCGTCAAGAAGGTTTCGTTCGACAACGTCATCATCGCCGCCGGTTCGCAATCAGCACGCATTCCCGGTTTTCCCTATGACGATCCGCGCCTGATGGATTCCACCTCGGCGCTCGAACTCAAGGATATTCCGAAGCGGCTGCTGGTCATCGGCGGCGGCATCATCGGGCTGGAAATGGCCTGCGTCTACGACGGGCTCGGCAGCAAGGTCAGCGTGGTCGAATTGCTCGACGGGCTGATTCCCGGCGCCGATCGCGATCTCATCCGCCCGTTGCAGAAGCGCATCGAGAAGCGCTATGAGGGCATTTACCTGAAGACCCGCGTCACCAAACTAGAAGTGCAGAAGGATGGCCTGAAGGCCACGTTCGAAGGTGAAAACGCGCCTGCACCGCAAATCTACGATCGCGTGTTGCTGGCGGTCGGCAGACGTCCAAACGGCAAGGCCATCGCAGCCGAGGCTGCCGGCGTCAAGGTCGACGAGCGCGGTTTCATTCCGGTCGACAAACAGCAGCGCACCAACGTGCCTCACATCTTCGCCATCGGCGATGTTGTCGGCGAGCCCATGCTTGCGCACAAGGCGAGCTACGAGGGCAAGATCGCCGCTGAAGTCATTGCCGGCCACAAGGCGGCGTTCGATGCGCGCACGATTCCCTCGGTCGCCTATACCGATCCGGAAATCGCCTGGATGGGCCTGACGGAAACGCAGGCGAAAGCACAAGGCATCGAGATCGAAAAGGCCAGCTTCCCATGGGCCGCCAGCGGTCGCGCGAACGCGACCGGGCGCAATGAGGGCATGACCAAGCTGATCCTCGAGAAAGGCACGCGTCGTTTGCTCGGCGCCGGGTTGGTCGGCGTGAATGCCGGTGAGCTCATTGCCGAAACCGTACTGGGCCTGGAGATGGGCGCCGACGCGGCGGACCTGGCACTGACCATCCATGCGCATCCGACGCTTTCGGAAACATCGATGTTCGCTGCCGAAATCGCCGAAGGCACGATCACCGACCTCTACATGCCGAAGAAATAGCCATGATCCTGGCGACGCCGGAACGTTTCACTGCGCTGGTCACGCCGCCGGACGATCGTAAAGGACCCGCGCTGTGGTTCGCATTCCAGGGGGCGCAGATACTGATCTTGCGCAATGAAGCGGGTGCGTGCCTGCCGCTGGCCGAAGATCCGCGTGACATAGGAATGACACCGAAGCGCAGCCTGTATCTCGGCACGCTGGGCGAGCAACATTGTTACGCCTGCGAGCTGGACGAAGGCTGCGCAGCGCCCGACGGCTTGCAATGGTCGGGCTTGCGCGCGCTGTTCGGCGCCATCGATGATTCCCAGTTCGCCATCGCCGGCCGCGCTTTCCAGATCGTCGACTGGGATCGCTCGCACCAGTTCTGCGGGCGCTGCGGCACGCCCACGCAAGTCAAGAACAACGAACGCGCGCGCGAATGCCCGAGCTGCAAGCAGGTGCACTATCCGCGCATCGCGCCGGCGATCATGGCGCTGGTGCGCCGGGGCCGAGAGCTGCTGCTGGCCCGCTCGCCGCACTTTGTGCCCGGCATGTACAGCGCGCTCGCCGGTTTCGTCGAACCGGGCGAAACGCTGGAGCAGACCCTCTCACGCGAGGTCCGCGAGGAGGTCGGCATCGAAGTAACCAACGTGCGCTACTTCGCCAGCCAGCCCTGGCCGTTTCCGCATTCGCTCATGATTGCATTCAATGCCGACTACGCCGGCGGGGAAATCGTACCGGCACCGGATGAAATCGAAGCGGCGGACTGGTTCACACTGGACCGGCTGCCGCCGCAACTGCCAAGCAAGATCAGCATTTCACGCCGGCTCATCGATGCCGCACTGTCCGACCTCGCTGCATAGAAATACGAGTAACCGGCGCGTCGCGCCGGACAATAGCCATAACGATCGGGGGAAACCATGCTGAGGATCTGGGGACGCAATAACTCGGTCAATGTGCAGAAAGCCTTGTGGTGCTGCGAGGAAATGGAGCTGCCCTACCAGCGCATAGACGCCGGGGGAAAGTTCGGCGTGGTCAACACGCAGCAGTATCGCAACATGAATCCCAACGGCCTGGTGCCGACGATCGAGGAGGGCGGCTTTGTGCTCTACGAATCGAACGCCGTGGTGCGCTATCTCGCCGCCCGGCACAGCGCCGGAAAACTCTGGCCCGAGGATCTGAAAACGCGCGCGGAAGCGGACAAGTGGATGGACTGGTACGCCACGACGTTCTGGCCGACCTTCCGCCCGCTGTTCTGGAATCTCGTGCGTACCCCGGTCGACCAGCGCGATGCGGCCGCCATGGAGGAATCGCGCCTGAAGACGGCCGAAATCCTCGGCTATCTCGACTCGCAGCTGAAAAATCGCGCGTATGTGGTGGGTGACGAACTGACCATGGGCGACATTCCGATGGGTTGCGGCATCTGGCGCTGGTTCGGCCTGGAAATCGAGCGTCCGGAAATGCCGCACCTCAAGCGCTGGTTCGATGCACTCTCGGCACGCCCGGCATACAAGAAAATCGTATTGCTGCCGCTGACCTAGTCTCCAAAGTCAGCGCAGAGGCGTAGAGAAGATCGGAGGACACAGAGTTTGTCGGCGCGCAAATCCATGGAAAGGTCACCCGAATTTCCGCTGCGTTCCCGCCGATCTCCTCCGCGTTCTCTCTTGTTTTTCCTCCGCGCCCTCTGCGTCGACGCTTTTGACCTTGACCTTGACCTTGCCCTAGTCTTCGACCGCCGGTCCGCGCACGGCACCGAGGACGCGCTCCAGCGGCTCGCGAATCTGCGTTGCCTCGCGCTCGGTGATGTGGTCCTCGAATAGTTCCTTGATCGCTGCCGCGTAGACCGGCCACATCTTCTTCCGCAATGCCCTGCCTTCCGCGGTGATGACCGCGAAGGCGCCGCGACGGTCCTCGGCCGCGCGCTCCCGTGCGACCAGCCCGGCCGCTTCGAGACGGTCCACGAGCCGCGTGAGATTACTGCGCGAGATCACGCTCATATCGGCAAGCTCACGCATGCGCAGCCGGCGACTGCCGGCACGCTCCAGCGCCCACAACACGTCGTACCACGCCAGCGACGGCAAGCCCGCATCCGCCAGCCTGACTTCAATTTGTTCGAGTAGTACGGCGTGAGCCGTCAGAAAGAGCGCCCACGTCGCGCCCTTGCTGGATTCCAGGCTTTTTCCCATCGGTTGCCTCCTGTCCAAAATAATAGTTGCATTTGCAATTAAACGCAATTATCATTTGATTGCATTTGCAACTATTGTAATTTCAACTTATTAGACAAGGAGATCGCCATGAGCCGCACCATTACCCGTGAAGAACTGCGCATCAAGCTTTCATCGACCGACCGCCCCGTTCTGGTCGAAGCCCTGCCGGAAAAGTATTACGCCGCCAAACACCTGCCGGGCGCCTTGCACCTGCCGCACGACCAGGTCGACGCGCTGGCGCCCGGCGTGCTGCCGCAGAAGCACGCACCGGTCGTCGTCTATTGCGCCAACCGCCAGTGCCAGAACTCGCACATCGCTGGGCACCGGCTTTCGGTGCTGGGTTATACCGACGTGACCGTGTACGCCGGCGGCAAGCAGGATTGGGAAGAAGGCGGCCTGCCTTTCGAATTTTCCGTGCCGGTTGCGGCGTAAGGAGAAGACCATGAACCGGATGAATGAACATGCCAGCATCGATGTACGTACCGCGCCTTTCGCCATCCTGCTGCTTCGTCTCGCGCTCGGCGCGATGTGGATTTCGCATGCACTGCTGAAGATATTTGTCTTTACCCTGCCCGGCGCAGCGGGTTTTTTCGAGTCCGTCGGCCTGCCCGGATTTCTGGTTTATCCGGTGGTGGTAGCGGAGATTGCCGGGGGCCTGGCGGTGGCAACCGGTTTCTACGGAAGGATTGTCTCGGTGCTTTTGTTGCCGATCCTCGTGACCGCCGCGTGGGTGCATTTTCCGAACGGCTGGGTTTTCACCAGTACGGGCGGCGGGTGGGAGTATCCGGTGTTCCTCACGGTGGCCAGCTTGATTCATGCATTGGCCGGTGATGGCGCGTGGGCGCTGAAACTGCCGCGGTTACATTTTGCAAGACTGGCCGCTTAGTTGCGCTCGCCGGAGCAAGTAGAATGCAGTCGGTACCGGTGGGCCGGATGTTCCGGTTCGCCGCACCGACACCACGGAATCAACTCATGCATTCGATGACACGCTGGCTCGCGGGCCTGGTTGCCGCATTTACGTTTTATTGCCCCGGCGCTTTTGCGCAATCGGGCCTGATCACTCTCGGTCACGTCGACCTGTCGATTTACGAAGTCACTGCGAACGTCGTGCAGGGTGTTTTGGAACGCGTCGGCCACAACGTCGCCGTCAAAAAGGGCGGACATGCCGAGATGTATGACTTGCTGGAGAAAGGCGAGATAGACGTGTTCGTCGCGGCGTGGCTGCCGAACGCGCACGCCGCCTACTGGGAAAAAGTGAAGGACCATGCGGTCATCGCGACGACGTTATACGACGACGCCAGACTGTTCTGGGTCGTGCCGGATTATGTACCGGCCAGCGAGGTGCGCAGCGTAGCGGACCTGAGCAAGCCAGACGTCGCCGCAAAGATGCAGAAGGAAATCCGCGGCACGCATCCGGATTCCGGCTTGATGATCGGTTCGAAGAAAATCATGGACGAGTACGCGCTGGCAGGCGCTGGCTACACGCTCGTGCCGGGGTCGGGACAGGACCGCGCCGCGAATTTCGAAGCCAATATCGCCGCGCAGCGCTGGTTTGTCGTCCCGTTGTCCCAGCCGAGCTATTTGAACCGCGTTGGAAAGATGCGCATCCTCGACGAACCGAAGCAATTGCTCGGCGGCGTCGACAAGGCCTATCTGGTGCTCAACAAGGATTTCTACACGAAGCTTGACAAGCGCACCTGGAACGCGTTGCGACGCATGGCGCTGTCGAACAAGGCGGTGACCGAGATGGACTATCTGGTCAACGTGAAAAAGCTCACGCCGCAATACGCGGCGCGTAACTGGATCGCTGCCCATCCGGATACGTTCAACTACTGGATGCAGCCGGATGCCGACGAGTAAACCAGAATCTTCCTTTTCGCCACAGAGGGCACAGAGGACACAGAGAAAAGAATCGAATCTCTTCTCGTTCAGCGCAGGTCTGATCTCGCTTTCCTCTGTGATCTCTGTGTCCTCTGTGGCTAATTGGCTTTAGAGCGCAGGCAATAAAAAAACGGGGCGCAACAGCGCCCCGTTTGCTTTTACCGCCGGCGTTCAGATATTGCGCTGGCTCATCTGGTCGGCGATGTAGTCCGCCTGCCGAATGGCCAGAGACACGATGGTCAGCGTCGGGTTCTCGGCCGCACCGGTCGTGAACTGGCTGCCATCGCTGATGAACAGGTTTTTCACGTCGTGCGCCTGTCCATGCTTGTTGACCACGCCATCGCGGGCATTCGCGCTCATCCGGCAAGTCCCCAGGTTGTGGGTCGACGGATAGGGCGGCGTGTAGTGCACGCGAGTTGCGCCGACCGACTCGTACAACGCCCGCCCACGTGCGTACGCATGATTGCGCATGGCCAGGTCGTTCGGATGATCGTCATAGTGCACGTTCGGCACCGGCAAACCCCATTGGTCCTTCTCGCTGGCATGCAAAGAAACCCGGTTGGATTCCTGCGGCATGTCCTCGCCGACGATCCAGAGCCCCGCCATGTTGCGGTAGTTGTCCAGCGCCGAGGCGTACTCCCTGCCCCATGCCCCCGGGTCGAGAAACGCGGGCATGAACGGCAGCCCCAGAGAAAGCGTTTCCAGTTCGTAGCCGCCAGCGAAGCCCCGCGATGTATCGAACACGGATTCGTCAGAAATGATGCCCGCCATCGTCGTGCCGCGGTACATGTGCACCGGCTCGGGCATTTCCGCGTAGACCGAACCGGTCATGTGCCGCTGGTAATTCCGGCCGACCTGGCCTGACGAATTGGCGAGACCGTCCGCGTACTTGCCTGATGCCGACATCAGCAGCAGGCGCGGCGTTTCGATCGAGTTGCCTGCGACGCAAACCGCGCGTGCGCTCTGGCGCTGACTTTTACCGTCGGCGTCCATGTAGACGACGCCAGTAATTTTTCCGGAATCGTCATGTTCGATGCTTGCGGCATGCGATTGCGTACGCAAGTCCAGATTGCCCGTCGCTTCGCCCGCCGGAATCTCCGTGTACAGCGAAGACCACTTCGCGCCGGACTTGCAGCCCTGGAAGCAGAAACCCAGTTGCAGACAGGACGCTCGTCCCGCACGCGGGCGACTGTTGATCGCCATGCGGCCGGTCGACGCCTTGTAGCCCACCTTCGTGGCCCCGTTGTAGAAGACCTTGAAATTATTGTTACCCGGCAACCCGGGAATGTCGTTGGTACGCGTGACGCCGAGCTTGTCCTCCGCCTTGGCGTAGTAGGGAGCCAACTCTTCATAGTCCAGCGGCCAGTCGAGAAGACTGGTGCCGGCAATTTCACCGTAAGTCGTGCGGGCCTTGAACTCGTGAGGCTGGATGCGCAATGATGCGCCCGCCCAGTGCACGGTGCTGCCGCCCACGGTTTTGCAGATCCACGCGGGCAGCCCCGCGAAATCTTTCGCCACGCGCCACGATCCCGACGTAGTGCGCTTGTCCAGCCACGCCAGCTGACCGAACGACGCCCATTCGTCATTGACGAAGGTTGCCGAACTTTGGCGTTGGCCCGCTTCCAGCAGCACCACTTTTATGCCGCGCTGGCACAGCTCATTGGCCAGCGTGCCGCCGCCCGCACCGGAGCCGACGACGACCACAACCGATTCGTCCTTGTACTCGAACTTGTTCGCCATGTTGTCTGCTCCTCAGTCTTTGGCCGGGCTGGCCGCTGCAGGTGGATTCGGCAACCAGGTCAGATCGTCAAACCCGCGATGCTTGTAGCCGCCCTGCTCCCAGGCAGAACCCTGGTAACCGAAGTGCGCGAACGCGATCGGATTGTTATAGAGGGTGCCAACGGTGGTGCCGCGAACAGCGTTAAAAAAAGGCGTGCCTTCGATCGCCTTCGCCGCGGCGAGCCGGGCGTCCTCGCTCGCGTTGACGAAGCTGCCGCCGGAACCCGAGTCGAGCGTCTCGATGCCCGCACCGAGCATGTCCAGTGTGGCCTTGTCTTTTGCGCTGCCGTCCAGCGCCTTGACCACGAGCGCATAGGCGGCGTCATCCAGCGTGTCGTGGGGGTAAAGCGTGCGTGCGAAGGCCATCAGCGCCTGACCCTGCGCGTCGCTCAACGCGCTGAGTTCGACTGCCCATGCACGGCTCGGTGCGAATGCCAGGAAGGCGGAAGACGCGCCCAGCATGCCCATCAGCACGCCGCTCGCTTTCAGGAAATCGCGCCGCGTAGTCTTCGCCGCCGGCGCGGTAGTACAGGCCACTTCGGGTTTTGTGATCATATGAATTTTTACAGTGCACCCATAGCGCGACGCCGCGTCGAACCGAGCGGTGACAACGGCATGGCCGCCTGCCTCTCCTCCCTCTTGGACGATTTGACTATGTTGCGCCAGGAGCCGGGACCACCTGGCACCCTATTCCAACGATCAACATCATCCGTCGATTGCGACGGGGGCTTGCAACTGCGGTGGGGCGCGCACCCGCCGATGGCTGGCTTCAGCCCGAACGGGATTTGCGATCGCGCGCTCAGGATGATTGGTCCATCGCATCGTCCGGTCAACGATATCTTGTACCGCATTGCGTCAGCGGGGATGCCGGCGGCGTAGCAACCCGCGGGGGTCGTGGCGCGATTCCACGATGGGCGTGGCGGTGTTGTTGCATTGCCGCGCCTTGGGCAGATTCAGTGCGGCAACGAACTATCGCCTGGCCGTCGCGAGCGCGGGAGTCTTGACGACGCTAGTGCGCGAGGGGCCTGCTCAGATCACGCCGATGGCGCGAAAGTTGGCAATGTCGGTCTTACCATACCCGGCATCCAGCAGGATCTCGTCGGTATGTTCCCCGGCTTCGGGATAGGGACGATCGATGGTGAATTCGTAGTCGCTCATTTTCAGCGGCGGAGCGAATTGCAGGTCCGGGGCATCGCGCACGACCATGTCACGTGCGACGATCTGGGGATCGTCGAAGCTTTCCTTCAGGGTCAGGACCGGGCTCACGCAACAATCCTCACTGGCAAACTTCTCGACCCAGTACGCCTGCGACTGCGCGGCAAAAATGGCGGCGGTCTGCTGTTTGCCCCACTGCGCGTCGCGCGTACGATTTCCCCAGTGGCAGGCTTTCAGATCGGGGCGTTCCAGCACATCGCAGACACGCTCCCAGAATTTCCACTCCAGCGCGCCCACCGCCATGTGGCGACCATCCGCAGTGCGATACACGGAATAGCAGGGCTCGCGTCCCGACAGAAAATCACCGCCACGCGGCGGAGCCTCGCCGGTCGACGCCACAGCCGCGAGAGCCTGCAGGTTGTGGACAAGCACGCCTTCCGTCATGGAAACGTCGACGTAACGTCCCTCGCCGCTGCGTTGCGCGTCGATCAGCGCGGCGAGAATGCCCATCGCCGGCACGACGGCGCCACCGAGGATGTCGGCGACCTGCAGGTTCGGCAACACCGGATCGCCTAGTGCGTCGCCGACCTGGTCGGTCAGCCCCGCGTAACTGCAGTAGTTGACATCGTGGCCGGCACGGTCGCGATACGGACCGGTCTGGCCATAACCGGAAATGGCGCAATAAACAATGCGCGGGTTGACCGCGCGGCAGGCGTCATAGCCGATGCCCAGGCGATCGACGACGCCGGGACGAAAGCCTTCGACAACCGCATCGGCGTCGCGCACCAGCCTCAGGAAAATTTCCACGCCGTCGCGTTGCTTCAGATCCAGGCGCATCGCGCGCTTGTTGCGATTGATTGCCGCGAACACCGGCGCAATCTTTCCCGACTTGACGCCGAGCGTGCGCGCGTAGTCGCCGGCACCGGTGTCCTCGATCTTGATCACATCGGCGCCGAAGTCGGCGAGATGCAGGGTGCAGACCGGGCCGGGCAGCAGGCGCGTCAGGTCGAGGACACGAATGTCAGACAAGGGTTTTGCGCGCATCGGTTCAGCCTGTCGTGGTCTTCTTCGGACCGGTGTAGTAATCGGGATAGCGCCGGGCAACGACGGGACTGTCCGACGCCCAGGCATGACAGGAATCCAGCAAGCCCGGACGCTTGCGCACGCCCTGTTCGCGTTCGCGCCGCGAACGCAATGGATAGACCGTCTGGAACGCGGTCGTCGCGATCGGACCCAGCAATTCCACAAGATGCGTGCAGCCCTTCGTGCCGCCGAGCGCTTCGCGCGTTTTCTGCGTCCAGCCAGCTTTGATCGCCAGGCCCTTCAGCGCCTGGAAGTTCGGCGTGATGTCCGCGCACATGTTGTACGGTCCCCATACCGTGCTCGCTTCCACGGCGACCACGTTGAGATCGTCGTCCACCGTCAGGCGCAGCCACATTTCATGCAGCGGCTGGCCGGCCGGCGTATGGCCGCGATCGAGGTCCTTCAGGTCGTAGCTCTTGGTGTCAATGAGGTGCCCTTCGATATCCCAGAGGCCGTCATCGCGGCGGTAACCGACGCACTCGACCTGGCGACGATGCATGAGCTGGCGTGGAGCGGGTGGGGTCAGTCCTTCGTTCAAGTCGTTACTCCGGTTCTGCGGCGCGCTTCTATTTTCTCGAGCACCGCAAGTTTTTCGGTTGCGGAAAAATCCATCCAGCCGCCGATCTCCTCGATCGTGCGCGTGCAGCCGCGACACAGGCCGGTATGCGGATCCATCTGGCAGACATTCACGCAGGGCGACGGCACTTCCTTCAGTGTCGCGCTCAAGCGGCGGCCTTGTCGCGTTTCATTGCGAGCGCGCGCCCCGCGCGCGATACGGTTTGGCGACCGAGGCGCGCGCAAATGAATTCCGCGGCATCGAGCAATTTGTCCATGTCGATGCCGGTCTGGATTTCCAGGCCGTTCAGCATGTACAGCACATCCTCGGTGGCGACATTGCCTGTCGCGCCTTTCGCATACGGACAGCCGCCGAGGCCGGCAACCGAACTGTCGAACACCGCGACACCCTGCTCCATGACTGCGAGGATGTTCGCGAGCGCCTGGCCGTACGTATCATGAAAATGTCCGGCCAGCATGGTGACGGGGATGTCGCGCGCCAGTTCGTCGATCAATCGCTGCGCGCGTGCGGGCGTGCCCGTGCCGATCGTGTCGCCCAGCGAGACTTCATAGCAGCCCATGTCACGCAACTGTCGCGCGATATTCGCCACGGCTTGCGGTTTCACCTCGCCTTCGTACGGACAACCGAGCACGACGGAAATGTAGCCACGAACACGCAAGCCGGCGGCCAACGCGGCATCGCAAACTTCTTTCTGTCGCACCATCGATTCCGCGATCGTGCAATTCGTATTGCGCCTTGAGAACGCCTCGGTCGCGGCGGCGAACCCGGCGATTTCCTTTGCGCCCGCCGCGATCGCTGCGTCGAGCCCCTTGAGGTTCGGCACCAGTACGGGATAAGCCACGCCCGGCTTGCGACGGATGCGCGCCATGACCTCGGCGGAATCCGCCATCTGCGGCACCCACTTCGGCGAAACGAAACTGCCTGCTTCAACCGACTGCAGGCCGGCGTCCGTCAGGCGATCGACCAGTTCGACCTTGACCTCGGTCGGAACCGAGCCTTTCTCGTTCTGCAGGCCATCGCGTGGTGCGACGTCGACTATTTTCACGCGTGCGGGATATTTCATGGCTTGATCGCTTCCTCGGCTTCGAATTCGAGCAGTTGGGCGCCTTCGGCGACCTGCTCGCCCTTCGCAAAGTATATCTGCCCGACCACGCCGCGCTTCGGGGCCGCGATCGTGTGTTCCATTTTCATTGCCTCGACTATCATCAGTGCCTGGCCTTTTTCGACTGCCTCACCACTGCGGACCAGCACTTCGATCACGCTGCCCGGCAACGGCGAAACCAGCCGGCCCGACGGGTCTTCCTCGTCGAACGCGGCGGACTTCTCGAAATCCAGCCGATGGCTCGTCCCGCCAGCGAACACCGTCAGCCCGCCCGCGGTGCGCGCGACGGTCGCTTGACTGCGCACGCCACCGAAATCGATAGCCAGCGTGCCGCCCGGCATTGTCATGGCGGAAACCATCTTCGTTCCGCCATGCTCAAATTCGAACAGATAGCCGTCTTTCCGGTAGTGCGCGACCACGCTGCGGCGTTTACCGGCTTCAAGCAATGCAAACACGCGATGGTTGTCCTGGTTCATCCGCCAACCATGACGCAGATGCCACGGCGAATAAGGATCGCCCGAGCGCGCAGCGACCTCGGCCGCTTCGCCATCCATGCGCAAAAATTCGCTGATCGCGGCTATGGCGAGAATCTCGTCTGCCACCGGCGTTACCGGTGGGAATAGCGCGTCGTGATTACGCGCAATCAGGCCGGTGTCGAGCGTCGCCGGGTTGCTGCCGGCCCCGGCGAAATCCGCGTGCGCGGTGACCGCGGACAGGAATGCCAGATTCGTTGTGACGCCCGCGATCTGGTATTCAGCAAGTGCAGCGCGCAACTGGCGCAAGGCTGCATCGCGATCCGTGTCCCAGGCAATGAGCTTCGCGATCATCGGATCGTAGTGCACGCCGACCTCGTCACCGGCCTGCACGCCGCTGTCGACGCGCACATGCCGATCCTCTTCCGGCTGGTGCAGGTGTTCGATGCGACCGGCTGCCGGCAGGAAGCCGTGCGCAGGATCCTCGGCGTAGATGCGCGCCTCGATGGCATGGCCCTCAATCAGAACCCGCTCCTGTTTTAACGGCAACGGCTCCCCGGCCGCGACGCGCAACTGCCATTCGACGAGATCGAGGCCTGTGATCATTTCCGTAACGGGGTGCTCGACCTGCAGGCGCGTATTCATCTCCATGAAATAAAAATGCCCATCGGGCTCGGCGATGAATTCCACGGTGCCGGCGCCCACATAGCCGACGGCCTTTGCCGCGGCGACCGCAGCAGCACCCATCGACTTGCGCCGCTCGGCCGTCATGCCCGGTGCGGGCGCTTCCTCTAGTATTTTCTGATGGCGGCGTTGCACCGAGCAGTCGCGCTCGAACAGATGAATACAAGCGCCGTGCGCGTCTGCGAATACCTGCATCTCGATGTGGCGGGGACGCGTGAGGTACTTTTCGATCAGCACGGCATCATCGCCGAAGGACGATGCGGCTTCGCGCTTCGCCGACGCCAGTGCCGCTTCGAAATCGCCAGCCCGCTCAACGATGCGCATGCCCTTGCCACCGCCGCCGGCCGACGCCTTGATCAACACGGGATAACCAATACGACCGGCTTCCTTGAGCAGCAAAGCCGCGTCCTGCTCGCTCCCGTGATAGCCGGGTACCAGCGGCACACCCGCTTTTTCCATGAGGGCCTTCGCCGCGGACTTCGAACCCATCGCCTCGATTGCCGCGGCTGGCGGGCCGATGAACACGAGGCCCGCCTGTGCGCAGGCGCGCGCGAACCCGGCGTTCTCGGAAAGGAATCCATAGCCGGGGTGGATCGCCTGCGCGCCGGTTTCGCGCGCGACCTCGAGGACCCGGTCGCCGCGCAGATACGAATCGCGCGGATGCGGGGCACCGATCAACCGCGCCTCATCGCACAACTGCACGTGTAATGCGTGCGCGTCGGCTTCGGAGTAAACCGCGACGGTGCGAATGCCGAGGCGCCGCGCCGTGCGTGCAACGCGGCAGGCGATCTCGCCGCGGTTGGCTATCAGGATCTTGTCAAACATTCGGCATTCCGGTTACTTCCAGATGTTGTCGACGTTGTCGGGCGGCAGCGGCACGGTGCGACTGTCGGGACGCGCCGCAAGGCTGCGATACAGCAATAGCGACAGCATCAAGCACAGGGTGAACAGTGCGAGACCGACAAAACTCGCCGCCAACGCGACATGCACCACCGTGCCAAGCGAGCCGCCGCGGATTTCCTCGCACGCGGCCCAGCCATCCCGCAGCTTCATGCCGATATCGACAAGCGTCGCGGGATCGCTCGCGCGCAGCTGGGCGAGCAGGGCATCGAACTCTGGAACCACCGCGGTGTAGTGGCGCAGGTACTGCCACAACCAGAACCCCGCCCCGAGGTCCAGCAGGAACATCGCCAGGCCGAGCGCACAGAACATCGCGATGAGCTTGGCGCGCTGCGCATCGATGGCGGCCTGGGTGTCCGCGATGATTTCCATGTTTCAACTCCAATCCGCTTTGCGCTTCTCGAGAAAGGCGGCGACGCCCTCGCGCCCCTCGTCGCCCGTACGAATCTCGGCAATGCGTTTCGCCGTCTCGGCCGAAAGGGCATCGTCCATCGGGCGCCGGCTGACGTCTGCGATCAGTTTCTTGGCGGCGGCCTGGGCCAGCGGACCGCCCTTCAGCAATTCCGCAGCGATCTTTGCCACGGCATCGTCCAGCGCATTGCCATCGACCACCTCATGCACGAGTCCGACGCGCCGCGCCTCGTGGGCATCGAACCGTTCCGCGGTCAGGAAGTAGCGCCGGGCTGCGCGTTCACCGATCGCAGCGATGACGTAAGGACTGATCACCGATGGAATCAACCCGAGGCGCACTTCGGACAGTGAAAAACTGGCTTGTGTGGCGGCGATCGCGATGTCGCAGCACGCGACCAATCCCACGCCACCGCCGTACGCGGCGCCCTGCACGCGCGCGATCGTCGGCTTCTTCATTCCGTCGAGCGAACGCATCAGCCCGGCCAGCGCGGCGGCGTCGCGCAGATTCTCCTCACGCGAATACTTTGCCATGCGCTTCATCCAGTTCAGGTCCGCGCCAGCGGAAAAGCTCTTGCCATTCGCCGCAAGCACGACGACCCGCGCCTGCGCCAGCCCGTCGACCCTGAGTAGTTCCGCAGTCAGCGCGGCGATCAACGCGTCGTCGAAGGCGTTGTGCACGTCGGGACGGTTCATGCGAATCGTCGCGATGCTGTCCTTGATTTCAGTTTCCAACATGGAGAGATTCATCCTTAAAGCAATTTGCCACAGAGGACACAGAGTTCACAGAGAACTGCAAACGCAAAATCGATGTAGCGATTCTCCGTTCATTCCTGTTTGCTTTTCTCTGTGTCCTCTGTGTCCTCTGTGGCCAAATTGAAGCTTCTAGTATTAGTCCGGTGCGAAGCGCTTGGCGACTTCCTCGAGCATGACCTCGGTGGCGCCACCACCTATCGCCAGCACCCGCGCATCCCGCGCCTGCCGCTCGATTGCGGACTCGCGCATGTAACCCATGCCGCCGTGGAACTGCTGGCAGGTGTAGACGACCTCGTTGGCCAGTTCGCCCGTTAGCGCCTTGAGCATCGAGACCTCGCGCACACAGTCGCGCCCCTGCGCGGAGAGCCACGCGCAGTGGTACATGAACTGCCGTGCCGCGTGGGTCTTGGCTTCCAGCATCGCCAGGCGCTGGCGAATGGCCTGCTTGTCGAACAGCACGCCGCCGAAGGCCTTGCGCGTCTTTACGTACTCGATCGTCAGTCGCAGCGAGGTCAACGCGTTGCCGACTGCCATGGCCGCCGCGCCGATGCGCTCGCGCTGGAAATTTTTCATGACCGCGTAGAATCCGGCGTTCTCTTCGCCCAGCAAATTAGCTTCGGGCACCCGGCAATCCTCGAACACGAGTTCTGCAGTGTCCGAACTGCGCCAGCCCATCTTGTCGAGGGCGCGTCCGACCCGGAAACCCGGCGTGCCTTTCTCGACGATGAACATGGAAATGCCGCGTGATCCCTTGGCCTGCGGATCGGTGCGCGCGGCGACGAAATAGACGTCCGCCAGCACGCCATTGGTGATGAACATCTTGGCGCCGTTCAGCACCCAATCCGATCCGTCGCGACGTGCGCGCGTGCGGATGCCCGCGACATCCGAGCCGGCATCCGGCTCGGTGACCGCCACGGCGGTGATCGATTCTCCGCTGATGATCTTTGGCAAATAGCGCTCAATCTGCGCCTTGGACCCGGCGTGCATCAGGTGCGGCGAAGCCATGTCGGAATGCACCAGCGCGGTCACGACGAATCCCCCGAATGTGCTGCGCGACAAGGCTTCGGCGTAAACCAGCGACGTGAGCGCATCGGATTCGGAGCCGCCGTATTCGGCGGGATAGGTGATGCCGAAAAATCCCAGCCCACCCATCTTGCGCAAGACTTCGCGCGGCACATGGCCCTGCTCCTCCCACGCCGCGCCGTGCGGTTCGACTTCGTTGGTAACGAATCTTGCGACCTGGTCGCGCAGCGCGACATGCTCTTCGGTGAGGTAGGCGGATTCCTGGCTTGCGGCGCGCGTGTCCATGTTTACATCCTGAATACGCCGAAGCGTGTGGGTTCGATCGGTGCGTTGAGCGAGGCGGACAGTCCCAATCCCAGCACCATGCGCGTATCCGCCGGATCGATCACGCCGTCGTCCCACAGGCGCGCGCTTGCATAGTAGGGATGGCCCTGGATTTCGTATTGGGCACGGATGGGATTTTTGAACGCTTCCTCTTCCTCGGCGCTCCACGCTTTGCCTGCTCTTTCGAGGCCATCGCGCTTGACGGTGGCGAGCACACTAGCAGCCTGTTCACCGCCCATCACGGAAATGCGCGCATTCGGCCACATCCACAGGAAGCGCGGCGAGTAGGCCCGGCCGCACATGCCGTAGTTGCCGGCACCGAAACTTCCGCCAATGATGATCGTGAATTTCGGCACGCGCGCACACGACACCGCCGTGACGAGTTTCGCGCCGTCTCGCGCGATGCCGCCGGCTTCATATTTTTTGCCAACCATGAAACCGGTGATGTTCTGCAGGAACACTAGCGGGATGCCGCGCTGCGCGCACAGCTCGATGAAATGCGCGCCCTTCAGGGACGACTCGGAATACAGGATGCCGTTGTTGGCGAGGATGCCGATCGGGTAGCCGCAGATGTGCGCGAACCCGCAGACCAGGGTTGTGCCGTATAGCGGCTTGAACTCGTCGAGTTCGCTGCCGTCGACCACGCGCGCGATGACTTCCCGCACATCGAAAGGTTTGCGCGCATCCGCCGGTACGACACCGTGTAGTTCGGAGGCATCGTGCAAAGGCTCGCGCGATTCGCGCAGGTCGAGTGTCACGCGCTTGACGAGATTCAGATGCGAGACGGTACGCCGGACGATCTCCAGCGCATGCGGATCATCGTTGGCATAGTGGTCGACGACGCCGGATACGCGCGCATGCACGTCCGCGCCGCCGAGCTCTTCCGCGCTCACAACCTCGCCGGTAGCAGCCTTGACCAGCGGCGGGCCGGCCAGAAAGATCGTGCCCTGGTTGCGCACGATGATGGATTCGTCCGCCATCGCCGGCACGTAGGCGCCGCCCGCGGTGCACGACCCCATCACACAGGCGATCTGCGCGATGCCCTGCGCGGACATGTTGGCCTGGTTGTAGAAAATGCGGCCGAAGTGATCGCGATCGGGGAACACTTCATCCCAGGTCGGCAGGTTTGCGCCGCCGGAATCCACTAGATAGATGCAAGGCAGGTGATTCTGCTGCGCGATTTCCTGCGCGCGCAGGTGCTTCTTCACGGTCATCGGAAAGTAGGTGCCACCCTTCACGGTGGCGTCGTTCGCCACTATTACGCACTCGCGTCCCGAGATGCGGCCGACGCCGGTCACGATTCCGGCAGCGGGCACCTGGTTGTCGTACATGTTCCAGGCTGCGAGTTGCGACAATTCGAGAAAGGGCGAACCGGGATCAAGCAACCGGCGGATGCGCTCGCGGGCCAGCAGCTTGCCGCGCCCTACATGCTTTTCGCGCGCGGCTTCTCCTCCACCCTGGCTCACGACGCCAACTTTTTCCCGCAGATCGGCGACGAGCGCCGACATGGCTTCACGCGCCGCCTTGAACTCCGGCGAGCGGGGATTCAGCTTGGTCTGGATCGCCGTCATTTCGCGGGCGCCCGAGGTGGCAACGGGTGACCGGGCAGCAAATCGTAGGGATGCTTCCACCCCGGTTGCGAGCGTAGACGCTGCAACCAGTCGCGCACGTTGGGATAGTTGTTCCAATCGACGTCAAGCTCGTCATCGAAAAACAAATAGCCGCAGATGGACAAGTCGGCGATCGTCACGCGATCGTCCACGATGTAGGTTTTTCCCTCGAGATGGGTATTGAGGATCTTCCAGGCCGATTCCGCGCGCTTGCGAAATTCTTCGACGACGACGGGATTCGCATTCGGCACGAAGTTGCGCAGGAAGCGGTACGTCGCCGTATAGCTGGAGAGCTTGTGGTTGTCCCAGAACAGCCAGCGCAGCACGTCGCGGCGTTGCGCTTCGTCCTTCCAGCTGAAGCTGCCGAACTGCCCCATCAAGTAATCGAGGATGACGGCGGACTGGCTGAACCGCTGCCCACCATGTTCCAGCACCGGCACTTCACCCATGACGTTGATCGCGCGATAGTCCGGCGTGCGGGTTTCGCCGTTGAAAAAATCCACGAAACGCGGCGCCCAGTCGGCACCCGCCAGCTCGAGATACAGCGCGACCTTGTAGCTATTGCC
>JBDTTE010000019.1:0-25652 GCA_039930785.1 Betaproteobacteria bacterium | reverse complement strand
CCGCGCTCGACCGTGCTGCCGTCCCGCTGACATCACGCGCAGCGAAGGGCCAATCCCTTATAAAATGGCGGCCTGCCAGCTACCGGACCGTCCCCTTCAATGGGCAATCGATTGAGCAAGATCTACACGCGCACCGGCGATGCCGGCACCACCGGCCTCGGCGACGGCTCGCGCATCGCCAAGGACAGCCTGCGCATCGAGGCCATCGGCGCGGTGGATGAACTGAACAGCACGATCGGCGTACTGCTCGCGGATCCGGTCTCGGACGACGTGCGCACCTGCCTGCACGCGGTCCAGCACGACCTGTTCGATCTCGGCGGCGAACTGAGCATCCCGGGCTACACGAGCGTCGGCGCGAAGCACGTCACGCGACTGGAAAACGACCTCGACAAGTTCAACGCCACGCTTTCCCCGCTCAAGGAATTCATCCTTCCCGGCGGTTCGCGCGCGGCGGCGCTCTGCCACGTTGCGCGCGCCACGTGCCGGCGGGCGGAACGCCGCGTCGTCAGCCTCGCCGTCGCACAGACGCTTTCGCCGGCCCTGCAGCAGTACCTGAACCGCCTGTCCGACCTGCTGTTCGTGCTCTGCCGCATCCTGAACCGGGACGCGTCGGTAAAGGACGTTTACTGGCAAAAAGGGAGGGATCCGGATGCAGCTGGCTGAAGCCCCGGCGCCCGAGCAGCTTTCGGACTTGCTGGCACGTTGCGCCTTGCACGACCAGCAGGCGTTTTCTGCCTTGTATCGTTTCACGTCCGCGAAACTGTTTGCCGTTGCCCTGCGTATAACAAGGCGCAGGGACTGGGCCGAAGAGGTCTTGCAAGAGGCTTTCGTCAATATCTGGAACCACGCGGGTGGCTATACGGCCGCGAAGAGCGCGCCGATGACCTGGATGACGGCCATCGTACGCAACCGTGCGCTGGACTGGCTGCGGCGGCCGCGCGAGGTCGAGATCAACGAGGACCAGGAGGAAATGCTGGCTTCGATTCCGGACGATTCGCCGGGGCCGGAGGAATTGTTGCAACGTTCGACGGAGTCGGGCGAGCTGGCCGAATGCCTGAAGGCGTTGACCGAGGAGCAGCAGCGCAGCATTTCGCTGGCGTTCTTCTACGGGCTGTCGCATGGCGAACTCGCGGAACAGATGCGCAAGCCGCTGGGGACCGTGAAAACCTGGATCCGGCGCGGTCTGGAAAGGCTGAAATCCTGCCTCGACGGACTGGAGCGATGAAAACGTTTCTTTTGGCGGCCACGGCCGCAGGATGACGATGAGACTGGCCAACGAAAATTTGCGCGACAAACTGGCTGCCGGGTACGTGCTCGGCACGATGTCAGCACGCGCTCGCCGTCGCTTCGAAATCTACCTGCGCGGCAATCCGCCGCTTCGCCGCTCCGTGACGCAATGGGAAGCGCGGCTTTGCCCGCTAGCCGAAGCGCTGCCGCCCGTCCAGCCGCCGGCACACGTCTGGACTGCGATCGCAAAACGCCTGAAGCTGGTGCCCGCATCGCGGCCGGGTTTCTGGAACAGCCTGTCGTTCTGGCGCATGGCGTCGTTGGCGTGTGCTGTTGTGGCGGTCGCCCTGGTCGCCGTCGGGACGTTCAAACAGGAATCACCCGTCCAGACCGCGAAGGTCGACGCCGGCCGCATGGTCGTCGTCATGAATGATGTCGCCACCAACAAACCGGCGATGACTGCGAGTTGGGACATGGGTCAATCGGGCGACCGCATGATGCGCATCCGCGTAATGGGTCACGCCGAGATGGGGCCGAACACCTCGTGGGAATTGTGGATGCTGCCCGGCGGCGACGGGAAACCGGTCTCGCTCGGGCTGATCACCACGCACGAAACCCAGCTGATGAAGATTCCCGCGGCCATGGCGGCGAGACTCGATGCTGCACACGGCCTCGCGATGAGCGTGGAACCCGCCGCTGGTTCGCCCACAGGCCTGCCCACCGGTCCGGTGCTCTGCGTCGGCAATAGCATCAGGACCTGAGGCGCACGCGCCACGTGCGAATTCGGTGCGTCACCGACGCGCGCGATCGAGACCCGCGCACAGGCTTTGCGCCGCCTCCGCGAGACGAGGTGTTTGCCGCGTAATGGCGTCCGCCGAAACAACAAATACGTTCCCATCCTGTACCGCGCGCATCCAGGGGAACGCGGCCCAGTTTCCCGGACCCGCATCTGCCGCCTCGGACCCGACCACGATCACATCCGGATCCAGCGCCAACACCTGCTCAATCGATACTTCCTGCGCCAGGCGCGGGAGCGCATTGAAAATATTCCGGCCCCCGCACAATTCCAGTACCCGGCTGATGATGTGGTCGCGGTTCACCGTGAATAAAGGCTGGTGCCAGATCTCGAACAGCACACTCACGTTCGGACGCTCAGCGTAACGCACGCGCAATGCGGTGATGTGCTGCTCGAAATCCACCGCGACGGCCTGGGCTTGCGCCTCGCGATCCACCAGCCGGCCCAGCAAACGCAAATGTCGTGGAATGTCTTCGAGGCGGCGCGGCTCGAGTTCGAGGACGCGCAGGCCCAGCTCGCGCAAGCGCGCAATGTCTACAGTGCGGTTGCCGCTACTCCAGGCCAACACGAGATCCGGCCGGATCGCGAGGATTCTTTCGAAATCGAGACCGGCAGCGTCACCAATCTGCGGCAAGTTGACCGCCGCGGCGGGATAGTCGCTGCCGCGTACCGTCGCGGCGATGCGGTCGCCGGCGCCGATTGCAAACAGGAGTTCGGTGAGATGCGGCGACAACGATATGACGCGACCGACCGGCGCCGAGAATTGCAATTCCCGACCCGCGTCGTCGACGACGCTAAATGTCGAAGCCTGCGCGGTACCGCACAGGATCCAGGTCAGGAAAAGCCAGGAAAATACAATTCGCATCGCCACGGGGAGCCGGGGATGCGACCTTTAGCGCTCCATGTATTGGAGCAGGTTGGCGCTGGTCTGGCGCAGGCGGTGCGACAGTAACGTGACGAGCTTGACCAGCACTTTCGCACCCAGGCCCGGCTCTTCGAGGATTATTTGCACCATGCTGTCTCTCGACAGGACCGCGAATGTGGTCGGTTCCAGCGCCGCGCAGGAGGCGAAGCGGGCTTCACCGTCGATCATCGACATCTCGCCCAGCGTGGCGCCCGCGCCAACCGTGGTCATCGGCTGCAGGTTGCCGTGCGAATCGGTTTTGACGATTTCCACCAGACCCTGGATGATCAGCAGCATGTAATCGTCGACGTCGCCCTCACGGATCAACGTCTGCGTCTGCTCGGCGCGGTAGATCTGCATGAAGGCGGTCAGCTTCTGGACATCTTCGCGCGTGAAGTCGGCGAAGAATTTGGAATGACCGATCATGTCGAAAATCTGCTGCGCCAAGGCGGTACCCTCGCCCATGTGTTCCAGCGACTCCAGAAGGACATTCTGCGGCGCCTGCAGATCGGAATCAGCCATTTGCACGAAGTGTGTGTTCCAGGATGTGCTCGTGAGCCCGGACGAAACGACTCGACAAGGCACGACGACTCATTATGCGGGAGCGGCCGCAACCGGTAAAGCGGCGCACGCGCGCTATCAGCCTGTAGACTGCAAATGCTGGCGGGCGAGCGCGGCCCGCTTCAGGTAGGCGTCGCGGGCAATCGCAACATCGGCGATGAATGGCGCCAATTCATCGAGGCGCAAAGCCTGCGGGCCGTCGACCAGCGCCTTGGCCGGATGGGGATGGAAGTCCACCAGCACCATGTTCGCGCCGGCGAGCACTCCCTGTGCCGTCACATGCATGACATCCAGGATGCCATCCGGGCCTGCCATGCGCGAGCCGACGGAATGACTGGGATCGATGCAGACCGGCATGCGTGTGAGCCTGCGTACCACGGGCACATGCGCGAAATCGACGAAATTGCGATGCGGATCGGCCATGTTCGTCTTCATGCCGCGCAGGCCGAAGATGACGCGATGATTGCCCTCGCTCGCCAGGTATTCCGCCGCATTCAGCGATTCATCGAGCGTGATGCCGAAGCCGCGCTTGATCAGGACCGGAAACTCCTTCTGCCGGCCGACTATTTTCAGCAGTTCGAAGTTCTGCGTGTTGCGCGTGCCGATCTGCAGCATCACGCCGGTCGGATTGCCGGTTTCGCGCAGCGCCTGGCGGATCTCCTCGACATGCGATTCGTGGGTGACTTCCATTGCGATGACGCGGATGCCGTGCTTGCCGGCGAGTTCGAAGACGAAGGGCAGGCAAGATTTGCCGTGCCCCTGGAAGGCGTAGGGACTGGTGCGCGGCTTGTACGCCCCCATGCGGGTGCATTGCTGGCCGTTGTCCTTCAGGGCACGCATCATGATGTCCACGTGCTCGCGTGTATCGACGGCGCACAATCCCGCGAAAATATGCAGGCTGTCCTGGCCGAAGCGCAGCCCCTGGTAATCGAAATGGGTCGGCCGGTCGTCGCCCTTGTGGCGACCGAGCACGCGGAATTCCTCCGAAACGCGGATTACGCGCTCGACGCACGGCAGCGCCTTCATGTCGTCGATCGACAGCGCCTTGGTATCGCCAAGCAGGTAGATCTCGGTGACCGATCGCTCCGTGCCCTGGATCTGGTGCACCTTCGGCTTGATGTTCGGCAGCCGTTCCAGCAATTCCATCAGTTGCTGGTATTCGGCGCCTTTCGGATCGGTGTTGTCGGCTAGGATCAGTATCATTTTTAGGGACGAGGGACGAGGGACGAGAGACGAGGGGAAAAAGCGCGAAGGCGCGAACGAGCGAAGGCGTGAGGATCCGAAACCCCTCTCCCCTCGTCCCTCGCCCCTCGTTCCTTGGGGGCGGTCACGCAGTACCGCCGACCGTCAGCCCATCGATCCGCAATGTCGGCTGGCCGACGCCGACCGGCACGCTCTGGCCTTCCTTGCCGCAGGTGCCCACGCCCGAATCCAGGCTCATGTCGTTGCCGATCATGGAAACATGGGTCAGAGCGTCCGGTCCATTGCCGATCAAGGTTGCGCCCTTCACCGGGCGCGTGATTTTGCCGTCCTCGATGAGATAGGCTTCGGCTGCGGAGAACACGAACTTGCCGCTGACGATGTCGACCTGGCCACCGCCGAAGTTCACCGCGTAGAGCCCCTTCTTGACCGACTTCAGGATTTCCTGCGGGTCCTTGTCGCCATTGAGCATGTACGTGTTGGTCATGCGCGGCATCGGCACGTGCGCATAGGATTCGCGACGGCCATTGCCGGTGGTCGGCATGCCCATCAACCGCGCATTCAACGAGTCCTGGATGTAGCCGCGCAGGATGCCGTCCTCGATGAGGACATTGCGTTGTGTCGGATGGCCCTCGTCGTCGACGTTCAGCGAGCCGCGGCGCCGGCCGATGGTGCCGTCGTCGATGACCGTCACGCCGGGTGCGGCAACGCGCTGGCCGATGCGCCCTGAAAATGCCGACGTACCTTTTCGATTGAAATCGCCCTCCAGCCCGTGGCCGATGGCTTCGTGCAGCAGGATGCCGGGCCAGCCTGGGCCCAGCACCACGGTCATCGTGCCGGCGGGTGCGGCTTCGGCGGACAGATTGGTTACGGCCTGATGCACAGCCTTCGCAGCGTAGTCGCGCAATATGTCGTCGGTGAAATAGGCGTAGTCGAACCGCCCGCCCCCGCCCGCACTGCCCTGCTCGCGGCGACCGTCCTGCTCGACGATGACCTGCAGTGACATCCTGACGAGCGGGCGCACGTCGGCGGCCATGACACCGTCGGCGCGCGCGATCAGCACCACTTCGTATTCGCCCGCCAGCGAGGCCATCACTTGCGTGACTCTTGTATCGAGTTCGCGTGCGATGCGCTCGAGTTTTTCCAGCAATTTCACCTTTTCGCCGTCGGGCAGGCTCGCCAGCGGATCCTGCGGCAGATACAGTTCGCGGCCCTGCGTGCGCGACGCAACGCGCGACCCACCCTGCTCTCCGCGGCTGGCAATTGCGCGTGTCGCGCGCGCGGCCGATTCAAGCGCGGGCAGGCTGATGTCGTCCGAATACGCAAAAGCCGTTTTTTCGCCGCTGACCGCGCGCACCCCCACGCCCTGGTCGATGTTGAAGCTGCCCGATTTGACCATGCCTTCTTCCAGGCTCCAGCCTTCCGAGCGCGAGTACTGGAAGTACAGGTCGGCGTAGTCGACATTGTGGCTCATGATCTGGCCGAAGACGCGATCGATCCCACCCGCGTCCAGGCCGTAAGGCGCCAGCAACGTGCGATCGGCAGTGGCAAATAGCAGCTCGTGGCTGTTGGACGGGTCGTTTGGCATGTTTGGGATCAGGGTCGAGGGATGAGGGGCGAGGGACGAGGGAAGGAGGCGAAGTTTTCTGTTCTGGTTAAAAGCATTGAATTCAATTTGGGATTCGTGACGAGGAAATCAACCACAGTTCTTCTCGTCCCTCGCCCCTCGTTCCTCGCCCCTAGATTCTGTGGATCGCCCGATGCGTCAGTGCCGGCAGGCTCTTGCGCAGCCCGGCCTGGTAGGCAGGATTGACCGATGCGACCACCACGCCCGAGCCGCGTGGCAGCCGATCGAGCACCGTACCCCACGGGTCCACCACCATCGAGTCACCGTGCGTCTCGCGCCCGCTCAGATGGTAGCCGCCCTGCGCCGGCGCCAGCACGTACGCGAGGTTTTCAATGGCCCGCGCGCGCACCAGAGCCTCCCAGTGGGCACGGCCTGTCGTCTCGGTAAAGGCAGACGGAACGACAATGATGTCCACGTCTTTCATTGCCCGATAAAGCTCGGGAAAACGCAGGTCGTAGCATACGGACAAACCGATGCGCCCGAATGGGGAATCCGCGACCCTGACCTGCTTGCCGGCCTCGAGCGTGCCCTCCTCCTCGAATCTTTCCGGGCCGAGGTTCAGGCTGAAGAGGTGGATCTTGTCATAGCGCGCGACCAGCTTGCCGCCGTCGTCATAGAGCTGGCAGGAGTTGAAGATCTTGCCTTCGGTCGGCGCCGCCATCGGCACGGAACATCCGACCAGCCAGATTTTGTGTTTCTTCGCGGTCTCCGACAGGAAGCGCTGGATCGGACCGTCCCCGTCCTTTTCGCGGATCTTGACCTTGTCGCTGGGGCGCATGCCCATGATCGCGAAGTACTCGGGCAATGCGACCAGTTTCGCCCCCTGTTTTGCCGCGAGTTCGATGAGCCGGCCGGCCTCGTTGAGGTTGGCCGCGACGCTCGGGCCGGAAGCCATCTGCACGCCTGCGACGCGAAAAGGCTGGACCTTGGCCTGGCCTTTGACGTTCGTGGTGACAGGCGCGACATGTGCGCGGGCGCCGCGCTGTTTTGCGCGGCCGAAGCCCGATCGTGCGGGAGGTGCCATGTTGTTTTAGCGCGGAGGCCGGTTAAGGACCGGCGTCGTCGATAGCTATGAAACGAGCCTCGATTGTAACCTCGCGCGCCCCATTGCTCTACGTGAGGTGTCCCTAACGTCCGCCTTTTTCCACCACCGGCGCCTTCCGCACGCGCTTGATAGTCGGATCGACCCACGTGCCGGTGAGCTCATAGTCGAACGATGCGAACTGGCTCAGTGGGTCCTTGAGCGCCTTCTGTGCGATCAGGGCCGCAATGCCGATCGCCGGATTCACGATGGCCCCGGCAATCGCGATGCCTTCCGAAAGCGATGGCGTGACGCGCGCAACCAGGTCCTGCGTTTCCTTTCCGAGGTCGACGCGTCCCTGCATTGCCACGCGCGCAGCCGATCCCAGCATCAGGAAATCCTGCGTCTCCGCCACGCCGCCGGCGATTTTCGTGTTCGCGGAAATGCGATCGAAGCTGAAGCCCTTGCTGAACACATCGCGAAAATCCAGACTCACGCGCCGCGGCAGCGCCTGCAAACTAAGGATGCCGAGCAGCTTGCCCACGCCCGGCTCGATCTGCTTGAACCGGCCTTTCTTCGCTTCCAGCTTCAATTGGCCGGATAGCGAAGGGATGTCGAAGCGCGTGGGATTGCCGTTCCATGCGAGTGGCCCCTCAAGGGTGGCGGTGCCACCCTGCATCGCGTCGGGCCAGCCCATGCGCCCAAAAAATTTGCCCACGTCGGAGACGTCGAGCAGCACGGTCACATCCGTGCGCGATACCTCCGCTATGACCCAGCGTCCGTTCATGGAAAACCGGCTGTCCGGATTGACGAATTCCAGCCGCTGCAGGCGCCAGCCGCTCGTCTCCGGCGCGGCCTGGACAGTCAGGCGCCCGAGTTCCCGGCCTTCAAAATTGAAGCTGTCGGCGACCAGATCCACCGACGGCAGGCGGGAATCCGTATTGGCGGGGGGCGTGCCGATCTGGGCCTGGGTTGCCGACGCAGGCAGCGCCAGCCGCGACAGCCGCGCGACCACTTTTCCGTCGCCGGCCGGGCTCCATGTCACATCACCCGCCACCTCATCGCCGGTGAGCGTCGCCTCCCAGTCGTCGCCATCGCGCGAGGCCTCCACCCGCAAATCATGGAAACGGCGGCGGCTCACGTCCAGGCTGCCGACGCGCAGGTCGATGCCGGCCAGCGGCGAGGGTGAATCGTCATGTTTTACGCCGGACTGCACGGCCTGCCAGGCATCGAGGTCAAGGGCGTCCAGGCTGCCGCGTATCCACAATCCCGGCTCCTTCGGTAACGTGGCCTGGCCGCCGAGGCTGATCATGCCGCGGCCGATGCCGCTCGCCGCGCTGCCATCGAGCAGCAACTGTGCGGAGGCGACTTTGTCGAGGTTGATGGACAACACGCCCAGGCGCCCGGGACGCTCGCGCAGTTCCACGCGCAGCGGCATGCTAGTCGAAGCCGGCTTGGCCAGCGGCGCCGGCAACGACGACTTCACGCCGGCCAGGGTCGAGTCGAAACGGATCGTCGCGATCTTGTTGCGCACGGCGATGCTGCCGCGCCACTGCGTCTGGCCATCGAAATAAGCCAGCAGGGGATGCGGCCAGAGGATGCGCGCGGCTTCCAGGTCCAGGGTGCCCGCGACATTTGCCGTGACGCCGCCATCGGTCTGGTTCGCGGCCGCGAAGGACAGCGGCTCGCCGAACATCAGGGCGCGGCCATCAGATACGGTGAAGTCGCGCTCGGTGAACGCGATGCGCGCGCCGAAGTTCTCGAAAGGCGGCAGCCGCGGATCGAGGACCACGCTGTTGTTCTGGACTATGAACGTACCTTTGACCTTCGCCTCTTTGGTCCGATGCAAAGGCAGATCGAGCGCCAGGTCGAGCTTCGCATCCCCGGTCGCTTTCATGTCCTGCGTAACGCGGTTGATCTGCGTCGTCACGGGTGACGTTGCGATGAAGCGCAGGAAATCCGCAGTCGGACCCTCCGCGGCACCTTCGACCCGCAATACCTGGTCGTGATTGATCAAGTCCGGAATCGTCGCGGTGACCGCGGGCAGCTGCAGTCCGAGGATCGACCCGCCTTTGGCGCGAATCTCCATGCGACTGCCGCGGAACACCGCATCGCCGTTGACGGCCGTTGCCGACGGCCAGCCCGGCGCATAGTCGAGGGTTGCGCCACTGACCTTTGCCACGACTTCGAAAATGCCGTTGCGGTCGTCGGGAAACGGGAAGTCCTTGAGCGGACCTTTCAGGCGAAAGCGCACGTCACGCGATTCGCCCGCGAGCAATGCCTGCTTCAGCCAGGCCTGGGTCACCGGAATCGCGATGGGAATGTAGCGCCAGACTTCGCGCGCGTCGGCCCGCACCAGTACGCCGTTGAGATCGATGCTGCCTTTGCCGTCGACTTCACCGTTGACGGTTTTGGGGCCCCGCCAGGTTCCTGCGACGCTGCCCGCGGCATGGGCATTGCCGAAACTGGCGTTCTTGACGTCGACGTCGATCCCGCCGTCGTGCCGACTCCAGCCCGCATTGGCGGTGAAAAAATCCAGAGGAACGGCTTCCGAAAATACCTTCGGCAGTTCAATGGCACCGCTTTTGACCTCGAGCGCCGCGGTCCCGCCGCTTTCGGTCGCCTCGAAATGTCCGCTCAGGCCACGAATGCCCGGCATCGCCCCATCGGGACGCATCGCGAGCGCGGTGAAGCGCGCGTTTGCGGTGTAGGGGCTGCCCGATCCCCACTCGCCCTCCCAGGATAGATTCGCTTCCTCGATGCGGCCGGTCGGCGCGGCCTGGCCGAGATGCGCACGCAGCGTCGCGTCGAACGGAAAGAACTCGACCAGTTGCGCAACCGGAGCCAGATCGAAACCGGCCAGCCGTACTTCCGAGCGAAGTTTTCCATTCTCCGGTGCGATGCGCGCGTAGCTCATCCGTGTCGACG
Source organism: Betaproteobacteria bacterium (assembly GCA_039930785.1). Lineage (GTDB taxonomy): Bacteria > Pseudomonadota > Gammaproteobacteria > Burkholderiales > JACQAP01 > JACQAP01. The sequence continues at coordinate 15,388 of JBDTTE010000019.1, read as the reverse complement.
CGAGCTTCAGTCCGTCCGACGTCGTGAAGCCAAACCCCTCCGCCAACATTTCGCTTCGTTCGCCGTGCTGCGTCCAGGCCAGCCGGCCATGCGCTTCGGCCAGTGTGAGGTCCGGCAGGCCGGGCGCGAGCCGTGCCTGCACGTTGACGAGCTTGACGTCCGCCGTTGCCGAATCCAGCCGGGCGCCGTCGACATCGAACCACAATCGCATCGCGCCCACCCCGCTCGCAATCTCGACCGGTGCCGGAATCCACAACCTCGCCAGAGCCAGATTGACGTAGCCGATGTCCGCGTACATCCGGCCTTTCAGGGCTTGCAGCTCGCGCATGCTGTCGCCGGTGAACTCGCCGCGAGCGACCAGCGCCGACGAGAGCTCCGGCGGCGGCGAGGCGGTCAACCCGAAGCGATGCAGCGGGCCGACGCGATCGAGCCTGAAATCGACTTGGCCGAACGCCAGTTTGGGTGCGGCGCGTGCCTCGTCCAGCCAGACGATGGTGGCGTCGCGCACGACGATCTGGCGCTGCATGAGCAGCCAGTCGCCTATCCCCCCCTGCCCGCTTGCCGGTTGCAAGGCAATGCCGGCAATCCAGATGACGCCATCGACATCGCGGCGGATTTCCAGGGACGGCCCGAACACCGAAAGCGTGTCGAAACGTAATTCTGCGGAAAGCAGCGAAAACCACGACAGCACCGTTTCGACGCGCCCGAGCACCAGCGCCGGCTTGTCGTCGGTGCCGAAAACCTTGACGTCCTGGAGATTGAGTTCCGGGCGATAGCCCTGCCAGCTACCTGCGATCGAGCCGATCGTGACCCGCTGGCCCACCGCGCTGGTGATTGCGCTGGCGATCGGCTCCCGGTAATCGTTGATGTTCGGCAGCACGAGGTAGCGCAACGCGATGACCAGCGCGACGAACAGCAGCCCCACCGCCAGAACGGCCAGCGTGGCGATGCGGTAGGCCCAGAGCGAACAATGCTTGACGACGGTAAAGCAGGTTTTGAGAAACACGGTTTGGACGGCGCGCTTTTCGGAGCGATGGAAGGAAACGCTGTTCAGTTAAGATACGCCGACGCGATTAAGATTCACCGCGACGCAGACTTATATGGATCTGCGGCATCCAGCGTCGCCAACCGACGCACAGTCATTCTAAACCAACGAAGCATGCTTTCCCCCGAGCCTGCGCAAGACGACCTGCCCCCCATCCTGGCTCACGCCGCGGCGCTGTCGCGCTATGTGCGCGACCTGCTGGTCGCCGAACCCGGACTGGCGGCAACCGCGCCACTGGACGGCGCGCCCGGACGCGCCTGGATGCGTGCACGCCTTACCGGCTTCGACGATAACGAAGCGGCGCTGAAAACGGCGCTGCGGCGCCTGCGTAAGGAAGTCATGCTCGGCGTCATCGCCCGCGACCTCGGCGCACGTGCAGACCTGGCCGAAGTCGTCACCACCGTGACCCTGCTCGCAGAAGAAACCGTCGCGGCGGCCGTGGACTGCCAGACCCGCTGGCTGGTACAAGACCTCGGCCATCCCGTCGGCCGCGACTCCGGCCAGGTGCAGGACCTGCAGGTGATCGCCATGGGCAAGCTGGGGGGCGGCGAGCTCAATGCGTCGTCCGACATCGATGTCGTCTTCGCCTATCCCGAGGACGGGGAAACGAACGGCCCACGGTCCGTCTCGAACCACGAATTTTTCGTGCGTCTGGCGCGCCGCGTGATCAACAGCATCGCGGACGTGACCGCCGACGGCTTCGTGTTTCGCGTGGACACCCGGCTGCGCCCGTATGGCGACAGCGGGCCGCTCGCGGTGAGTTTCGACATGCTCGAAGAGTATTTCACCACCCAGGGGCGCGAATGGGAGCGCTACGCCTGGGTCAAGGCGCGAACCGTCACCGGCGAAGCCGGCGCACAGCTCGACAAGGTCGTTGCGCCGTTCGTTTACCGGCGCCATCTGGACTACAGCGCGATCGCCAGCCTGCGCAGCTTGCACGCGCAGCTCCGCCAGGAAGTCCAGCGCCGCGAAATCGCCGACAACATCAAGGTCGGTCCGGGTGGCATTCGCGAAATCGAGTTCCTGGTGCAACTGTTCCAGGTCATACGTGGCGGCCGCGAACCGGCCTTACGCGAACGCTCCACGTTGAAGGCGCTGACCATACTCGGCGAAAAGCAGCTATTGCCTGCCGCGGCCGTCGACGAGCTGCGCGCGGCGTACGTTTACCTGCGCAATCTGGAGCACCGCCTGCAGTACCTCGACGACCAGCAGACCCAGCGCCTGCCGCGCGCCGACGAGGACCGCGCGCGAGTGGCGCAAATGATGAATTGCGCCGACTACGCAAGCCTGTGCCGCGAGCTCGAAGCGCACCGCGCCATCGTTTCGACGCACTTCGAGGCGATTTTCGCCAGCACGAAGGAGAGTGCGGGACAACCGGACCGGTCCGCCGTGGCGCTGCAAAACCTGTCGCGTGACGATGCGATCGAGCGCTTGTCAGGCATGGGATATGTCGATGCGCCACGTATCTACACGCGGTTGGCGGAGATCCGCGGCGGGGCGCGCTACCGCCGCATGGCCGCATCCAGCCAGGCCCTGCTGGAACGCCTGATCCCGCAGCTGATCGAAACCGCGCGTATGTTGCCGGATCCGGATGCGACGTTCGAGCGCATGATCGCGGTGGTCGACAGCATCGGTCGACGCGAAGCGTATCTCGCCCTTCTCCTCGAATATCCGAATGCGACAGTGGGCCTCGCGCGCCTCGCGTCGGCGAGCCCCTGGGCCGCCAACTACCTGGCGCAGCATCCCGTCCTGCTCGACGAACTCATCAATCCCCAGGGCGGCAGCGCAGTTCCCGACTGGGGTCGCCAGCAACTGGTGCTGCGCGAGAGCCTCGACCAGAACGCCGGCAATACGGAACGGCAGATGGACATCCTTCGCCACTTCAAGCAGACGCTTACCCTGCGGCTGCTGGCGCTCGACCTTGCCGGTAGCGTCTCGCTGGAAACCCTGTCGGACCATCTCAGCGACCTGGCCGGCACGATACTGCAGGAGGTGCTGAGGCTCGCCTGGGCCGCCCTGCGCGTGCGCCACCGTGAGGAACCGCAATTCGCGATCGTCGGTTACGGCAAGCTCGGCGGCAGGGAACTCGGTTACGCTTCCGATCTCGACATCATTTTCCTCTACGACGACGAAGACCCCGTCGCACCGGAGTCCTACGCCAAGCTCGCGCAGCGCATCAGCACCTGGCTGACCAGCGCGACCTCGGCAGGTGTGCTCTATGAAACCGATCTGCGCCTGCGTCCCAACGGCGCCGCCGGGCTGCTGGTAAGCCAGGTCGAGGCCTTTCGCGACTACGAATTCGAAAAAGCCTGGCTGTGGGAACATCAGGCGCTGACTCGTGCACGTTTCATCGCAGGCCACGTCGGTATCGGCGCGCGCTTTGAAGACATCCGTTGCGAAGTATTGCAGCGTTCACGCGATCCAGCCGACCTGGCGGTGGAGATCCGTTCGATGCGCAACAAGATGCGCGAAGCGCATCCCACCACGAGCGGCCTGTTCGACCTCAAGCAGGATCGGGGCGGCATCGTCGATGTTGAATTTGCCGTGCAGTGCCTTGTATTGGGCCACGCCCACACGCACGTGCAGCTCACGGGCAACATCGGCAACCTGGCGCTGCTGCGGCTCGCTGCCAGCCTCGATCTTCTACCCGGGGACGTAGCGGAAGGTGCGCACGCAGCGTATCGCGAATTCCGCCGATTGCAGCACGCGATGCGATTGCAGGGTGAACGCTACGCGCGCATCGCGCCGGAACCGGTCGCGGAACATGTGCGCGCGGTACAGCGCCTTTGGGAAACGATTTTCGGGAAAGACTGAGGCCGGCGGAGCCGGACCTTGTGCGGCTAGGCCGGGCTATCCGCCTTGACGGCCTGCAGCTTGCCGGACAGACGGTAAGTAGTCGTACTGCCCTTGCCCTTGATGAGGATGTCCCGCGGCGCTTCGCAGGCATAACGCTGGCCCAGGCGGCGAAACGTCGTTTTGTCCACGAGGATCGATCCGGGCTCGGCTTCGGAGGTCAGCCGGCTGGCGAGATTGACGGTGTCGCCCCAGACATCATAGGCAAAGCGCTTGGCGCCGATGACACCGGCTATGGCCGGGCCGGTCGCGATGCCAATATGCAGATTGAGTCCTAGGCGACGCAATTGCGGATCGGAGCGCGTCAGCTCGATCATTTCGAGGGCCATGTCCGCAACCTGGTCGGCGTGCGGCATGCGGTTGTCGGCCAGGCCGCCGACCGCCATGTAGGCGTCGCCTATCGTTTTGATCTTGTCCAGGCCGTGGCGTTCGGAGAGCTGGTCGAAGCGGGTAAAGACTTCGTCCAGCATGGAAACCACCTGGTTCGGCGTCAGTTCCTCGGCGAGACGCGTGAAATCGACCACGTCGGCGAACATGACGGAAACATCGGCGAAACCGTCCGCAATCGTGCCGGCCTGGTGCTTGAGTCGGTCGGCTACATGCGGCGGCAGGATGCTCAGCAGCAGCTTTTCGGATTTCTCGCGCTCGACGCGCACCAGGTCGTGCTGGGCGGCGAGTTCGCTCTCGTAATGGTCCCGCTCCTGCACGAAGTAGCGCAGCACCAGGTACACCATCGTCGAGATGATCGTGAAATTCATGACAAAGAACACGGCTACCGTTTTCATCGGTATGCCGGAGTCCGCGCCCTTTGCCAGGTAAAAATCGAACACGCCCGACAGGATCGTGAGCACGACGTACGCTATGAACCAGGGAATCGACTCGCGCGGCCCGAAACACACCATGGCGCCGATCGGCGCGAGCAGCGCCAGCAACGCGATCCCCGAAGAACTCACAAAACTGCCGATCGACCACTGGATGACGAACGGGAAGAACAGGAACAGGCCGAGCTGGGCGACGCGGAAGAAGTCGAAGTTGCGCGTGCGCAGGTAAATGGCGAGGACCGAGGCGGAAGCAATTTGGAACCCCAGCGGCACGGACGTGGGCAGCTTCAAGCCCATCCACCAGTAAATCAGCAGCCATAGGATCGCCGCCATGTTCATCAGCCCGCTCGCCAGCATGAGCAGCGTCTTGCGGAGCTTGATTTCCGGGGAGTCGTGCTCGTCGATCGCCGCCGCGCCGAGGCGGGCGATCAATCCGCGTCCGGGGATGACGGAGCTAACCCGGGCTTCAGCCATGGGCGCGGGTTGGGAAAAGCTTCCGGAATCGAAGCTTTTGTGGCGTTCGGCTGGGCATGAGTGCGTACAAGACGCCAAGGGTAATGCATGCGGCGCCCTTCCGGCAAGGCAGTGCCCTCCGCGTCGGGGCGTACGCGTAAAGCGCCGTCGCGTGCGCTAGAATTGCGATTTTTTGCGGGGAGTGTTGCAACATGTCGATGGCGGATCGCGACGGAGTCATATGGTACGACGGCAAATTAGTCCCCTGGCGAGAAGCCAACACGCACGTGTTGACGCATTCCCTGCACTACGGGCTGGCGGTATTCGAGGGGTTGCGCGCATATCACACCGTTAACGGCACGGCGATCTTCAGGTTGAAGGAACATACCGAGCGCATGTTCAACTCGGCGCACATCTACATGATGAAGATTCCTTACGACCGCCAGACGCTGATGGACGCACAGAAACAGGTCGTGCGCGAGAACAAGCTGGACTCCTGCTACGTGCGCCCGATCGCCTTCTACGGATCCGAAAAAATGGGAGTCTCGCCGAAGGGCGCGAGCGTTCACGTGGCCATCGCCGCCTGGCCGTGGGGGGCCTATCTGGGCGCGGAAGGCCTGGAAAAAGGCATCCGCGTGAAAACGTCGTCGCATGCGCGCCACCACGTCAACGTTTCGATGTGTCGTGCGAAGTACTCCGGAACGTATGCGAACTCCATCCTGGCCAACATGGAAGCCACGGAGCACGGCTACGATGAAGGCCTGCTCCTCGACGTGGACGGTTTCGTGGCCGAAGGCGCGGGCGAGAACCTGTTCATGATCAAGGACGATTGCATTTATGAACCGGAACTCAGTTCCGCCCTGATCGGCATCACGCGCGATTCCGTGATCAAGCTCGCGGCCGACCTCGGCTACAAAGTCGAGGCAAGGCGCATCACCCGTGACGACCTGTACATCGCCGACGAAGTGTTCTTCACCGGCACGGCCGCGGAAGTCACGCCGGTGCGCGAAGTCGACGGCCGCACGGTGGGCACCGGCACGCGCGGCCCGCTGACCGCGAAACTGCAGGCGATGTTCTTCGATGTCGTCAACGGCAAGTCCGAAAAGTATCAACACTGGCTGCACAAGGTCTAGGCCGATATGGAACCCGCCGCCCGCAATGGCAATCGAGTGAAGCAGGTAGAAATCACGGCAGCAGACCTGCCGCTGCACTGTCCGCTGCCGTCGCAGGCGCTGTGGAACTACCATCCGCGCGTATTCCTGCCGTTGGACGAACACGGCGAAGCGCTGTGTCCCTACTGCGGCACCCCCTACGTGCTACGCGGCGCGGTGAAGCCGGCGCATTAAATCTTCACAGCGGAGTAGACCTATCACCGCAGAGGCGCAGGGGCGCGGAGAAAAGCGACGCAGAGGAAAGCCATGACAGGCAACGGAAATGGGCCGGTGGCAGGTTTCTCCCGTACATCCGTACCTTCGGAAGCAGACGCACCGCATCCGGAAATTCGTGCAGTTCAGAATTTGCCCTTCTCTGCGGCCCCGCGCCTCTGCGGTGAAATCTTGAAGTTTGAAATGCGGCCATGACCGCGATCCTGGTCGTCGCACCCTCCTGGATCGGCGACGCGCTGTTGTCGCAACCGATGCTGGCGCTGTTGAAACAGCGCGATCCGGAATGCGTGATCGACGTGCTGGGCCCGGGATGGGTGCTGCCCGTCTACCGGCGCATGCCGGAAGTCCGCGACACAATCGAGAGCCCGTTCGGGCACGGCGCCCTGGCGCTCGGCGAGCGCATGCGGCTCGGTCGGCAACTGCGCAAGAATCGTTACGAAGCTGCGTACGTATTGCCGAACTCCTTCAAATCGGCCCTGGTGCCGCTGTTCGCGGCCATTCCGAAACGCATCGGTTTTGTCGGTGAAGTGCGTTACGGCCTGCTCAGCGACGCGCGCAGGCTCGACGAGCGCGCGTTGCCGCGCATGGTCGAGCGCTTCGCATCGCTTGCGTCGCCCCGGGGTGCGCGCATCGACAGCACGCTGGCGCAGCCTCGGCTGCAGGTCGGCGACGCCGAACGTGATGCGGTCATGGCGCAATTGCAGCTCGCCCGGCCTGCGCGCCTCGCCTGCCTGTGTCCGGGCGCGGAATACGGGCCCGCGAAACGCTGGCCGGCGGAATATTTTGGCGACCTCGCGACGAAGCTGGCCGGCGAAGGCTATGCGGTCTGGGTGGTCGGTTCGAAAAAAGAAGCCGAAATCGGCGAAGAAATCCGTGAACGCAGCGGCGACATCGCGCTGAACCTGTGCGGCCGCACTAGCCTGGACCAGGCGGTGGTTCTGCTGTCCGCGGCCGATGCGGTGGTGACGAACGATTCCGGGCTGATGCACGTCGCCGCGGCACTGGACCGTCCGATGGTGGCGCTCTACGGATCGAGTTCGCCGGCGTTCACGCCGCCGCTCTCCTCGCAGGCCCGCATCGTCAAGCTCGACATCGCCTGCAGCCCCTGCTTCGAGCGCACATGTCCGCTCGGGCATTTCAATTGTATGATGAAGCTGATGCCCGACCGTGTGCTCGGAGAGGTCCACAGCCTGGCCTTCGTACGCGATCCGTCCACGACGTGATAACCAAAAATTACGCCACCCCGCAGGACGCAGAGCAGGCTTTCTATCGCGCCTTCGAACTGGCCGACCTCGCCGAGATGATGGCGGTGTGGGCCGAGGAGGAAGATATCGTCTGCGTGCATCCGGGCGGTGGCCGCCATACCGGCGTGGTCGCGGTGCGCGAATCCTGGCGCCAGCTATTTTCGCAGGGGCCGCGCCTGCGTTTTCGTCTCACCGGCCAGCACGTGTTTGACGGGCGCATGCTCTCGGTCCACAGCGTTTTCGAACACGTTGCCCTGACGGGCGAAGCCCGCGCCGTCAGCGCCGTACTCTCCACGAATATCTATGTGCTGACCGATCGCGGGTGGCGCATGCTCGTCCACCACGCTTCGCCGCTCGCACCCGAAGCCGCGCCGCCCCAGGATCTTCCGCCGTCCGTGCTGCATTGATGGCTGCTTATCGCGCGCCGCGCTGGTTGCCCGGCGGCCATTTGCAGACGATCTATCCGTCCCTGGTTTTAAAGCAAACCCCACCGCCGTATCGGCGCGAACGCTGGGAAACACCGGATGGCGATTTCATCGACCTCGACCACGTACAGGCCGGCGACGCGGACGCGCCGCGTGTTGTGTTGTTTCACGGCCTCGAAGGCGGATCGGGCAGCCCTTACGCAGCCGCACTGATGCATGCGATCGTGCACCGCCGCTGGCACGGAGTCGTCGTGCACTTTCGGGGATGCAGCGGCGAGGCGAATCGCCTGCCGCGCGCTTATCACTCCGGCGATGCGGACGAAATCGACTGGATCCTGAAGCGCGTGCGCGAACTCGAGCGCGCCCGTCCCCTGTTCGCGGCCGGTGTTTCGCTTGGCGGCAATGCGCTGCTTAAGTGGTTGGGCCGCGAGGGCGAAGCCGCGGGTCGCGTCGTCCAGGCCGCAGCGGCGATTTCCGCGCCGGTCGCGCTGGCTATTGCCGGGGACCGGCTGGGCACCGGCTTTAACCGCCTTTACGGCTGGCATTTCCTGCTCACACTGAAGAAAAAAAGCCTCGCCAAGCTCGCGGCGTTTCCCGGCCTGTTCGATGCAGGCGCCGTGCGCAATGCCGGTACGTTGCGCGCATTCGACGACGTCGTGACGGCGCCGCTGCACGGGTTTCGCGACGCGGACGACTACTGGGCGCGCGCCGCCAGTCGCGGGGACCTTGCCGGCATCGGCGTGCCGACGCTGATCGTGCATGCGCTCAATGACCCGTTTCTGCCTGGGCCATACCTGCCGCAGGCCAGCGAAGTATCGAGCAGCGTGACCCTCGAATATCCCGAGGGTGGCGGCCACGCCGGATTCGTTTCCGGGCCCTTCCCCGGCAATCTGGGCTGGCTGCCGGCGCGGCTGATGGACTTTTTTTCCGCCACCGTCGCGCTTCCGTATCGCCGCGCGACTTGAGGGATGCGCGCGCGCAGGTCCGCGCGTGGGATAATTCCGCGACACCCACTTCGCTTCCGCCATGCCAAACATTCCATCGGAAATTTTCAAGGCCTACGACATTCGCGGCGTAGTCGACAAATCGCTCACTCCCGCCGTCGTGGAACAGATCGGGCGGGCGCTCGGATCGCAGGCACGCGACCTCGGCCAGCGCAAAGTCTGCATCGGCCGCGACGGACGACTGTCCGGCCCGGCGCTGGCGCAGGCGCTTGCGCGAGGACTGCAATCGGCCGGCGTGGACGTGATCGATTGCGGATGCATTACTACGCCCATGCTGTATTTCGCGACCCACTACCTGGAGACGGGATCGGGCGTGATGGTGACGGGCAGCCACAATCCGCCGGACTACAACGGATTGAAAATGGTGATCGCCGGTGAAACGCTGTCGGGCGATACCATCCAGGCGCTGCGCACCCGCATCGAGACCAATCGCTTCGAGAGCGGCGCGGGCAGCTATACCGAGGCGGACGTCTCCGAAGCCTACATGGATCGAATCGCGGGTGACATCAAGCTCAAACGCAAGATGCGCATTGCCGTCGATTGCGGAAACGGTGTGCCGGGCGCATTCGCGCCGGCCCTGTTTCGCCGGCTCGGTTGCGAAGTCGAGGAACTGTTCTGCGATGTCGACGGCAATTTCCCGAACCATCATCCCGATCCTTCGCAACCGGAGAACCTGCAAGACCTCATCGCCGCGCTGAGAATGGGCGACGCAGAAATAGGGCTTGCCTTCGACGGAGACGGCGATCGCCTTGGCGTCGTAACCAAGGAGGGCAAGGTCATATTCGCGGACCGGCAGCTCATGCTGTTCGCGGCCGACGTGCTCAAGCGCAATCCCAACGCGGAGATCATTTACGACGTCAAATGCACCCGCAATCTAGCGCCCTGGATTCGCAAGCATGACGGCAGGCCGCTGATGTGGAAAACCGGCCACTCGCTGATCAAGGCGAAGATGAAGGAGACCGGCGCGCAACTCGCTGGCGAAATGAGCGGCCACGTCTTTTTCAAGGAGCGCTGGTTCGGCTTCGACGACGGCACTTACGCGGGCGCGCGCCTGCTGGAAATCCTGAGCGGGGTGCGGGACATCAAGGCGGTGTTCGACGAACTGCCCGATTCGGTCAACACGCCGGAACTGCAGATCAAGCTCGCAGAAGGCGAAAACTACGCGATCATCGACAAGCTGCAGAAAACCGCGAAATTCGCCACCGCGCGCGAAATCATCCGCATCGACGGTTTGCGCGTTGAGTATGCGGACGGCTTCGGGCTGGCGCGTTCGTCCAATACGACGCCCGTCATCGTGTTGCGCTTCGAAGCGGATGATGTCGCGGCTTTGAAACGCATCCAGGAAGAATTCCGCTCCGTGTTACGCGACAGCAAGCCCGGCGTGCAATTGCCGTTCTGAGCGTAACCTGCCGCGCCTCGACGCGCGGCGGTGTGGCCGCTGTGCTAAAGGACCGCTCGCGGGTCGCCGTTAAACGGATCGCGCGGAGAGGTTCGCGCATTCGCGTCCACATGCATCGCCGCATCATGGCCCAGGAAGCTCCCACTACCGATCCAACTCCCGCTGCCGCTCCAGCCCCAGCTGCAGATTCCGCCCCTGCGGCCGCTCAGGCGTCCGCCGCGGCCCCAGCTGCCGCTATCGCTCCAACCCCCGCTCCCGCACCTGCCACCGCACCGACGCCGATCGACACCGCCGCCGGGCCGGCGAAATACCAGTTCGAAGATCTGCGCCTCAAGGCCGGTGACCGGATGCAAATCCAGCTCCCGGTAAACGTCACGGAAGAAAAACAGATCGTTCGCCTGATCGGTTTTCTCGAGAAGCAATGCCTGCTGATCACGCTGCCCGCGAACCTGAACTGGCAGAAACCTGTCCGCGAAGGAGACAAGGTCATTGCGCGTGTTTTCCTCGGCAGGGGCGCGTTCGGATTCACGAGTCACATCAGCAAAGTCATCCGCTCGCCGTTCGACTACCTGCACCTCACCTGGCCGACGGAATTCCAGGGCCTGCTGATCCGCAAGGCGCCGCGTGTAAAAACCGAACTCGCCGCGAAAGTCCAGACCGCATCGGGCAGTGTCGAGACACAAGTAGTGAACCTGTCCGCGACCGGGATGATGCTGCGCTCGACGGCGGCGCTGGGTGCGAAGGGTGAAGAACTCGCGGTCACGCTACCGCTTGCGCTCTATGATGTGACGACCGAGCTGGCCCTTCGCGGCACGATCAAGCTGGTTAACACGAGCAAGGATGAAGCCGGCGAATTCCATCTGTCCGGCGTCGAATTCGTCAACCTGCAACCGAACGAAACGCTGATCCTGCAAAGCGTCGTGCACCATGAACTCGGGCGGAATCCCTACAGCGTGGTGTAAGGCCCTCCCGCATACATCGTTATCACGAAGAACACGAAGAAACACGAAGTGCACGAAGAAAACCAAGAGAGAGAACGGTACGTGGAAAGGTGGGAGGATTTTCGCCGCTCGACAAGGTGGTTCGTTGACCATCAACAAATGCGATCCATCCAAACCTCTTAAGCTTTTCTTCGTGTTCTTGGTGTCACTTCGTGTTCTTCGTGATAACGATGTATGCGGTAGGTTTTCCGCGCGGTGCCAACACTCAGCGTTCTTCGACGGCTTTCTTCAGTCCTGCCAGGCCGGAAACATAAGCGCCATTCAGGAAATCCAGCGCGGCCTTGTCGTCCTGTCCGGGCGGAGGATTGTCGGTCCAGTAAGCGAGCCGCCTGAACTGTCCGCGCCATTCCACCCGCGACTTGCCCTCACCGATTTCCTTGACCACGAGTTCGGAGCGATAGTCCGACGCGCGCACGACGCCGTCGACATAGGTGTAGACCATGCGCCGGTTGTACGGATCGTAGTCGAGAAGCTTCTCGGTCACCTGGGTGCCGTCGCTGCGACGTAGGAGCAAACGAATTGCACCGGTCTCGTTGCGATCGTGCAGCACCAGACGGCTCGACTCCGTGCCCGGCGACCAGCGCTGGATGCCGCCGAAGTTGCCGGCAACCGCCCAAACCTCGTCCGCCGGCGCATCGATGTCGATCGTATGGAAAATATTCAGATCGCCCGCATCGGCGAAAGCCAAAACCGAACCGGTGGCGAGAACTGCAACCGCGACAAACTTCGCAATCGTTTTCATCTTTCCTCCCGTGCCCGGCGTGCCCGCAGCATCACGCCATTTTTTGTTTGACCCACTCTGAAACGCTGTCGAGTGCCGCGGGTAATTTTGTCGGGTCCGTGCCCCCTGCTTGCGCGAGGTCGGGCCGCCCCCCGCCCTTGCCGCCCACCTGCTGTGCGACGAAATTCACCAGTTCGCCGGCTTTCACCTTGCCAATCAGATCAGACGTTACGCCGGCGATCAGGGTGACCTTGCCGTCTTCGACCGTGCCGAGCACGATGGCCGCGGACTTCAGCTTGTCCTTCAGCTTGTCCATGGTCTCGCGCAGTGTCTTCGCGTCGGCGCCGTCGAGCGTCGCAGCCAGGACCTTCGCGCTGCCCACGGAAACCGCCTGCTCCGCCAGATCTTCGCCCTGCGAACTCGCCATTTTCGATTTCAGGCGGGCCAGTTCCTTCTCCAGGGACTTCTTTTCTTCAATGAGATTGTTGACAGCCGTACCGACCGCGCCGCCAGTCGATTGCACTTTCAGCTGGCGCGCGACTGCGTTGAGTTCCTGCATCTGGCCGTTCATCAGCGCAAGCGCGCTATTGCCGGTGGTGGCCTCCACACGACGGATGCCTGCGGCTACGCCGCCTTCGGAATAAATCTTGAACACGCCGATATCGCCGGTGCGCGACACGTGCGTGCCGCCACAAAATTCCCTCGAGTCGCCGATATCGAGCACGCGCACTTCGTCGCCGTATTTTTCGCCGAACAGCATCATGGCGCCGGATTTCCTGGCCTCTTCCATCGGCAGGATCTGCGCCTTCGTCGCCACATTCTTCAGGATCTGTTCGTTGACCAGTGCTTCGACTTTCTCAATCTCCGCGTCGGTCAGCGGCTTGTCGTGCGCGAAATCGAAACGTGTCTTTTCCGGATCGACCAGCGAGCCCTTTTGCTGGACGTGCGGCCCGAGCACATCACGCAACGCCTTGTGCATGATGTGCGTGACGGAATGGTTGCGCATGGTCTGCTGGCGCACGCTGGTGTTCACGCGCGCGTCGACCTTGTCGCCGACCTTGAGCGTGCCCGTGCGCAGCCGGCCGTGATGGCCGAACACCTCGGCCTGGATTTTCTGCGTGTCGGCGACTTCGAACGTGCCACCCGCCGCGACGAGTTCGCCCTTGTCGCCGACCTGGCCGCCGGATTCGGCATAGAACGGCGTGGAATCGAGCACGACGATGGCCTGCTGGCCCGAACCGATTTCCTCCGCGGCGCTGCCATCGACGTAGATCGCGACGACCTTGCCTTCGCCGGCGAGTTGCTCGTGACCGGTGAAGCGCGTCTTGTCGCCCTGGTAAGCGACGCCGGAGGCCGCTTTGAATTTTCCGGCCGCGCGCGCCTGCTCTCGCTGGCGCGACATGGCCTGTTCGAAACCCGCCATGTCCAGCGTGATGTCGCGCTCGCGCGCGATGTCCGCCGTCAGATCGACCGGGAAACCGAACGTGTCGTACAACTGGAAGACGGTTTCGCCGTCGAGCATTTTGTCTTCGCGCAGCAGCGCGCCTTCCAGCACGCGCATGCCGTTTTCCAGTGTCTCGGCGAAGCGGATTTCCTCCTGCTTGAGGACATCGGAAACGCGCTGCTGCGAAGCGAGCAGCTCCGGATACGCATCGCCCATGACCTTCGCGAGGTCCGCGACGAGCTTGTGGAAGAACGGCTGCTTCTGTCCGAGCTTATAGCCGTGGCGAATGGCGCGACGGATGATCCGCCGCAGCACGTAGCCGCGGCCTTCATTGCCGGGAATCACGCCGTCGATGATCAGGAAGGAACAGGCGCGAATATGGTCGGCAATGACGCGCAGCGAGCTCGATTCGAGGTCCTTCGTGCCGGTGACTTTTGCGGCCGCGCGGATTAGTTCCTGAAACAGGTCGATCTCGTAGTTGCTGTGCACGCCCTGCAGGACGGCGGCGATGCGCTCCAGGCCCATGCCGGTATCCACGGACGGCTTGGGCAGCGGATGCATGGTCCCGGCTGCGTCGCGGTTGAACTGCATGAACACCAGGTTCCAGATTTCGATGTAGCGGTCGCCGTCCGCATCCGGTGTGCCGGGCGGCCCGCCGGGTATGCCTGCGCCGTGATCCCAGAAGATTTCCGTGCAGGGACCGCACGGCCCCGTGTCGCCCATCTGCCAGAAATTGTCGCTCTGGAATTTGCCGCCCCCCGCCTTGTCGCCGATGCGGGCGATACGTTCCTTCGGCACGCCGATCTCGTTGGCCCAGATGTCGTAGGCCTCGTCATCAGTCTGGTAGACCGTGACCCACATGCGCGACGGATCGAGGCCGTATTCCTTTGTCAGCAGTTCCCACGCGAAACGGATGGCATCACGCTTGAAATAGTCGCCGAAGCTGAAGTTGCCCAGCATCTCGAAAAACGTGTGATGCCGCGCCGTGTAGCCGACATTCTCCAGGTCATTGTGCTTGCCGCCCGCGCGCACGCAGCGTTGGGACGTCGTCGCCCGCACATAAGATCGTTTGTCCTGACCGAGGAACACATCCTTGAACTGCACCATGCCGGCGTTGGTGAACAGCAATGTCGGATCGTTGCCGGGTACCAGCGGGCTGGACGCCACGATGGTATGACCCTGCTTTTGGAAGTATTCGAGGAAACGCGTGCGGATTTCGCTGCTTTTCATTACTGGGTGCCTGGATCGGAAAATTCGAAGGACGGCCGGCCACACAGGGCGAATGCGTGCCACCGGCGCGTTCCGGATTATTGCATTACCCGCGCTGGCGGGGCTACTGCCCTTACGGCTCAAGCGCCAATGCAGACGACAGACTGTGGGCTGTCATTCCCGCGCAGGCGGGAATCCAGGCAAGGTTGATCGACCTGACGCGGACCTATTCTCCAGACCGATCAAGCCCTGGATTCCCGCTTGCGCGGGAATGACAGGCATAGGCGATCATTGAGCGATTACCGCTCTTCCCCGCGTAGCACCTTGTGCACGACCTCGGCGGAAAACCCCCGGCTGGCCAGAAAGCGCGACTGTTTTGCCCGC
>JBDTTE010000018.1:0-25924 GCA_039930785.1 Betaproteobacteria bacterium | reverse complement strand
CGTACCAGACGTTGTCTGACTTGTCGATCGCGATGGTGTAGGGGCGAGCGTCCTTGCGAGGAAGTTCGAACAGCTTGAACTGCCCGTCCCGAATCCGACCCAGTGCATGCGCGCGGAGCATGCCGAACCATACTGACCCGTCAGAAGCGGCCGCGATACCCGTCAAGCTCGACCATTCGCCTGGAATCGTAATTTCGGAGAACTTGCCCTCGCTGAATTTCGCGATCTTGTTTGCGCGGAATTCCACCACCCATACATTTCCCGAAGAATCGACCGCGACATCGCTCGGGGCGCTCCCCGAAGTCGGAAGCTCGAATTCCTCCATTTCCTTGCCGGGAGCGATCCTGACCAGCTGATTGCCTTGCTGCAACGTGCCCCAGACGATGCCCTTTGCGTCCACGGCGACGCCGTACGGTCCACCACGCAGCGACTTCACTTCATGGCGCGTGAGCTGCCCGTCTTTCAGGCGCGTGAACCCGAGCGCCGTGCTCTCTGCAAACCACACCGCGCCATCGGGCGCGACAGCCAGTCGGCCCAACCGGGCGATCGGTGTCCCGAGCGGAAACGATTTGATCTCACCGCCGGGTACGATCCGCGAAATGAGAACCGCAGTCGGATCCGTGAACCACGCCGCGCCATTCGCATCCACTGCGAGGCCGACGGGCTCGACGCTTTTCCTGCCTTTGCTGATGCGTTCGAGCTTGCCGTCGCGGATGAGGCCCATTGCATCCGCGAAGTCCAGTGTTACCCAGACGGCGCCATCCGGCCCGGCCGCGACTGCGGTGGGAATGTCGCTGGCAACACTCATTTTGTACTCGACAAAATCGTCTTTTCCAGGGCCGGCTTGTTGCGAACGCAGCATCGCGAACACCGCGATGACGACTGCAATCACGATCGCGATCGTCACAATCTTGCGCACGGAAAACACCTTGGCGTTCATCGAATCGATATCCCTGGATTGTTATGAAGCGGAAATGCCGGGCCGCCGGGAGCGCCGGATAAGCCAACGTGCGAAAACGATACCGCCAACGGCCAGCAGCCCCAGAAACGCCGCGCCCCCCGCCAGACTGATCGGATCGAGTTGCGCGAGCAGAGCCGCGCTTTGCCCCGCGCGCCTGCGCATTTCGGCATAGGGCGTGAGCGAAAAACCTGCATAGAGCGTGGCGGGATCGTGCGGATCGCGCAACAGCAGTCCTGTTTCAAGATGCACGGGCAACGTGCTCTCAACCTGAACCCAGTTTTTTCCGGCATCCACGCTGCGCAGGAGTCCGCGATGCGTTGCGAGCACTATGATTTTCCCGTCATCGCTAACAGCAATGCCGCGAACCTGCGTTTCAGGTTCTGCAAGAGGCGAACCGTATTTCGCCCATGAAACGCCAGCGTCATCGCTCGAATAAACCTGGGCGGCGGCCGTAACCCATAGCCGCTTTGGGTTGTGCAAGTCCGCTGACACGGCATCGACGCGCCCTGCCGGCAGGCCGCCGTTGCGCGTCGACCAGTTGCGTGCATCGTCCGTGCTAGTCCAGAGGTTGCCGTCAATAATGGCGTACAAGGCCTCAACCGCGCCCGGCACTACGAGGAAGCCCGCGACTGCGTTCTCCGGCAATACGCCCTCGCCGGAACGCGTCCAGGAACGACCCTTGTCTACGCTTGCAAAAAGCCCGTGCTCGCCCGCAAGGTAGATCCGATCCGGGTTGACGCTGCTGTGCACGAAAGCGCGCACGGGTAAGGTCGCACCGGGCGCGCGAACGTCTTGCCAGACTCCGTCCTCGCCCGCGCGAAAAATCTTGGTCCCGCTCGCTGCCAGCGCGCCGCGACCGTCAGCGTCGAACAGCACTGCGTAAACGGCCTCGGCCATTCCCGCGCCCTGCTCGGTCGTCCAGTCGCGACCGCCATTCTTCGACCGCAACAGCCGCGCATCCGTGCCGTAAAGCAGTAGAGCGGGTTCCTTGGGATGTACCGCAACGCCGAGCGCCCCACCGATGAACAAACCGGCATCAGCCGGAAACCAGTTGGCACCGAAATCCCTGGACCGGAACAACCCGCCCCAGGCACTGGGATCGTGCGCATTCACAGGCCCGGCGAATGCCGAAACCAGAATCAGGATCAGTAACCAGAAAAAACGAATTGGCACGACGATATGTTACGAGTTGAAAGTATAAAAAATGCGAGGAGCCGGCATCCGGCTCCTCGCATCGAAGTGTACAACCTTCAGTCAGGCAATCACTTCTTGCGCGACTTTTCTCCGGGTGCCAACGCGATTTCCGCGAGGCGGCCACCGTTCATGCCGACCCAGGCGTTCTTGGTCAGCGGATAGCCGTCAGAGTAGGACAGCGGCTCGTGGCCCGTCACGCAGTTCTGATATCCACCGGTGATTTTGTAGCACTTCTCGTAGGCCAGGAATTGCTGAACCGTGTCGGTCTGTTGCGGGTTGGCGATGTTCCAGTCGCGAATGCCTTCCCAGGAGGAATACGCATCGCTACCGAACACCAGCTTGCCGATGGACGTCGGAACTTCCAGCAGTTGCGAACCGGCGGTATGAGCGCGGAATGCCGGGTGAATCAGCACGCCGGGCATAACTTCGTATTCGCCATCGACGATGACAGCCTTGCCGCGCAGCACCTTCGAGTAGATACCATCCACGGTCTTTGCAGGATAACCGCAAGCGGGTGTACGTGCGCAGCCGCCGGGCGAATCATTCACGGCACGGATACGCTCATGGCCCTGATAGTTCAGCGCCCATTCGATGCCGCGCAGTTCTTCCTTCTGGATGTAGATCGTGGCGTTCGGGAATTCATCCAGCGAACCGGCGTGATCCCAATGGCCGTGGCCGAGGATGATTTTCTTGACGTCCTTGGCGTCGAAGCCAAGCTGGGCGATCTGCTTGGACAGCGGCGACCAGTGGTCCGTGCCCGTCATCTTGTGGTACTCGGTCTGATTCCAGCCGTTGTCGTACAGCATCAGTTCGTTGCCGCACTTGATGACGCCGACGTTGACCGGCAGATCCACCGTGTTGATGTTGTTGTTCTTGTTCGTGCTACCCGGTACGAATGCACGATCCGGCATGAACGCGCCGAACGGAACGCCCATGAAGCGGCTGTTCTCAACCAGCCACACCGAACACACGTCGGCTGCTTGCGCAACCGGTGCACCCAGGGCTGACGCGGCCAGACCGGCTGCGACCATTGCTTTTTTTAGACTCATCATTTTCCTACCCCTCCATTGACGTTGAACTGCCTGTTTACAACTTCCTGGATTCCAGCCCCCAGCAACTTCCGTAACGCTACTTCGAATTCTTCGAGTCTCAATTCGGTTTGAATTCCCCGGGCCACAAAGTTTCACCCACTTCCAGCGTCAGGTTGGACGCTCTCGACGTCTTTGCCTGCGCCTCGAAAAGATGTTCATCCTTGCCGTCGGCCGCCACTCTGATCATGATCACCGAGGCATCCCGGTACAGCTTTATCGCTTCCCGATAATTCTCATGCATCTTTTTCATCGACGCCGGCGGCTGTACCTTGTCAAGGCCAGCCAGCGCTGCGTCGAACTTCGCCGTCAGCGGCGCCACGCGTTTCTTCACTGCATCCCGCTTGATATCGCCCATCTTGTAGGCGAGGCCCGCGAATGTCATTACCACGGCATCCTGCTTAACTTGCGCATGGATCGGCCAAAGCGCTCGTGCGTACGATTCTTCCTCTGCGGTAACCGCGGGACGTTCGGCATGACCGGCTTCTTCAAAATTCGTCATGACCTGCGGGTTTGGTTGCGGCTTCGGCTTGGCCGTTTCGCGAAATGCTGCCACCGCGATTAGCGCTATCAATCCCACAACCAGCGCGCCTAAACCAAAACCCTTGAGCGCCGCCATCCGGGCCGTTCGCTGCGGCCCACCTGTTTCACTTTGCATCGCGCGGATTTAAACCTGTAATTTGCAGAGCGTCAATGCTGCGCTGCGGATTTATACTCTTACGATTCATATATTTATCTTACTGCGGTGTCCACTGTGGATTTTCGCCGAACAGCCCGTCCACGTAGCCGATGTAATAGATCAGAAACAAGCCGAAACCAAGCGATAACAAACCTGACGCGACGCGCAGGTAAGCATTGAACCGCGGAAAGTGTGCCGTCGAATAGGCGAACGGCGCCGCGATGATCACCGTAATAAGCATCATGCCGGCGACGGTACCGACGCCGAACAAGAACAGGTAGAGCAATCCCCACCACGGATTCTGGATTGCCGTCAGCACCAGTAGTGCAACGGCAGCGGACCCTGCCAGCCCATGCACGATGCCCACGATCAGCGGGCGCGCCATCTGGTAGATGCCGAGGCCGCCGAGCTTTCGATCCAGCCACGCCTGTGGCGTTTGATCGTCGGCATGTCCGTGTCCCGCCTGTCCATGACCATGCACATGGCTGTGGGCGTAATCGCCGTGCGCATGCGCGTGCCCGTGCAACGACGCATCCGGCGTGGCGCTGTCGCCGATCTTGCGGGTCAGGCCCGTCAGGTTCAGGAATCCCAGCAAAACCAGCATGATGCCGACTGCGAATTCCATCGCCAGGCCCATGCGCGCCGGAATCGTGATCGTGAAGAGAATGATGGCGCCGCCGACCAGCATTACCGTCAGCGTATGGCCGAGACCCCAGATCGCGCCGATCATCGCGGCACTGCGCATGGAGCGCTGGCGGCTGACGATGGTGGATATCGCGATAACGTGGTCCGCGTCGGTTGCATGACGCATACCGAGGAAGAAGCCGAGCGCGAGGAGTGAGAAGGTCGTACCCAAGGGTGGAAAACCCGGCAGATATTCCGGGCTGGTTTTCGAGGCGCGACGAAGCTACTCTGGCGCTCTTGTAACGTCAAGCGACGTCATGAAAATCATGAAACGCAAATGCGGCTTTTGCGCAGGACCGGGAAGCGCTTCTTACCTGACAATGGCAGCCGCGACGTGACGCCCGCTTTTACCAAGGACCATCGGCCATGACCCCTGCCCTCAAAAGCCGCATTTGCCTGCTCCTCCTGTTCTCGATGCCGCTCGCCGGTGCGGCCGCATCCGAATGGTCGGGCGATCTCACACCGATCGGGCCCGCGGACTGGAACGCGGAACGCGCGGCGCACCTGCTCGAACGCGCCGGATTCGGCGCGACGCCGGAAGAAATCGCGCAATTCGCGGCGATGACGCCGGAAGCGGCCGTGCGTCAACTCGTCTACAACAAGAACATTCCCAACGATTTGCCCGCCTTCGATGATTCCGGTGCGCACGATGTCGGCCTCGAGCCGTTTCCAGCGTCGCGTCCGGCGGCCACCGACCTCGCCAAGACGACAGGCGAGTCCATGGGCGTCAAGGTCAAGCCTTCGGGAAATCGTCGCCTGCAACCGGTGGCAAACAAGTTCTTCTACTGGTTGCGCGCGAGCAAGCTGGAAACCAATCGCGTGGCGTACTGGTGGGCCAATCGCATGCTCACCACACAGCGCCCGCTCGAAGAGAAAATGGCGCTGTTCTGGCACGGTCACTTCGCCACCAGTGAGGAGAAAGTCCGCGATTATCGCAAGATGCTCAAGCAGAACGAACTGTTCCGCGCGCAGGGCACCGGCAATTTTCGCGACCTCCTGATCGGCGTGGCGCAGGATCCGGCCATGCTCGCCTTCCTCGACGCAGGCGTGAACGTGAAGGGCGCACCGAACGAAAATTTCGCGCGCGAAATCATGGAAATGTTCTCCATGGGCGTCGGCAACTACAGCGAAACCGACATCCGCGAAGCCGCGCGCGCATTCACCGGCTGGAACTACGTCGATCTCAACTTTGTAATCACACCGGAGAAACACGACGACACGCCGAAGACATTTTTCGGCAAGCGGGGCAGTTTCGACGGCGTGGAGGTTATCGACGTGATCCTGTCGCAGCCGGTCACCGCCGATTACGTGGCCGGCAAGATCTATCGCTTCTTCGTGAACCAGGACCTTCCAGCCCCGTTGCGCACGCAACTGGGTGCGACCCTGCGTGATGCGAACTACGAAATAGCGCCGCTGCTGGAAACGATTTTCCTGTCGCGCGATTTCTACAGCGAGGAATCGATGGCGACGCACATCAAGTCGCCCGTCGAGCTGGTGATCTCCACGTACCGGAAAATGGGACTGCGCGAAGTGCCTGGGGTACCCGATTTCAACGACGTCACCGAAGCACTGGGCCAGAAACTTCTGTACCCGCCGACTGTTGCCGGATGGGCGAACGGCAGGAGCTGGATCACACCGGGCCTGCTGCTCTCGCGCGGCAATTTCGTCTACGACGTGCTGTATCCGAACATCAATTTCCTGCCCTCGGATCGTTATCCCCTGATTGACTACAAAATCAGCGAGGTCAATGAAAAGCTCGCGCTGGGCATGGACGTAACCACCGCGACAAAACAGGATGCGAAGGAATTGACTTCGATGTCCATGCAGGCCGACCGCGACGAAGAGTTCAACACGCGCCTGGCAAGCTACCGGGGCTGGCAGACGGCCCTGCAGAGGATCAAGCCGATCCCGCGCGCCACCGCGCAACTGGACCTCTCCGCGATGGTGCTCGGCGCGGGATGCAAGACCGCCCGCGAAGCCGCCGACTACCTGCTGGCGCGATTTGTTTCGACGCCGCTCGATGAAAGCATGCACGAGCGCGTCGCGAAATTCCTCGAAGGTGAGCTGGGCACGGCCGACCTGCCGCTGGCCTCGACCTATCTGGAAGAACCGTTGCGCACCACCCTGCACGTGATCCTGTCGTTACCTGAATATCAGCTCGGATAAGACAACATGAAGACCCAACCCCGGATGAAAGCCTGGTCGCGCCGCGACATCCTGCGTACAGGCCTTGCGGGCATCGGCGCCTCCGCCATGCCCCTGGTGTTTTCGCGTACTGCGCTGGCGGCAAACGCGTCGCCGTCGAACCGCATACTGGTGATACTTGAGTTGTCGGGCGGCAATGACGGCCTGAATACGCTCGTGCCTTACGCCGATGATGCGTACTACCGCCACCGTCCGAAGATCGGCATCCGTGCGGACAAACTGCGCAAGATCGACGACCACTACGGCTTCAACGCCGGCATGGCCGGTTTCGAAAAGCTGTACAAAGACGGCCGCATGGCGGTTGTGCACGGTTGCGGCTATGCGCAGCCGTCGTTTTCGCATTTCACGTCGATGGCGTACTGGCACACCGGTGCGCCCAATAGCGGCGAGGAATACGGCTGGATCGGCCGGGTCGCCGATGCGATCGACACGCGCGCGACACCGAACTTCATCGTCAATATCGACGAAGTGCAATCGCTGGCGGTTCGCGCCCATGATCACGTGCCGGTCGTGTTCGACGATCCCGAGAAATTCGGGCGCAAGGGATTGTTCCAGGAGCGCCCGCTGCTTGATGGCGCGCCGGTCAATGACGCCGGTGCCGGCACATCGAAACACTATCTGCTGGACATCGCCCAAAGCGCGCGCGAAGCGTCGCAACTCGTGCGCGATGCCTGGACCGGATACAAGACGCCGGTCGACTACGGCATCGTGCCGGTGCAATTGCCAAAGATCGCTTCGCTGATCGCCGCCGGCATGCCCACCCGCCTCTACTACACCGCGTATCGGCACAATGCATTCGACACGCACGTGCAACAGTCCGACCTGCACGCGCGCCTGCTGACCTACGTCTCGGACGCGGTCGCCGGCTTCATGAAGGACATGGAACGCATCGGTCGCGCCGACGACGTCACCCTGCTCGTGTTCTCTGAATTCGGCCGCCGTGTGCCGGAAAATACCAGCCTCGGCACCGATCATGGCACCGCCAACCAGATGTATGTCATTGGCAAACCTGTGAAGGGCGGCCATTACGGACAGGCGCCCAGCCTGACCGCACTCGACGAAGGCGATAATCTGATTTTCACCACGGATTTTCGTCGTGTTTACGCCAGCATGATCGATGGCTGGCTGGGTTGCCCCGATACCGAACGCCTGCTCTCCGGCAAATTCGAAACCTTTCCGGTTTTCTCCTGATTATTCGGCGCTGGCCCCGGGTGTTTGGGGTTTAGTGTCAAGCACGCCATCCGGCGTGCCGTTATGTCCCTCCAAGGGAATGCGTTCCGCCAAACGAGGCGGGCGCCATCCCGACATGCGGCGGGCATTTCGGACGCTGCCGGCACGCCGCATCAGGTGCCCATCCGCCGGATTCGGGGCATGAAAATGGATATCAAGAATCAGTCGTATGGCGACGTCCTCGTCGTTTCGCCCGTGGGGAGGATCGATCACGCCACCACCGAGGATTTCCGCAGCAGCCTTGGGCGGTTTGTCGATCGTTGCCGCAAGGGCGGCGAAAGCCTGATACTGGATCTTGCCGGAATCGACTATGTCAGCAGCGCCGGCCTGCGTTCTTTCATGCTGGCAAACAAGCAGGCGAAAACCCAGGGCGGTGTTATCGTCGTCGCCGCCATGCAACCCGTGGTAAAGGAAATATTCGAGATCAGCCGCTTCACGCTGATCTTCCAGACCTTCGACGACGTACGCGGAGCCATCGACAGTCTCTCAATCGCGCAACCGAAAACCCGTCAATCCTAGGGGAGCGGCATGCTGGTACGTTTCTGGGGAACCCGCGGTTCCCTTCCGTTCTCGCTGACGCCGGCCGATATCCGCCACAAGCTCGCGACCGCGCTCGCGCTGGCGATTGCACGCGGCGTGGATTCGACGGAAAAAGCGCGCGCCTTCATCGACAACGACCTGGATTTTTCGATCGGGCAGACGTACGGCGGGCAGACATCCTGCGTGCAGATTGAGACCGGTCTCGACGAATTCCTGGTATGCGACATGGGCAGCGGCGCGCGCGCATTCGGCGACCATGTCATGCACACGCGCGGCGGCGGCCCGATTACGATCAACGTGCTCATGTCCCATGTGCATTGGGACCACATCATGGGATTCCCCTTCTTCAAGCCCGCCTATACGCGCGGCGCGAAGATTCGTATTTTCGGCTGCCATGACGTCATCGAAAAAGCGTTCCGCACGCAGCAGGCGGCGCCCTGCTTCCCGGTCGATTTTTCGCAACTTCCGGCATCCATCGAGTTCATCAAACTCGATGCGGGAAAGAGCGTCGAAATTGGCGGCTGCACGGTCACGCCCATGCTTCAGTTGCACAGCGGCGACTCGTTTGGATACCGGTTGGAGCGCGATGGCAAGTCCGTCGTCTATTCGACGGATTCAGAGCACAAGCTCGAAGATCTCGCAGAATCACTGGCGTTCGTGAAATTTTTTCGTGACGCCGACCTGGTTATTTTCGATGCCATGTACTCCCTGCTCGACGCGGTGTCAGTCAAGCAGGACTGGGGACATTCCAGCGCCCTCATCGGGGTCGAGCTCGCCCAGATGGCCAATGTCGGCCACTTGTGCCTGTTTCATCACGAGCCTGGCCACACCGACGAGCACATTCAATCCGTGCTGAACGAAACAATCCGATTCGAGCAGCTCACCCGCGGCACGAACCGGTTGCACATCAGCGCCGCTTTCGACGGCATGGAAATCAAAGTGTGAACGCGCCCGGCCAAATTCCCGAAACAAAGGCCGCGCCCGCACCGGCCGAACGTCGCCGGGTGCGGCGAAACCGCGGCCAGGGCCGAGCGCTCGGGAGCGTCCTGCTCATTTTTTTCATTGGGCTCTCGTTCTACCCGTCCGCGTCACCGATGCTGCAGTTGCGCGCGGCGCTTTTCGACGGCTATCAGCGCCTGGTACCGCGCGAACGCAAGTCCGCGCCGGCCGTCATTGTCGCCATAGATGAAAAAAGCCTGCGCGAGCTCGGACAATGGCCGTGGCCGCGTACGACGACAGCCCGGCTCATCGATGCAATCGCGGGGCACAAGCCCGCGGCGATCGGCCTCGACATGCTGCTGCCGGAACCTGATCGCATGTCACCGGGCAGCATCGCGCGCGTAGTAGAAAACCTCGATCCCGGGCTGGCGAAGCAGCTGTCGCAGTTGCCAAGCAATGACTCGATCCTCGCCGGTGCCCTGCGCCGGAATGCGGTGTCGGTCGGCCTTGCGGGCATCGAGCAACAGCAGCCGGGCGGCCCTGCACAGCGGGGCGCGCCATTTCGAGTCAAGGGCAGCGATCCAACTCCGAATTTGCGACGCTTTCCGGGCGCCGTGCGCAGCCTGGACATTCTCGATGCCGCGGCGGCCGGACATGGCCTGCTGAGCGTCGATCCCAGCGGCGGCGTCGTGCGCCAGGCTCCATTGCTGGCCGCGGTCGATGACGTGTTGATGCCGTCGTTGTCCGTTGAAGTACTGCGGATCGCCACGCATACGCCGGGTTTCGTCGTAGTCGCCAAACCCGATCGCGTCGAAGGGATAGGCATCGGCGATGTATTCGTACCGACCAGCGCCGACGGATCGGTCTGGGTTCACTTCAGCCCGCACAACGACGATCGCTTCATTTCCGCGGTAGATGTGTTGCGCAACAGCGTCGACCCGGAGCAGATCCGCGGGAAGATCGTGCTCATCGGGGCTACCGGCCTGGGCCTGCTCGACTTCCACTCCACACCGGTGGGGGAGCGCATGCCGGGCATCGAGATCCACGCACAGATCCTCGAGAACATTTTCGATGGCAGCCTGCTGCGACGACCGGACTATCTCGAAAAGCTCGAGCGCCTCCTGCTGCTGGCCGGTGGCGTACTGCTGATTCTGGCCGTCCCCGCCGTGAAGCCGCGGACCGCCACATGGATCTACGCCGTGCTGATGGCGGGCATCCTCGCGACCGGAATTGGAATTTACGCCGGGAAGCAGATCCTGTTCGATGTCGCATGGCCTGCGGTCGCATTGACGTTCGTGTTCGGCATCATGCTAAGTGGCACCCTGCACGAAGCCGACCGGCAGCGCCGCGCCTTGCTGCGCGCGCTGCAAACCGAGCGCGAAACGGCGGCCCGGGCGGCCGGTGAACTCGAAGCGGCGCAGCGCATCCAGATGGGCATGCTGCCGCCGCCTTCAGCGGACTTCTACGAAGATTCGCGCTTCGACCTGCAGGCCCTGATCGAACCCGCAAAGTCAGTCGGGGGTGACCTCTACGATTTTTTCAAGCTCGACTCCGATCGCCTGTTCCTGATGATCGGCGACGTGGCCGGCAAGGGATTGCCTGCCAGCATTTTTATGGCCGTCAGCAAGGTCCTCTACAAAAACGCCGCGTTGAGAATGGGCAACCATGCGGATATCGGTACGCTCATGCGTGCCGCCAACGAAGAACTGGCCCGCGACAATCCTGAGACGCTGTTCGTGACGGTGTTCGCCGGTGTACTCGACTTGCGCACCGGTGACCTGGACTGGTGCAACGCCGGTCACGATTCGCCGTTCTGCGTGCGAGCGGGCGAAGACGGCGAGACGCCATTCCGGCTCGAGGGCGCTTCGGGACCCCCGCTGTGCGTTGTGTCCGGTTACGAATATCGTGCCGAGCACGCCCGCCTTCGTCCCGGCGATACGCTCTTTCTATTTACCGACGGCGTCACGGAGGCGATGAACGCTGGCGGCGAACTCTACGGCCGGCCGCGCCTTGTATCTGCTTTGAAATCCGCAAGGCACGCAACGCGCGCCATCCAGCTGGTGGACGCCATTCGCGACGACGTGCGCAAGTTCGTCCAGGCCACGGAGCGTTCGGATGACCTGACGATGCTGGCGGTGCACTGGAATGGTGGCGGTGCATGAAGCTACGCCACGCGGCTACTTCAGCGAACGTTGATTTCGACCCGGCGATTGCGCGGTTCGGAAACGCCTTCGGATGTCGGCACGGCGGGTTCACGCTTGCCGCGACCGATCGCTTCGATGTGATGCGGATCGACCCCGGCCTGGACGAATGCGTCGCGCACGCGTTGCGCGCGCTGCAGCGACAACTGGTCATTGAACTGGATCGTGCCGGTTGTGTCGCCGTGTCCGATCACCATGACATCGGGGTAGGTCCGCGCCGCGATTTCGCGGCTGATGCGCTCGATCTCGGCCTGGGACTCGGCCGTCATTTCGCTCCTGCCTTCGACGAAATACAGGGTGTAGATGGCCGGGCGTTCAGGCAGCGCCGTCACTGCAGCGTCGAATTCCTGCTTCGCCTGCTCGGCGGAATAGGTGACGGATTCCAGATTACCAGCGGCATCGACACGAGCCCCGGCATACGCCTGGTTCAGCAGGATCTCCTTGCCGTCGGGCGTCCTGACAACGACGCCGCCGATGTGGCCGTTGGGTTTCGGCAGCAGGACGACGAGGTCGCCATTTTTCGGGACCGGGCGGGCCGGGGATTGCGTGCAGCCACACACCATCGTCGCAACGACAGCCGTCGCGATGAGAAAACGCGTCATCAATTCGCAGCGGCCTGGTCTACCTTGACGATGAATTCGGTACCGCGCACACCCATGACTGCAGAAGGTGTCTTGACGCGCATGGCTTCCGGCGTTTGCTTGACTATCCTGCCGGAGACGACGCCGAGCGTGCCCTTCTTCAGGCGCGTATCGAATGCTCCTTCGTCGGTCCGGCTGTCGAAGAGAAATTTCTCGACGACCAGTTCCGAGTTCGGGCCGGCCGAAAGCAGGCTGTTGTCGAGGAAGGCGATACCGACGGCGCTGTCATTTCCGGTGCGGACCGTGTCGGCGACCTCGATGAGCGCACCCGGTACGGCGGCGCTGAGCTTGCCGCCTCGCTCGATTGTTACGTCACCCTTTGCCGTCTTGATGCGCCCCGCCTCGGCCGCCAGCGCATGCGTGGACCACCACGCGGCAGCCAGCAGCAACAGGCCGAATACAAGGATGTCGCGATTGAGAGTCGATGTCCTGGTCATATTATCCTCCGTGGTTCCCGTACGTAACGGCGGCAAAGTTCTCCGCCAGGGAACCCTTAAAGTTGCAAGAAACATGCGCGCCGGCATCATAGCAGCCGGCCCATGCCTTGCCGCAAGGGCAAGACCCTCACTGCAAGCGAGAAGCCCGTGCTCCGTGTGACTTGCAGCGTACCGGCGCGGCTTCCAGCCTTCGAAGAGGTCAGGGCGCTGATCGAGCAATTTGCCGCAGCTGCGGGACTTGTCCGCGAGGATCGCCACAAACTGACGCTAATAGTCGAAGAGTTGTTCACCAATACGGTGAACCACGGCGGCAAAGGCGAGGCCCTGGTCGTTGTCACGCTCGAGGAAGATGTGGACTACCTGCGCCTGATCTTCGAGGACACGGCGTCGCAATTCGATCCACTGGCGGCCGGTGGCCTCGGCGACCCGACGACTTCCATCACCGAACGTCGCGTCGGTGGCCTCGGGCTGTTTCTGGCACTCGGACTGACGCAGCATGCGGACTACAGCTACGCCGACGGACGCAACCGCCTGCGACTGCGCTTCACGCCGACGCGCAGCTAGCTGGCATCTGCTTTTTAATAGTGCATGTCACGTCGCGCGCCGGCGTTGCGGCTCCAGCCAGCGCCACGCAAGCGGCGAGCGCCTCAGCGCGATGTCGAGCAGGTAAAACAAAAGCCCGCACGCGGCGAGCCATGGCCACAAATCCCTTGTGCGCGCGCTCGCATCTCCGCGCTGCGCGAATATTTCCGCGATCGATGCCGCCACTTTTCCGCCGGTCACCCGCGCCAAGCCCTCGAGCAATTCCATGTCGGGTGGCAGGCCGCGATACTCCTCGGCGTAGTCCTGATGCAATACCCGGGTTCCGGTCCGGGACAGGCTCTGCGGCGTCATTCCCGCTGCTTCGACGAGGTTGAATCGTTCAGCGGAGAGCGCCCGATCGAGCGGCACGCGGGCCTCAAACCGGCCTGCGCCGGTTTGCGCGAGCACGACGGTAGACGTAGTCCCGTCGGGCCGCGTGATCCGTACCCTGGGCGCAAGGTCATTGCGGAAACCGCCCCGTGCCGTGAGCGCCGATAGCCGAATCACCGCTTCGCCGGCCTCGCGCACGACGTGGAAGTCGAGCGTTTCGCCCTGGTCGCGCCGCATGACGTCGCGTACCTGCTGCGCCCAGAACTTTGCGTAACCAGGCCACTTGATCCAGTCCGATGCCCAGCGGTTCTTCACATCTGAAGTAAATGCCACAGCGGTGCCCAGGCCGTATTGCCAGCGCACCAGCAAAGGCGAACCGGACGGTGCAGTCAAAAGAATCTCCGCATGCTCGCGCGCCTTGCTGCTGACGAGCCCGCGCAACTCGGGCAACGCGCCAGCGTCGATTCCCCTAAGCGCGGCGCCGCCCCTTTTCACCACCGGCCTGAACGATTCCTCCAGCAGGTTGGAATGCACCGCACGTTCGGTTTCTTCGATGAAGATCTGCGGAATCGAATTTGCATCCTCGGCGATGTACGCCCTGCCCTTTCCCCATTTGGCTATGTCGCTCATCAACGCGACATCCGCGTCTGCGCCGACCGCCACAGTCGACACGACGATTTTTTCAGCGGACATGCGCTTGACCAGGGTTTCAAAATCGGCGGGATGCGTGTCGCCGTCCGATAGCAGGATGACGTGCTTGGCCTTCGAATCGATCTTCTGCAGCATCCGGTAGACGATGCCCAGCGCCGGATAGATGTTCGTCTGCCCGCTGGCCTGGATGCGGCTGATCTGATCCTGCGCCTTGCGCCGCGAGTGCACGGTCTGCATCGGCACCGCGATGTAGGTTTGCGAATCGAAGGCCACTACACCAAAACGATGCTGCTCCTCCAGCAGGTCGAGCGCCGCGCGCGTGGCTTCCTTCGCCATTTCCATCTTGCGCCCCTTCATCGAATAGGAACGATCAAGTGCCACCACCATCGCCAGGTCCTTGCGCTTTTCCTGGGCGCGAAATTCGATCGGCAACGCCTTTTCCAGGGCCGTGTCGCTGTAGCCCTTCTCGCCGTGCACATTCTCGCCACTTGTGAACAGCAGGCCACCCCCGGCATCGCGTACGTAGGTGGCGATCGATTCCATGGCGGCGCCGGAAATCGCCTTTGCCGGCACGTCGCTGAGGATCACGGCATCGTAGGGTGCGAGTGACGCTGCCGAATCCGGCAGTTCCGCCGGCACGATGACCCGCGTGTCGAGGCCCTGCTCATTCAGTGCGTCGACGAGATAGCGCGCGCCATCGGCTTGGCCGCCTTCGACGTAGAGGACGCGCGGCCGCGCCCCCACCGAAACGGTCTCCTGCATGCGATTGTTTTCCGTAATCGCGTCACCGGCAGCCGCGACTTCGGCCAAGAGCGTCGTTGCGCCCGTGCGCGCCAATCTGATTTCGAACGCGATGCGATTTTCCCCTGCCCGCAATTGCAGCCTGCGCGTACCGAGCAGCGTTTTACCATCTCGTAGCGACACCTGCGCGGCCGCAGCCATCGTGGCGACCACCCGCACGACGACGACGATCGGTTCGCCAGCGCGAACGTCCGGCGGCAGGTCGACGCCGGCAACCCACGCATCTTTTTCGGCGCGCACTTTTGCCGGCACCGGAAATACGCGTACACCGGCCGCCGCCAATCGCGGCAGTACGCGCCAGACATCACCCGTAGTCTGATTGCCGTCGGTGAGCAGCACTATGCGTTTCGCGTGCGTGGCGTCGAGCCCCAGCAGCGCGGCATCCAGCGCCTGTTCGAGATCGGTCGCCGACTGGTCCAGCGCAGTCGTCGAAGTGCCGCCCACCCCACGGCTTGTCTCGGTAACGACAAGCTTGCGGATAGCCGCCGCGCTATCTGCGGCGACAACGCGATCGGCGAAGGCGAGATAACGCGACTGTGCGGGATGCCCCTCGCGATCGGCACGGGCAATCCAGTCGATGGCGGAATCGATGAACGCCGAGGACACGCTGCGCGACACGTCCAGCGCATACACCACCGAAACGTCCGCGGATGAACCGTGCCATTGCGGCCGCATGAGGGCGAGCGCCAGGCACAGGATCGCCGTCGCGCGCGACAAGGTCGTGACCAGGAGGTGCCGGCGACCCAGTCGTGCGCGGCCGCGCCGCGCCATCCAGAACAACACGGGTATGGCAGCAAGCAAAACAGCGGGCCACGCGGTGTGGAAGGATAACGGCCAGGTCATACGGTCAGCCGGCGCGTCCAGCTCCACCACTCACCGAGCAGCAGCAGCGCACTCAGGAGCAGCAGCACGAACCATGTGTCGATCGCCGCAGGCATTCGGACCGATTCCGCCGACGCCTGCATCGGTTTGAACGGCGGCAGGCTTGAGCGATTCACGTCCGTAACGCGCCCGTCGAGCAGGTTCGCAGTCACGCGCGCGCGTCCGTGTGCCGACACCGCCGTGAACAGACCGGGGGACTGCACTTCGAAAATGCTGCCACCGGGAATCGCCTGCGTCGGGACTTCAGATCCGTCCGTCGCGAGCACACGCGCACCAGGCAGCGGCAGTTCGATCACGCCGAGCCCTCTCGCGAGAATTCCTTGTTCGGTCGTCATCCAGTCGAGCGCATTGCCCAGAAAAACGGGAAATCCGGCGTGCAACGCGAAATTGGATTCTTCCAGCGCAAAGCCCAGCGCGACCCAGCGCGGTCCGTCCTCGCTGGCGATAATCAGCGGTGATCCGTCGGATGTACTGGCCAGAGCGCGTTCCGCCTTTCCGGCGCGATCCTTCAGATCGAACACGGAGGCACGATCGATGCCCAGGTCGCGTAGTGAGACATTTTCCAGCAAGGGATGCGAAGCGTTCCACGTGCTCGCGGTCGCGCCGGCGACTTCCCGGAGCGGCGGCGGCAACCAGTCGGCGCGGCCCGGAAGAATCAAAAGCGCGGGCACCCGTGGACGCGTCTTCGGCGCGGTGCGATCGAATACGATGGCCTCGTAGTTGTTCTCGTCTCCGGGACGGGCAGGATCGACGACCGCCAGGCTCACGCGTGGCTGCGCTGCCAGCGATTTTTCCAGGAAAGGATTACCCCTCGTAACGAGCGCCACGCGCAGTGCCCTGTGTTCGGGCAGATTCGCATAGGCAACGTCGTCCAGCGCCAGCCCGTCGCCCGCCATCGCGATCGAGGCCCGCACCGGGCCGCCAGCGAAGTCGGACACGTCGATGATTTCCCGACCCGTCGCACCACTGTCGATTGCGAGCGTCCTCACCACGCGTTTGCTGCCAACACCCGTCACCGTCAGTTCGATCGACTTGCGCGTGCCGCCGGCATTCGCGATCGCCACGTAGGCAACGTAGCGGCGGGCGTCCGTCGGCATGGCGCGCACATCAAACGCGACGATGCCGGCGTTTTCCACCGGCTCGAATACCGATTGCACTTTGGCGCGTTCCGGCAGCGTGCCGATCGAGACGCCGTCCGTGAAAACCACGATCTCCAGGCCGACCGTCGCCAGGGGCAATGGCAATGCCGGCGGCTTACCAGTTGCGGCACTGATCCTGGACAACTGCGCCAGTGCGTCGTCTCGATCAAGAAAGGCCGGCGTGGCAATGCGCCGCATGGTGTCGGCCACCCAGACCTCGCTGCCAGCCGTGCGCGAACCGATCAAGGTGCGCGCGTCGGCGATCGCATGCTGCAACCGCGTGGCGCCGTCGGTGGTGCGCGTCGACATGGTCGCCGAATCGTCTATGACCACTGCCAGCCTGTGCACCGCGGGTTCCGACGCGCCGCCGGCGGCACGATGCACCGGCAAGCAGGCGCTGACGATCAGCGCCGCGATCACGCTGGCCAGCAGCAGGGAAAGCCACCAGCGCAGGCGGTCCGTACCCGGCGGACGTTCGCGCAGCACGCGTTCCCACAGCAGGCTCGATGCGACGATTACTTTACGTGGCGGCGGCTGCAGCCAGTACAGCGCGGCGACGCCGCCGATCACCCCGACCAGCACCAGCCACGGCAACCACGCAGGCATTGCCAGGGCGTTCATCGCACCAACCCTTCCGCGCGCAACGACCGCAGCACAAGGTCTTCGAGCGGTGCGTCTGCGGAGGCATACAAGTAACCCCAACCCTGGCCGCGACAGAAACCCTCGAGCTGTGCGCTGTGCCGGGCGAACGTTTCGCGATAGGCCTGGATGAGTTCCGGCGTTACGCGGGTGCGGGTGACTTGTCCCTGCTCGGAATCGACCAGCATCACTTCATCGGCCAGGTCCGGCTCGACTTCCTCGGGCGCCGTCACCTGCACCGCGAACACATCGTGCCGGAATTCGCTGGCGACCTGCAATCCGCCCTCGAAGCCTGCGCGATCGAGGAAATCGGATATCAGCACCACCAGGCCACGCGTGCGCCGCGAACCGAAATAACGACGCAGCGCCGCCTGCAGGCTGGTCTCGCCGGACGCCTGCAGGCGCTCCAGGAAATGCAGCGAGCGCCAGACCTGCTGCTTGCCGCGTCGCGCCGGCAACTCATCGACCACTCCATCGGCGAATGCGACCAGGCTGACGCGATCGTGGTTGACGAGCCCGATGTAAGCCAGCGCCGCGGCGAACCTGCGCGCGAAATCGAACTTCGACGGTGTGCCGAAATCCATCGAGCGGCTCGCATCGATGAAAATGTAGATCGGCAGGTCAGCCTCCTCCTCGAACAGCCGCAGAATCAACCGGTCGAGCCGTAGATAGGTGCCCCAGTCGAGGTTGCGCGTGTCGTCGCCCGCGGAATAGGGCCGGTAGTCGGAGAACACCATGCCCGATCCGGTGCGGCGCGAACGATGGTGCCCGCGCAGGTGCCCCGCCACGGGGCCGCGCGTAACCATCGCGAGGTGTTCGAGCTGGCGAAGGAATTCTTCGCTGAACAGCGCGCCTTGCTGGGCCACGGCCTACTCCGGCGCCCGGAACAGCGGCGCCCGCGTCATGTGCCGGGCCCCGCCACCGATTCGAGAATGCGCGCAAGCACGGTGTCCGTGTCCACGCGCTGCGCCTCTGCTTCGAAATTCAGCAGCACGCGATGCCGCAATGCCGGCAGCGCCACCGCGCGGATGTCTTCTCCGGCGACATAGACCCGGTCGTTCATCAGCGCGTGCACCTTCGCACCGAGGATCAGCGCCTGCGTGCCGCGCGGACTGGAACCGAAGCGCACGTACTTGCGCGCCATCTCGTGCGCCTGCTCCGATTCAGGATGCGTGGCCAGGGTCAGCCGGATGGCGTACTCCTGCACCGGGCGCGCCACCGGAATGGCGCGCGCCGTCTCGCGCATGCGCAGGATCTCGTCGAGCCCGAGCACGCGCTTGACGACGGGTTCCGATTGCTGCGTGGTGCGCTCGATGATCAGGTTCAGTTGCGCCACATCCGGAAAATCGAGCCGCAGCTTGAAAAAGAATCGGTCCATCTGCGCTTCGGGCAGCGGGTACGTACCTTCCATCTCGATCGGATTCTGCGTGGCGAGCACGAAGAACGGTTGGTCGAGCGCGAGCGTGCGACCGCCGGCGGAAACGCTGTTCTCCTGCATCGCCTCGAGCAGCGCGGACTGGGTCTTCGGCGTCGCCCGGTTGATTTCGTCCGCCAGCACGATGTTCGCGAAGATCGGGCCGCGCTGGAACTCGAAGGATTTTCGCCCGGACTCGTCTTCGCGCACGATGTTCGTGCCGACGATGTCGCCGGGCATGAGGTCGGGCGTGAACTGGATGCGCGAGAACTTCAGGTGCAGCACGTCGGCCATGGTCTGCACCAGCCGCGTCTTGCCCACGCCGGGAATGCCTTCGAGCAACACGTGCCCACGCGCCAGCAGGCAGGTCATCACGCCGGAGACAATGTCTTCATTGCCGACGATCACGCGGCCTATTTCGTCGCGCACGCGCTGGAACTGATCGCGGAAATCCTGGATCTGCCGGTCGATCGCCACGGAACTCATTTTTTCTCGCTTTCGTGCAGGTTCAGAAAATAGTTTTTTACCGCGACGCGCTGGCGCACGGGCACGCGGTCGTGCTCCGCCGCAACGTCGCGGTCGTAGTTGCCACGCGCCCGCACTGCCTCGGTCTGCAGCACCGATTTCTGCTCGCGACTGGGGGAATAGAACCAGCCCGCATCGCCTTTGCCATCCGGCTCGTCGGTGTCGTCGTGTTTCTGCAGGATGGTTTCGAGCTTGAGTTGCGCGTCGAGCCGCCGGGTGGCAACCCCTTCGAGCGGCTCTGCCACTGAATCGCCGGACGCATCGCCCGTCTGGCTACCGTCGTGCGACTCTTCGTTGTTCTCCTTCGCGACTGCGGCCTGGCGGAACAGCGTGCCGCCGCGCATCTGGACGTTGCCCGTCTCCGGTGCCGGCGTCGGATTGGCCGCCGTGACGCGATTATCGAACTGGCTGGCGGTCAACTGGCTGCGCTGGCTGGTGACCGCGAGGCCGGCGTCCATGCGGCGCCTGACCGCATTTACGCGGTTTTGCACCTCGATGCGTTCCTGTGCCGCTTCCAGCGCCTGGGTGACGCGATTGATCGCCTCCTGGTTCAACGCGGCGGTCTTGCTTGCGAGATCGCGTCCGGTGGCGTCCGCCGGCGCCGCACCCTCCGGCGGTTCGCCTGGTTTTCGCTCCGCCTCGCTGACCTGCGGCTGCGGTGCAGCGCCAGAGCGCAAATCGCGCAGCAGGGCCTGCGCATCGTCGACGCGGCCTTCGCTCATTGCGCGCGCCACGGCCTCGAATTTCGGGTCGGCCTTCAGGGATTCGCCGAGTTGCGCCAGGCCTTCACGTGCCGCTGCCGCCTCCATGTTGGCCTGGTCGATCGCATCGCGGGCCTCCGCCACGGCGCGCATTTTGTCCGCTGCGCTGCCTCCGGATTTCTGCAGTTCGCGCAAAGCCCGGTCGAGCTTTTCGATTTCCGCGGACTTCGGCGCGGCCTGGAGCAGCGCGCGCAGATCCTCCCGTTCATCGTGCGCGACCGGCGTAATGCCAGCGCCGGGATCGCGTGCGCGGGAAAGTTGCGGCGCGATCGCCATGGTGACAGCAAGCAAAGTCGCGATGAGCAGCGCTGCCCAGGCGCTACCCGGCACGGTTTGGGGAACCAGGGCCGCCGCGTCCAATTGGGCAACGGTGAGCGCCGCGCGGCGGATCTGCAAGGCCTCGACCGGCGAAGCCGGCCCTGCCTGGAGAAAGTAGTAGGCCGATTTGAGTTCGTCGTTGAGCTGGCCGCGCCCGTCTGCCTGCGCCGCCGCTTCGCGCGCGGAGATCCGGTGCGCGTTCTGCCGGGCAAATTCGAGGAGCGCGACGGCCATCGCGAGAAATGCCGCACCACGCACCGGCGACGCGGCTGCCGGCATGGAGAGCGTCAGCGCAGGCAGGACCAGTTGCAGGCACAGCAGACAGAAAAGCAGCACGCAGGCACAAAACGCCGCGTCGCGGAGTGCCCTTGCAGTCCAGATCCGGCGACCCAGTTGCGCAAGCATTCCGATGATGAGGTCGCGTTCATTCATGAGTCGTCCGATTGTAGCGCCGAATGCCCGCCGCCTTGCCGTCGGACGCGTGCGCAATCTCATGTAACATCCGCGCATCCGACGGAGGCACCTCATGCGCATCGCCTCGCGATTCGCGGCCTGGCTTGTTTGCGCGACCGCTCTCTGCGGCAGTGCATGCGCGATCGCCGCGGAGCGCCCCAACATCGTCTACATCCTCGCCGACGACCTCGGTTGGAAGGATGTGGGTTTCCACGGCGGCACGATCAAGACGCCCAATCTCGATGCCCTCGCGCAACGCGGCGCACGACTGGAGAGATTCTATTCGGAGCCCTATTCCACTTCCGCGCGCGCGGCCCTGCTGACCGGCCGTTATCCGATGCGCTACGGAATGCAGTTCCTGTCCATCCTGCCGTGGAGCCAGTACGGTTTGCCGACCGCTGAGCGCCTGCTGCCCGAAGCACTGAAGCAGGCCGGTTACCGCACCGCGATGGCGGGCAAGTGGCAACTCGGCCATGCCAGCCGCGAGTTCTGGCCGACGCGGCGCGGATTCGATTCGTTTTACGGCAGTTTTAACGGTGACCTCGATTGCCTTAAGAAGACCAACCAGGCGAACGAATCCGACTGGCATCGGGACGAGAGGCCTGTGAAGGAAGACGGCTATTGCACCACGTTGATCGGGCGGGAAGCCGCGCGCATCATCGAAAAACAGGATTCGACCCAACCGCTGTTCCTGTACGTGTCGTTCAGCGCACCGCAGGCGCCGCTGCGTGCACCCAGGGAAACGCCGCAGACCGTCCGGGACGCACCGAATGAACAGCGTCGCACTTACGCGGCGATGGTGATGGCGGTGGACGATGCCGTCGGAAAAATTCTGGCCGCGATCGAGAAAAAGGGCATGTCGGCGAATACGCTTGTCGTCTTCCAGAGCGACAACGGCGGCGCACTGCCCAACGAGCATGCGACCGGTGACGGCGATGTGCAAAAGCAGTCCGCCGACAACGGCCCCTATCGCGACGGCAAGGGCGGTCTCTATGAAGGCTCGCTGCGCGTGGTGGCGCTGGCTTCCTGGCCGGAAAAAATTCCCCCTGGCGTCGTGACGGAGCGCATGCACGTAACCGACATGTATCCCACGTTGCTGCATATCGCCGGACTTTCGTCTGACCAGACCAAACCCCTGGACGGCGTCGACCAGTCAGGCACCCTGCTTGGTACGAAGTCGAGTTCGCGCAAGGAAATGCTCCTGGGTATGGACGATTTCCGCGGCGCGCTGATGGTCGACGACTGGAAGCTCGTCGTTTATTCGCATCTGCCCGTGCGCTACGAACTCTATAACGTGCGCGACGATCCTTCGGAAGAAGACAACCACGCCGACCGGGAACCGCAGCGCGTCCAGGACATGCTGGCGAAATTCAACGAATACGCCTGGGAGATGACGCCGTCCCTTTACCTGCTGGACGCCGGCAAGCCGCACAAGCGGGCCGTGCCGCTCTATTGGGGGGACAATCCGGTTCGGCCGTGATGGTGAAACGGTCGTCAGCACGGCCCGGTCGCGGAAAACTGGCACGGCGCATGCTATTGCGCCTGTGATGCGCCTGCCGTTCACGGCGACCGGTTTCGCGGAAAATTAATTTCAGTTTCGGTATCCTTTCGCCATTGGCCAACCGCAAGGCAAACAGATCGACATGTCCTCCGCCTTTACCATCTCCTACTTCGCAAATCAGGATCTCCTCGGCGTGGTCTCCGACGAGGAATACGAGCGTTTCAAGAACCAGTTGCTGCAGGCGTTGCAGGAGGAGTGGCCCGACGCCGTGGTCAGCATCGACGACGACGAAGACGTCTATGTCGAAACCGAAGGCGTCAGCGGGCAAGCGGAACAGGATGTCAGGGGGCGCATTACCGACATCGTCAGCGAGGTCGTCGACTCGGGCCAGTGGCAGGATGAGGAAGAGGACTTCTACGAGGAAGAAGACGAAGAACCCGGTGACGTCGAAGAGAAGGACGATTACTGAAACGCCGTGCGATGTTTACCACTGCGCTTTTCATCCCGGTCCGTGACATCGCGATGCACAGCCTCGCAGCGGCCGGAAAGGCATGGTGCAGAACAGCTGTTTGATCCAGAGCCCTCACGTTTCCCGCTGTGGCGAAAAGCGTGAGGCTGCTGGTGGATCGCGATGGCCGGATTGCGTGCGAGTCAGCCACGCTGTCGATTGCAGATCGACCCGTCCGCCTCGCGGTGGCAGCCAATCCGATCGACGACGCCGATCCTTTTCTCTGCAACAAGACGACGCATCGCGTGGTTTACGATGAAGCGAAAGCGTCGCGACCGTACTGCGACGACGTGATCCTCTGGAACGCCCGCGGCGAAATAACCGAAACGACTATCGCCAACCTTGTTCTCGAACTGGATGGCGAAAAATTCACGCCGCCCGTCGAGTGTGGACTGCTCCCTGGTGTGTTCCGCGGCCGCCTGCTGGAATCCGGCGAGATCAGCGAGCGACGAATGCGCCTCGGGGAGTTGGAACACGCTTCGCGAATCTGGACGATCAACTCCGTGCGCAAGTGGCGCGAAGCGGTCCTGGCAGAGGTGAGAAGCGACGATTTACTGGAAGGTCGCACCGCGACCGGCTAAACCGCGGTGACTTTCAGAAAGGGACGTTACTGCTTTTTAAGGAAGGGCCGCCTCAGCGCATCGGCGGCGCGCGCGCCGATGCGATCCATGAAACGCCAGATCAGGACGAACACGACAATCGCGACAATCCACAGCCCGAACGAAAGAAACAGCGACAACGGGCCGCCGAATTTGTTGGTCGACAGTTCGAAGAAAGCCGCGACAGTCGGAAAATTCCGGATCATGACGTCGATGAACGCGTCGCCCGGCCAGAAATACAGCCACTTGATCCACAGCCAGACATCGGAGACGGTGACCGACCCGCTACCGTTCATATCGGCCACAAAATCCCACTGACGTGTTCCAGTCATGCTAGCCGCCCTCCATGTCGTCCCATGGGACGCATTCTATGCCCCCTGCGCGGTGTAGGCACTAGGAGAAGTTGGTGGGCACTGTCGGATCTGGAGCGGCGATCAAAGGATCAGGCGTCTTGGGAAGCGGGAAAACGGGCGCGATGCAGGTTGCCCCGTCAAAATCACGAATAAATAAAGACGGCGGCGTCCCGCTTCAGGTTCTTCCGTTTCGCGAGGTTGCGAGAGGCTCGGGCATGGGCATGTGGCCTTCACCGAACGAGACCTCGCCCGGAATCCATCCAGCGCGCCGTCGGATGGCGCCCCAAAAGCGCCGCAACGCGGTCCATTGCTGCTTGATGAGGCTGCACTCGTTGTCAGCGTCGACCTCGGGATCAGCTACGCCTGTTGCGCGGGCTCGTTCGCCGTAAAGCGCGGTGCCGAACAAGATGTCCCAGACCGGAAATGCCTGCGCAAAATTGCAATTGTGCAGTCCCGGTCGGTCGGGCTCGGCGCGCATATGATGCAGGCGGTGAAAAGCCGGACCGACGAACACAGTGTTCAACCATTTGCCAAAGCCGATACGCACGTTCGCATGCGAAAAATTCTGTATCAGTTCACCGACGAGAATCAGCAGCGCGAACTCGGAAGGATCGACACCCAGCACGAGTCCGACGCAGGCCAGTATCGAGGCCTCCAGCACGCCACCGAGGAAGCATTCGCGGTCGTTTGTCCAGCAACTTACCTGGCGCTGACTGTGATGCAGGCTGTGCAGCGCCCACCACCAAGGGATGGCGTGCTGCACACGGTGCATCCAGTAATAGACGAAATCAAATACGAGGTAATAGACGAGAAATAGAAGGTAGGGATGCTGGGCGAGAAACGGGATCGTGTGCAGGCCTATTCGCGCATCGCTGCCCGCGCCGGCATCACCGCCGAGGAGGCCACGCAATGGCGTCATCGCCAGAAAAATGGTCAGGGGGAGAACGCCGAGTACCATCAGCAGCGTGTACCGACGGTCGACTCGCGTCAGGTGCCGATCCGTCCAACGCTCCGCGGGCAGCCAGGATTCAAGCGGACGAAAAACAAGCGCGATGACACCGGTCTGAATGACCGCAATCAGCAAGCTCGTGGCCAGTTCATGCGGACTGATCGTATCGGTGGGCACGTGCAGAAGCGAGAGCAGCGGCGAAGCAATTCCGTCGCTGGTTCGATCTACCAGGTGAAGCCATTGTTCGGATACCTCGAAC
Organism: Betaproteobacteria bacterium; assembly: GCA_039930785.1. Classification (GTDB taxonomy): domain Bacteria; phylum Pseudomonadota; class Gammaproteobacteria; order Burkholderiales; family JACQAP01; genus JACQAP01. The sequence continues at coordinate 461 of JBDTTE010000018.1, read as the reverse complement.
ATTCCTCTAACCTTCGAACATGCCAATAACCTTACGCGGCTCCAATAGGTTGACCAGTCAATGCTTGATCCGGCTTCCCGGTTGACGTCGGACACCCATGGAGACCACCGGTGCGTTTACAAGGACGCATGGAAGCGGTTTGCCTCATGGCGTGATCTGTAACCTCCGTCGTTGCGAAGTCTCCCGATGCGAAACGGCCGGATGGAACGTACATTTGCGCGGATCACCGAGATTGGTCGCAGAACTGGCGACGAACGAGCCGGGCAGTTACTCGAAGAGCATGGGATACACGGTACCGGCGCTGGCATGCCGAACCCGCGACACGGTCAAGACATGGAAGGTCTGCCCGGATGGCGTGGCACGGGTGCATTCCATGCCGCCTGTGCGGCGAGGACACAAGGGGAAGTTGGTGGGCCCGGTCGGACTTGAACCGACGACCAAAGGATTATGAGTCCTCTGCT